>CAKSPC010000037.1 GCA_934481445.1 uncultured Oscillospiraceae bacterium
TGAAAATCGAAATGCACTTCCTGCCCGACATTTTTGTTCCCTGCGAAGTATGCAAGGGACACAGATACAATCGTGAAACCCTTGAGGTTCATTATAAGGGCAAGAATATTTACGACGTGCTGGATATGACAGTAGCCGAGGGCGTCGAGTTTTTCGCAAATATCCCGAAGATATACAACAAACTCAAAACGCTGTATGATGTGGGGCTGGGATATATAAAAATAGGTCAGTCCTCCACAACGCTTTCTGGCGGCGAAGCGCAGCGCATAAAGCTTGCAACGGAGCTTTCAAAGCGTTCCACAGGCAGGACGATTTATATTCTTGATGAGCCAACAACGGGACTTCACACCGCCGACGTACACAGGCTGATAGAAATTCTACACAAGCTTGCCGACGGCGGAAACACGGTGCTTGTCATTGAGCATAACCTTGATGTAATAAAAACAGCAGATTACATCATTGATATCGGCCCGGAGGGCGGCGACAAAGGCGGAACCATCGTTGCGGCGGGAACACCCGAGCAGATAGCAGAATGCCCGCAGTCGTATACCGGCGAATACCTGAAGCGTATTCTTTGAAAACGGTTGACAAATGTCCTTTTTTGTGATATTATTTTATTGACAAAATCAGTGTAAAAGCACTATGAAAGGAAACAGACAAAATGAAGAAGTTTTTTGAAGAATTCAAGACTTTCGCCCTCAAGGGCAATGTAATGAGCATGGCTGTCGGCGTTATCATCGGTGCTGCATTCCAGAACATCGTTACATCCCTCACCGACAACTTTATCAACCCGCTCATCGCTCTGCTGACAGGCGGCAACGGCGACGGTATCGCCATCGGCGGTCAGTTTGAAGTCAATGGTGTTGTATTTAATTACGGTGCTTTCCTCTCGGCAGTTGTCAATTTCATCATTATGGCGCTGATACTGTTCCTCCTTGTTAAGGGAATGAACAAGCTCCTTGACCTCGGCAAGAAAAAGGAAGAGGAAAAGCCTGCAGAACCACCCAAGCCCACAAAGGAAGAGGAACTGCTCACAGAAATCCGCGACCTGCTCAAAGGTAACACCGCGGAAGAAAAGAAAACTTCCGAAAACAATTAAAATCAGACCCGCTTTGAAAATTCCAAAGCGGGTTTTCTGTAAGAAGAAACATATGATCAGAGAAATAAGAAGCGGCGATTATGAGCTAAACGCGCTGGAGCTAATTTTTTATTCAATCCCGAACATATCACGGCAAATTCTCTTTCCGCTTTCCGTGCGGAAAATATTGCGGTATGCCGCAAGGATGCCATCGTGGGACGTGCCGTCCTCATAGAAATTTACAAGGAAATCAGCTTCTATGAGTATCTGCATATCTGTTCCGTCGATGTCGGTGTATGTGTGGTGTCGTGACACCATGTAACACGTCCTGTCGATGACGTCGTGCTCAAATCCGAGTTTGTGCATCATCTCGCGGGCAATGGGCGGGCCTAATTCCTCCTGAAGCCTGCCGCCGCATTCTCCGTAGAGTTCTTCCGCGCGCTTTATGCCTATGTCATGCACAATTGCCGCCGCTTCGAGGGTGAAAAGTTCCTTTCCGTGAAGCCCTTCGAGCCTGCCGATAAGTGCCGCGAATGCGTGCACTTTCGTGAAGTGCTGTATCCTTTTCGGATCGCCGCGGTAGTATTTTATCATTTCTTCCGTAAGTTTGTCCAGCATGAGGTCCTCCTTGTTTGTTGTGTCCCATTCCCGAGAAAATTATAGCATATTCTGCCGCATAATTCAACCACATCGGGACAAGATATCACTGTAGAATATAATTCTGCCGTTAAGGAGGATAATTATATATGGAAGAAAATGTGCATACGCGTCTGCCTGAAGATCTGCCGCTGGACAGTTCGCTTGATGTCAACATAAAAAACGTTATGGCCATTACAGAGAAATCGTCGGATGTTATCATAAAAACAGGCAGGGTCAGCGGGTGTGACCTTGCGGTTTTCACCTGCGAGGGCATGGCGGGCACTGATACGCTGGCGGAGCTTATCTATAACAAGCTGAACTTTGTCGGCAATACCGAAAGCGCTTCACCCGAAACCCTGATGTCGCGGCTTTTTGAGGTATATCTTGTTGCGGCGGAGCAGCTTGATATAAAGAACCTCGGCGACCTTGTGCTGAAGCTGCAGTCGGGTTTTGCAATCATATTGATAGATGGCTGCCGCAGAGGCATCGCTATCGGTGTGCAGGGGTTCAAATCCCGCGGTATCGAAGAACCATCTGCGGAGTTAAACGTACGCGGTTCCCGCGAGGGCTTTGTTGAGGTAATTCGGACAAACATGGCGATGATACGCCGCCGCATAAAATCCCCGACGCTGGTTTTTGATCTTTTCCCCATCGGTAAACGCAGCAATACGGATATCTGCATATGCTATATTTCTGACAAAGTATCGCCGAAGCTTCTCGCGGACGTGCGCAAAAAGCTGAAGGATGTTAAGCTTGATATGATACTTGAAAGCGGATACATCCAGCCGTTTCTTGAGGGCAAGGGAGGATGGTTCTTTTCGGAATGCGGCACCTGTGAGCGCCCCGACACCTTCGCGGCAAAGCTTTATGAGGGGAGGGTCGGTATCCTTGTAGACGGAACGCCGTTCGGGCTGATAGTTCCGCACCTATTTATAGAAAACTTTCAGACCCTCGACGATTATTCCCAGAAACCATTCTACGCATTTTTTATCCGCATGGTAAGGCTCGCGGCGTATTTCATCACGCTTTTTCTCCCGGGGGCGTATGTTGCCATCGCTTCGTTCAACCCCGAAATGCTGCCGTCGTCGCTTATACTGAACCTTGCCGCCGCAGAGCAGACAGCACCGTATTCGCTGCTTGTTGAATGCCTGTTCATCCACTTTATGTACGAAATTCTGCGCGAGGCGGGGATTCGGCTTCCACGCCCTATTGGACACGCAATCGGCGTTGTAGGAGGACTGGTCATAGGCGATATAACCGTTTCTGCGGGACTTGTTGGTGCGCCGATGGTGCTTATCGTGGCACTTTCGGGACTGTGCAGCTTTGTCGTTCCAACCATGTATGAAAAAATAGTTATTCTGCGGTTTATCTATATCCTTGCGGGAGGACTGTTCGGGCTTTACGGGCTTCTTATTGCCGCGGGAGCGGTGCTGGTGAAAATGTGCTCGCTCAACACCTATGGAGTTCCTTATATGGCGCCGATATCTCCTTTCTCGCCCAGGGCAACGCGGGATATGTTCGTCCGCTCAGACTGGCGAAAGCTCGCGAAGAGCGATATTACAATACAGGGGCTTAACGGCTCCAATATAAAGGAAAGCAGGCGCACATGACGTCAGAGAAGAAAATAAGCCCGCAGCAGCTTTTCAGCGTGCTTCTTTTGGCGGAACTTACCGCTGAGGTCGTGTACCCGCAGTCCGCATCGGGATACAGCGGCGAAGCAGTGCTTGCGGTAATAATAGCCGAGGTGATACGCTTTGTGCTTGCGCTTCCGGTTATTATCTACAGCTTCAAAGGAAGCGCGTTTTATGCTGCTTCATATAGAAAGAACAATTTTTTGGGGTGGATATGCGCCGTCGGAGCGGCATTGCTCCTCGTCGGAGCGGCGTGCAGAACGCTGATGTATTCCGCAGAGTTCACGCAGCAGTGCATTATTGCAGGAACATCCTCCGCGATTATATTCGTGATTTCCGCGGCATTTGCGATCTATGCAGCCTATATGGGGATAGAAGCGCAGGCGCGCACTGGAGTGCTTCTTCTGGTTGCAGCAGGGATAATTACACTTATAATCGTTGTTGCCGACATCCCCTATATGCGTTTCCCCGAAATGCACACACGGCGCGGTGCTTACAATGGTTTATTTGCCGATATACTCAGCCGCGTGCTCCATGGCGGCGATTATCTTATTTTCGCAGCGTTTCTTCCGTATGTCCGCGCGGAGAAAGGCACCGTCGGCAGAACGGCGCTGTTCTTCTCGCTGTTCTCAACGCTTGGGGCTCTGTTTCTCTGCGTGTTCGGAATGGTCACATTGCGGGAGCTTTACGCGCTTACTAAGTATCCGTTTGCCGCCGCGGCGTCCTTGTCGGATATATCGCTTTTCAAACGGCTGGATGGTATCGGGTGCGCAGTTTGGTCGCTGTGTGCCGCTCTCCGCGCGGGAATAATGTTCTTCAGCGCCTATGCGGTGATCGAAGAGATAACCAACTGCCTGCGTGTAAAGCACAAAAGTAAGGAGGCTGGCGCATGAAAAAATTGATCATGCTGTTTGTATGCTGTCTGCTTCTTACAGGCTGCGCAGATCCCACGGAGCTTGGCTCGCGGGCAATAATACAGGCAGCGGGAATAGATTATTCAGACGGAGTATACCGCGTCAGTGCCCTGATGTTCAGCAGCGGGGGCGGAGGGGATACAATCGACGCATCGCAGGAAAACGTTATAAAGGTATGCGGAGAGGGGTCTACGCTTACGGAAGCAATAGACAATGTTTCGCTCAGCGACGGAAAAGAAATATATATGAGCGAAACAAAGCTGCTTATCCTCGGAGAGGGCTTTGAAAACACCTCCGCCGTTGAAGTATTGGATATGCTGTTCCGTGAGATGAGGTGCAGTCTTAATATGCCGATATGCTGCGCCGACAATGCCGAGGAGTTAACGGAGCTTCATTTTACCGAGGGAATAACCGCTGCCGAAAAGCCGCTCTCCGTAATAGAAAATGCGGGCAGGGCAGGCATTGTGCCGAAAACTCTCCTGCTCGACGCACTGGCGGACAGCGCAGGCGGCAGGGAAGTGCTTATACCTCATTTCACGCTGACGGATAACGGCAGCAATGTCACCACTGACGACAGCGACGTTACTGCAGTGATTGACGGCACGCGTCCGCTGGCGCATGGTTATCTGGGAGAATTATATGACAGCGATGAAACGCTGGGGCTAATGCTTATCGGTGGAAAAAGCCGCAGCGTAACGCTGAATTATCTTTATAACGGTGCCGAGCGCACCTGCATAGCGTATAATATCAAGGTAAAGCTCACCATTGACGGTGCAAAGATATCTTCAAAATTCCGAACAAGGAATGGCGGCAGAATATCCGAACCCGAACAGCAGGCCGCACTGAAAATCCTCGCGGACATCGTGGGTAATGCATTATAAAAGAAAAACAGGCTGCTGCATTGCTGCGACAGCCTGTTGTGTTTATGTATGAAACTTATCAGAGTTCCTTGATGATCTCTCCCATCAGACCGGGTGTAGCGCCGATTGCGTTGGACTCGTCGGTGTCGATGTGCATTGCGTCGGCAAACTTGTCGCTTACTCTAACAACAACATCGCCGAGGATAGCGGTTCTGTCCTTGGTCACGCACTTGACCCAAACGACATCCTTGTTCTTGATTCCGAGCTTTTCAGCGGTTTCGGGAATCATGTGGATGTGGCGCTTTGCAACGATAACGCCTTCCTTTATGGTAACTTCGCCTGCGGGGCCGCGGAGAGTGCATCCGCCTGTGCCTGCGATATCGCCGCTCTCGCGGATATCAATGCCGAGGCCGATGGAACGCGCGTCTGTAGCGGAAAGCTCTACCTGGTCTGCGGAACGGCAGGGACCGAGAATGCTTACGTTTGCAAGCTCCTTCTTGGGACCTACAACTGTAACGCGCTGTTCGCTTGCAAACTGACCGGGCTGGGAAAGATCCTTCTTCTTGGTGAGCTGTGCGCCCTTGCCGAAGAGAGCCTCGAGGGTTTCCTGTGTAACGTGAACGTGTCTTGCGGATGTTTCGATAAGAATTTCTGCCATTTTTGTTTCCTCCAAATATCGGGCAGTTTGTGTGCCCTTTTATTTATCATTCCCATTATACAACTTTTTTTTGAAAAAATCAATATAATTGCGTAAAAACTCTTGCATTTCTGAGATAAATGTGCTATAATCTGAAATTGAAAGTGAAAATCAAAATCAAATTGAGGTGAGCGGCATGGATCGCAACAGTTATAACACAAAGCAGCGGGACGAAATAGTTGAGTTTTTCGGCAGGCACCGTGGGACTTGTTTCACCGCAAAAGACTTGATAAAGAGCGGCGAGATATCCGTCGGTGAAGCGACGGTGTACCGCACGCTTTCAAAGCTTGCAGTGCAGGGTGTGCTGAAGAAATATACCGACGGAGAAAACGGCGCAACGTATCAGCTTAACGAATCCGAGCGGTGCGACAGCCATTTCCATCTTAAATGCGAGCGGTGCATGAAGATAATACACATGGATTGCAGCTTTATGGCGGAGATGAAACAACACATAGAGAGCAGCCATGATTTCACCGTGGATGTCGGAAAGACAGTTATATATGGAATCTGCGGCGAATGTGCGGAAAAAGGAAGAACAAAAAAAGAAAGGGACAATACATGAAGATAAAGAAACTGCTTGCCGCCTTGCTTGCTGCATCGGCGGCGCTGTGCTGCGGGTGCTCGTCCAATGAACAGCAGAACAATGCGGACAGCGGAAAGCTTTCGATAGTAACAACGATATTTCCGGCGTATGATTTCGCGCGGCAGGTATTCGGCGATACAGCGAATGTTACTATGCTGCTCAAACCCGGCACGGAAAGCCACAGCTACGACCCGACGGCGCGGGATATCGTAAAGATAGACAGCTGCGACCTGTTTATTTACAACGGCGGTGAATCTGACGCATGGGTCGAAGGAATACTTGACGCGGCAGACGATGTCAACACCCTGCGTATGATGGACGCGGTAGAGGCGCTGGAAGAGGAGCACGTTGAGGGTATGCAGGACGAAGATGACGACCACGACGAGCATGAAGATGAATATGACGAGCATATATGGACATCCCCGAAGAATGCAGCGCTGATAGTAGAAAGCGTTCTTTCGGCGGCGGAGAAGATATCACCCGAAAATGCCGAAATGTACAATAACAACGCGGAAAGCTATATCTCGCAGATAAACAAGCTTGACGCTGATTTTTCCGAACTGCTTTCTGGCGAGAAACGTTATTTTGTATTCGGCGACAGGTTCCCGCTGCTGTATTTTTTCCGAGAATACGGACTGAATTATTATGCTGCATTCCCGGGCTGCGGCAGCGAGGTCGAGCCGTCTGCGCAGACCATTTCGTTCCTTTTGGACAGACTGGATGACAGCGATACGATAAAGACGGTGTTTTACATCGAACTTTCAAATCATAAGCTTGCGGATACGCTCGCCGAGGATAAGGGACTGCCAACTGCGGAATTTCACACCTGCCACAACATAACCGCGGATGATTTTACGGCAGGGGAGAGCTACGTTTCGTTGATGACAAGAAACTATGAGGTGCTTTCGGCGGCGCTTTCATGACAGGGATCAGAGGATATTATGGCACTTATAACTACAGAAAATCTTACGCTGTCGTATGAAAACACGACGGTCATAAAAGACATGAGCTTTCAGGTAAAAAGCGGTGATTATCTCTGCATTGTCGGAGAAAACGGTTCCGGCAAGAGCACGCTTGTAAAATCGCTGCTTTCGTTAAAGAAACCTGTTGGCGGTTCGATAACATTCGGTGACGGGCTTTTGAAAAAAGAAATAGGATATCTTCCGCAGCAGACAGGCGCGCAGAGGGATTTTCCCGCCAGCGTCGGCGAGGTCGTTCTTTCGGGCTGCCTGAACAAACGTGGGATACGTCCTTTTTATTCCGCAAAAGAGCGGAAGCTTGCCGCGGAAAATATGGAGCGGCTTGGCATTTCGGAATTTAAGAAGCGCAGCTACAGAGAACTTTCGGGCGGTCAGCAGCAGCGTGTGCTTCTGGCACGAGCTTTGTGCGCTACGCAGAAGCTTCTGCTGCTGGATGAACCCGTATCGGGTCTAGACCCGATGGTTACGTCGGAACTTTACGAGCTTATTTCCGATATAAATAAGAGCGGCGTTACTATAATAATGGTTACGCATGATATGGCAGCTGCGCTGAAATATGCGAGTCATATCCTCTGCCTTAGAAGCGAGGGCTGGTTTTTCGGCACCCTTGATGAATTCCTTACAGACAGCTCTTCCGATTTCTTGAAAGGCGGCGTTGATCATGCTTGATATGATATCTGAAATGCTTTCTGCGCCCGTGCTTGTGCGCGCGCTGATAGTAGGCATACTTGTTTCGCTTTGTGCGGCGCTGCTGGGAGTAAGCCTTGTTCTGAAGCGGTATTCGATGATCGGCGACGGGCTTTCTCATGTTGGATTTGGCGCGCTGGCGGTTGCAACTGTAATGAATCTTGCGCCGATGGCGGTGGCAATTCCCGTGGTTATCGTTGCGGCGTTTATCCTGCTCAGGCTCTCGTCTGACGGAAAGATAAAAGGCGACGCGGCGATAGCGCTTATTTCAACAGGAGCGCTTGCAATAGGCGTTATGGCAGTTTCAATGTCCTCGGGTATGAACATAGACATCAATTCTTATCTTTTCGGAAGCATTATTTCAGTCAGCAGCGAGGATGTTGTGATAAGCGTTGTGCTTGCGGTGGCAGTTATCGCAATGTTCATATTTTTCTACACAAAAATATTTGCAATTACATTCGATGAAGGCTTCGCTAAGGCAACGGGAACAAACGCAAATCTCTACAATATGCTTATCGCGCTTCTTACGGCCGTGACAATAGTTATCGGAATGCGCCTTATGGGAAGTATGCTGATATCCAGCCTTATAATTTTCCCCGCGCTGTGTTCGATGCGAGTGTTTAAAAGCTTCTTTTCAGTAACGATATGCTCTGCGGTGATTTCCGTGACAACATTCATTGCGGGAATGATGATATCCTATGCGGCGGATACGCCATGCGGTGCTAGCATTGTATGTGTAAACATAGTAGTTTTTGCGCTGTTTTTTGTGTGCGGAGCAATCATGCAGAGAAACCGCCGTACGTAAGGAATAGTCGAGATGTCAAATGTAATTGCTTTTATAAAAAAGGAGCCTGTGCTTATTGCGGCGTGCCTGCTTGCGGTTGTGTCGGCGTTTTTCGTTACACCCGATGCGGAATACATAGGTTACATTGATTTTCGCACGCTCAGCATTCTGTTCTGCCTTATGACTGTCGTTGCGGGTCTGCGGGGGATAGGTTTATTTGATATACTGGCAGGGAAGCTGCTTTCAAAAGTAGGTTCGGTTCGTCAGCTTATGCTGATACCTGTGCTGATGTGCTTTTTCCTGAGTATGCTTATCACAAATGATGTGGCGCTTATAACGCTGGTGCCGTTTACTTACACCGTGCTTGATATGGCGGGCGAGGATCGTTGCAAAAAGCTTATCATTCAACTTACTGCCATGGAAACTATAGCGTCAAATTTAGGAAGTATGCTGACCCCGCTGGGAAATCCGCAAAATTTGTATTTGTTCGGTAAATCCGATATGTCGATAGGAAGTTTTGTTGCGCTGATGCTGCCGTACAGTATACTGTCGCTTGGTATGCTTTTGGCATGGATAATTTTGTCGACATTTCGTAAAAATGAGAAAATCAAAATAAAGCTGAACGATGTATATGCATTAAGCAGCAAAAAGCTTGCAATTGTTTATCTGATATTGTTTGCGGTATGCCTGTTGTGTGTCCTAAGGGTAATTCATTATTTTGTGTCGCTGTTTGTCGTGCTTATCGTTGTACTTTTGTTTGATAGGAAAAACCTGTTGAAGGTGGATTATTCTCTGTTGGCAACTTTTGTAGGATTTTTTATCTTTATTGGCAATATGGGCAGAATAGAGTGGTTCCGCGAGTTTTTACAGGGTATTATATCAGGTCGCGAGGTCATAACATCGGTGCTGTCAAGCCAAATTATAAGCAATGTTCCTGCGGCTTTGTTGCTATCCGGATTCACAAGTGATATTAAATCGCTTATTATAGGTACAAATTTCGGCGGATTGGGCACGTTGATCGCGTCCATGGCGAGCCTGATATCCTTTAAGCAGCTTTCGGTAAAATGTTTTGAACACAAAAAAAGGTATATTTTTTGTTTTACTATAAGCAATGTTATTTTTCTGATTATTATGCTGTTACTATGGTTCATAATTGTATAATTTTTTCGGGCTGCGATATTTTGCGGTCCAATTTTTCTTTGTGAGTTTTACAGCTGGTTGACATGGGGCGGCAAAGCAAGTATAATATAATGTAGTGATTGACTGTAATTATGAGAGGTGAGAATATAGCTAATTGCGTAAAATAAAAATTTTACGCAATTAGAAGAAGTAAAAATGCAGAATACATATTATGACGACGCACCGTCGCTTATTAAGGACTTTATTTATTACGAACAGATCGTCAAAGGACGTTCGGAGCTGACAGTTAAAAACTACTATCTTGATATCAGAACATTCTTTCGGTTTTATAAAATGCGCAATGGACGCGCAGCACAGGATATGTCCGATTTCAGCAGCATCGGCATATCCGATATCACTGACGATGATATAAAATCCGTTGATCTGAAGCTTGTGCAGGAATACCTTGTGTTCATGAAAACTGAGAAGTCAAACGAGCAGAAAGCGCGCTATCGCAAGGCTGTTGCACTGCGGCAATTCTATAAATTCCTTACAAACAACAAGCATTTGTTTGCGGTTAGCCCCATGGCAAATCTTGAGCTTCCTACGCCCAAGCCGGCGCTGCCTAAATATCTTACGCTTGAGCAGTCGCTCGAGTTGCTGACTCATGTGGATTCTCCCGAGCAGAAGCGCGATTACTGCATAATTGTTTTCTTTCTTAACTGCGGAATGCGTCTTAGCGAGCTGGTAGGAATTGATATCAATGACATCAGATGCACGCATGAAAGCAACTCTGCCGTGTATACTCTCAAAGTGCTCGGCAAAGGTAACAAGGAACGTATCATTTTCCTGAACAATGCTTGTGTAAACGCTTACATGGATTATCTTGCCCCCGATGAAAGTGATCCTGATGTCAGAAATGCCGCCGGAAATCGTGATATGTCTGCCAGGACTAACGCGTTGTTTTTAAGCAAGCGCGGCACAAGAATATCAAACCGACGTGTGCAGCAGATCGTTGAACAGTGCCTAAAAAACTGCGGACTGGATAATCAGGGGCTTTCTGTGCACAAACTGCGCCATACCGCTGCCACGCTGATGTATCAGAACGGAGTTGACGTGCGTGTGCTTAAAGATGTGCTTGGTCATGAAAATCTTAATACAACGCAGATATACACTCACGTTTCCAATTCTCAGCTTGAAAATGCAATGAAACAAAATCCTCTTTCAAATGTCATCGCCAATAAGAACAGCAAAAATGACGATAAATAAGCGCTCATTCGACATATATTTCAAAAATGTAAGGAAAAATCGCTTGACAATACCTCTGTAATATTTTATAATAGAAAAGTATGCATAATATGTTTATGAGGTATTATAATGGAAAAGAAAAAAGGCGGCGGAAAAAAAGTCAACCTTATTATTTGCGGCATCGCTTTTGTTGTAATGGTAATTTACCTGCTCTTTGTGGATAAAATAGATAATGTTGTTAACGCTTTGCGTAATATCAATCCGTTGTTCATCGTTATCTGTGTTCTCTTTATGGGCGGATATTGGCTGTGCGAGGCGGCGACCGTTCACGTTATGCTGAAATCCATGCATCCGAAAATGCGTTTTTGGAATACATGGGTCGTTACAATAATTGGTCAGTATTTTAACTGCATAACCCCAAGCGCTTCGGGAGGACAGCCCATGCAGGCATATTATCTTGTGAAATTCAAGGTGCCGCTCGGAACGGGACTCACTGCGCTGCTTTCAAGGTTTATCGTTTATCAGTTCGTGCTTACGATTTATTCGATATTCACGTTGATTGTCGGCTTTGAGCAATTTGGCAACGACCTGTCGCAGAAGGGGCTTATGCCGTTTGTCTTCATTGGTTTTGTGGTGAATACTGCAGTGATTGTAGCTCTTTTTGCAATTGCTTTGTGGAAGTCTGGTACGCTGAAAGTTGCCAACTGGATAATAACTTTGCTGGCTAAAGTGCATATTATCAAAAAACCGCTCAAGTATCGCCTGTATATCACCCGTGAGGTAAACAAGTTCTATCAGAATTTCAAATTCCTCAAGAAAAACGTTAAGATCATCATAAAAGCCTGCTTCTTTACATTTATACAGCTTACGCTGTACCTCAGCATTTCCTATGTTCTTTACAGAGGCTTCGGCAAGAATGATGTGAGCCTTCTTCAGATAATCTCTTATCAGGCTTATGTTCTTATGATCTCCTCGTTCATTCCCCTTCCGGGCGCTATGGGCGCAGCGGAGCTTGGCTATGCGGGATTTTTTAAGGATATTTTCGGCTCGTATACCGGCGTATCTACGATGCTGTGGAGAATATTCACATTCTATCTGCCGATAATCGTGGGAATGGTATTCACTCTCACGCTGAAGAATAAGGGGATTGAAGAGCCTGATGAAAAGGAACTCAAAGATAAATTTTATGAAGAGATAGTGCAGGCGGACGCTATAAGCACTGAAAATAAACAATAACAAAAGGAAGAATAACAATGGCTGATTTAAAGCATGAGATCGAGCGCCGCAGGACGTTTGCAATCATTTCCCACCCCGATGCGGGTAAAACCACCCTTACGGAAAAGTTCCTTCTGTACGGAGGAGCGATATCCCTTGCAGGAGCGGTAAAAGGTAAAAAGAACACCAGACACGCGGTTTCTGACTGGATGGAGATCGAGAAGCAGCGTGGTATTTCCGTTACGTCCTCAGTAATGCAGTTCAATTACGAGGGATACTGCATAAACATACTTGACACCCCCGGACACCAGGACTTCTCCGAGGATACCTACCGCACGCTTATGGCAGCAGACAGCGCAGTAATGGTTATCGATGCTGCAAAGGGCGTAGAAAACCAGACCCGCAAGCTCTTTAAGGTTTGCGTTATGCGCAATATACCTATTTTCACATTTATAAACAAAATGGACCGTGAAAGCCGCAATCCGTTCGACCTGCTTGAAGAAATTGAAAACGAGCTTGGGATAAAGACATATCCTGTAAACTGGCCCATTGGTTCCGGCAAGGAATTTAAAGGCGTATACGACCGAGAAAACCGCCGCATAATTTCGTTCGAGGCAAACAACGGTACGCGCGAGGTAGCCGCAACAGAGGTCGACCTCAGCGACGCAAGTCTTGCAGATGTCATCGGCGAAAAAAATTACAACACACTCACCGAGGATGTTGAGCTTCTCGACGGCGCAAGCGAGGAATTCAACGCAGAGCTTGTCAACAGCGGAAAGCTTTCTCCCGTGTTCTTCGGTTCGGCACTTACGAATTTCGGTGTAGAGCCGTTCCTCGAGAACTTCCTCAAAATGACTACTCCCCCGCTTCCCCGCAATACCGAGGGTGGAATTGTTGATCCGTTCGATGAGAATTTCTCCGCATTCATCTTCAAAATTCAGGCGAACATGAACAAGGCTCACCGTGACAGAATTGCATTCATGAGAATATGCAGCGGCAAGTTTGATAAGGATATGGAGGTCCTGCACGTTCAGAACAACCGTGTTATGCGCCTTTCCCAGCCCCAGCAGATAATGGCTAACGACCGCGAGGTAATCTCCGAAGCATATGCAGGCGATATCATGGGCGTGTTCGACCCTGGGGTTTTCTCCATCGGCGATACGCTCTGTTCTCCGAAAAAGAAAGTTATGTTCGAGGGTATACCCACGTTCGCACCCGAGCACTTTGCGCGTATACGTCAGAAAGACACACTCAAGCGTAAGCAGTTCATCAAGGGTACGACCCAGATAGCACAGGAAGGTGCGATACAGATTTTCTCTGAGCCGCATACCGGCTTTGAGGAAGTTATCGTAGGCGTTGTTGGTGTGCTCCAGTTTGAGGTGCTTGAATACCGCCTTAAAAACGAGTACAACGTTGATATCATCCGCGAAGGACTTCCCTATCAGTACATCCGCTGGATAACCAGCGAAAAGCATCTTGCAGGCGGACTGGACGAGCTTCAGAAGCTGGTTCTCACATCGGATACGAAGCTTATACAGGATGTCAAGGGCAACTATCTGCTGATTTTTACCAGCGAGTGGAACATCAAGTGGGCGCTTGACAAGAACGAGGGTCTTGAGCTTGCAGAGTTCAACAGAGATTGACATAAAATAAGATAAACGACCGTTCCGCGGTGTTTTGTTTCGGGTTTCATCCCGATGCGAGCACCGCGGACTTTTTTTATTCAAAAAAACTTGCCTGCGACACCCGCATTCAACATAATATGCGGCGCTGCTGTAATATAATGGTTGTACAAGCGAGGTGCGGAGCATGACTGTTTTCATTGATGTGCTAATTATTTTTAATCTGTATATCAACTTTTTTTTGGTGAGATCCACGGCGCTTGTCATGCGCAGAAAGGTATCATCACTGCGGTGTCTTGCAGCGGCGGCTGTCGGTGCGCTCAGTTCCCTCGTGATACTGCTTCCGCCTATCCCGTTTATGCTGACGTTTCTGATAAAGGCGACGATCGCCTGCCTTGTTACATTTGCGGCTTTCGGCAGGCAGAAGATATGGGATCATGCCGTGTGTATGATGTTCTTTCTGCTGATGTGTTTCGTATACGGCGGGGCTATGCTTGCGCTGTGGCATTTTGCCGCTCCGCTGGGCATGGTGTATGAAAACGGAACGGCTTATTTTAATATTCCCATCGGCGCGCTGGCCGTGTTTACCGCGATATCCTATGGTACTGTCAGGGCGGTGCGGTATCTGCTGGACAGAAAGGTGAAATGCACAGAGAATTGCACTGTTGCCGTAACGGCAGGCGGCCGCACTGCAGAATTGAATGGCTTTCCCGATACGGGAAATTCGCTGACCGATGTTTTCAGCGGGAAACCGATTATCATATGCAGCCGCTCGGCAATTCATGATATTATACCTGAAAACATACTGCTGTATCTGAATGGCTCTGATAATATCACAGAGGTAAGGTTAATTCCATGCAGAACGGTGGATGGCGAGGGGTTAGTTCCCGTATTCAGTGCCGAGAGAATAACCGTAAACGGGAAGGAAGCAGACGCAATGATAGGTGTTTCAAAGACGGAACTTCAGGCCGGAACGGATTGTATTTTCAACCCTAAAATAATTTCAATATAACGGAGGAATGATCATGCTGAGGTTTATAAAAGAGCTTCTGCAAAGGTGCATACATGCCTTTGAGAGATATGCCTTTGGCGAAAAAGGAGAGGTGCATTATGTAAACGGGACGGATTCGCTCCCCCCTCCCCTCACCCGTGAAGAGGAAGAAGCCGCATTCAAGCTTATGGAAACAGATTTTCAGAAAGCGCGGGATATGCTCATCGTGCATAATCTGCGGCTGGTCGTATACATTGCAAAGAAATTTGAATCAACCGGGATAAACATTGAGGACTTGGTTTCAATAGGAACGGTCGGGCTTATCAAGGCAGTAAACACATTCAGCGTAAATAAGAACATCAAGCTTGCGACATACGCTTCGCGCTGTATTGAAAATGAGATACTTATGTATCTCCGAAAGTACAGCCAGTACCGCTATGATATCTCCATAGACGAGCCGCTGAACGTCGACTGGGACGGAAACGAGCTGCTGCTTTCGGATGTTCTCGGTACAGACGACGACTGTGTTAACTCCCACATCGAGGACGAGGTGGAGAAACAGCTTCTGCACGAGGCGGTGAACAGGCTAGGCGCACGGGAAAAGCTCATCATGGAGATGCGCTTCGGGTTAAACGGCTGCAAGGAGAAAACACAGAAAGAAGTTGCGGATGAAATAGGAATATCACAAAGCTACATCTCAAGGCTAGAGAAAAGGATAATAAAGCAGCTGCGGGATGATCTGGACAAGGTTTGCAACTGACGTCAAATTCTGTTTTTGATTTTGTTGAGCGCTCCTTTTTCAAGCCGCGAAACCTGCGCCTGACTTATACCGATTTCCTTTGCGACCTCGACCTGCGTTTTCCCGCGGAAAAAGCGCAGATTAAGAATGCGTTTCTCGCGGTTGCCCAGCCCACGGATTGCTTCCTTGAGTGATATTTCGTTGAGCCAATTCATGTCGTCATTGTGATCGCCTATCTGGTCGAGAACATAAATCGTGTCCCCTGACTCGGAGAAAACAGGCTCGTACAGCGATATCGGCTCGCTGATAGCCTCGAGAGCGACTACGACATCCTGCCGCGGGGCGCCTATCTCCTTTGCAATTTCCTCTATTTTAGGCTCGCGGCCTTTCTCGGTCGTGAGCTTTTCCTTTGCCTGCATCGCGCGGTATGCAAGGTCGCGGACGGAGCGGCTGACGCGGACTGGGGCGTTGTCGCGGAGATACCGCCGAAGCTCGCCCATTATCATTGGAACGGCATAGGTGCTGAATCTTACGGGCTGTGTTATATCGAAGTTGTCGATGGCCTTGATAAGACCTATGCACCCTACCTGAAAAAGATCGTCCGCGCTTTCGCCCCTCCCCGAAAAACGCTGTATAACGCTCAGAACGAGCCTGAGATTGCCCCGTATCAGTTCCTCACGCGCCGCCATGTCACCCTGTTTAACGCGGCGGAGAAGCTCCATCTTCTCGCTTTCCTTGAGCACCTTGAGCTTTGCTGTATTAACGCCGCTTATTTCTACCTTGTTATAATACAAAAGACCACCCCTGACTCATACTTGAATGTACAAGTATTATTGTCAGAAAGTGGTCTTGGTATTCAGGTAATATATTCCGCGTGGTTACTCTGCGGAGTCTTTGCCGAGATTACCGAGCTTGTCGATAAGCACAGCGGTGAGTACGCCGAAAAGCAGGCACACAAATCCGTATCCGGTCTGCAAATTCATGCCAAATCCGCCGGGAAGAATAGCATAAACCGAACCGATGACAAGTCCGAGGATCGCGCTGTAAACCATAAGCTTCTGCTTTTTTATGAGAATGGATATGATTTTTGCACCGCCGATTATTCCTATAACAGCGCCGATGGCAAATGGAACAACAACGAACAGATTAAGCGTTTTTATGGAATTGATAATGGTTTCATATACGCCAAGCAGCATCATAACAAACGAGCCGCTGACACCCGGGATAATCATTGTCATGGCGGCAAGAACAGCGCAAAGAAGAAGCTTTACAGATGCACCAATCGAAAAGCTGTCGACTACATCGGGGGCGATATGGAAAATATCCATTTGCTCCAGCACGGACAATCCAATCACAACCGCAAGCGCAATAATAAACGGAACGGCGCAGGAAGGACGTGCTTTCTGTTCCTCAGTGCCAATTTTAATGATAAGCGGAACGCTTCCGAGTATCAGCCCGATGAAGAACATATTCGTCTGAACGCCGAAATTTTCAAACAGCGAGGAGATAACAAATGCGGACATTATTATTCCTCCGCCCGCGCCCAGACCGAAAAAAAGCAGGAACAGAAAATTCTTAATAATTGCCCTTATGCCCGAGATGGACTCCATCAACTTGTCGAATATTCCGAAAATAACAAGCATCGTACCGCCGCTGACGCCGGGAATGACATTTGCAACGCCAAATGCAAGTCCGCATAGAAATGCTTTTAAGTATTCAAGAAACTTTTTCATTTTGCCCTCGCTTTATTTAAACTTGATGAAATGTCGTATGCAGTAGTATGCTATCGCAGGCAGCAGACCTGTGATTATGCAGATGAAGAATGCCAGCGGATCAATGATCGTCAGACCGAATGCTGTGTTGACCGCGGGAATGCAAACAAGCAGGATAGGCAGCAGCACAGTAACGCCGGTGCCTATGAAAGCTGTTTTTCCCGAGGCGATATATTCCTTGAACGGAGCTGCGTCCGACATTCTTAATAAACCGAATGCAGCAGTGCAGAATGCGAAGGAAATAAGAGCACAGCTTCGCGCATAGTTATTATTGGCACCATTGTACATGAAAAGATAGGATGCTATCGCAACCACTCCCGAGAGCAGACCGAAAAGTGCGGCGCTGCCTACGAATTTAAGGTTTATTTTGCTGCTTGTCACGAAATCGGAGGGGGGCATAACAGTTTTCATATCTGCGGAGCAGTTAAGGTATTCCAGCGCTGCAAACGGCATGATTATCATGGATATCAGCGCAAGCACCGCGGGGTTGAGCATAAGCTCCGAGCCGCCGAAAAGGTTGAGAATATTCATCAGCACTAGCCCGACAAAACCAGAGATAATAACGGAAGCGGCACGCTTGATGTTGCGGTGTATCTGTCGCGCGACGGCGATGGTATCGGCGATGGATGCAAAATTATCGTCGTTCATTATTATATCAGCCGCCTCATATGCACTTCCGCAGGCGTGCTGGGATATCGTTATGCCGACATCCGCAAGGTCGAGGGCGTCTGCGTCGGTGGGACGGGTGCCTGTCATTGCAACAACATCGCCGCGAGCTTTGAGCTTACTGATGATATAAAGCTTCTGCTCGGGGGTCAGCTTTGCGAAAACATCCGCGTCGAGGTCAAGTTCGGTGCCGTATTTTACGGATTCGGATATCTGCTTGCCGGTGACAGCTTTCTTTCCGGAAAGGCCTATCATTTTGCCGGTGGATTCGGCGGTGCCGGGGTTTTCTTCCGTCAGCATGACTACCTTTACGCCCGAACGGCGGCAGGTCTTTACCGCAGCGGAAACCGACTCCCTGAGCGGAGCGGCAAACGCTGCAAATCCCACGAATGTGTAACAAAAGCCTGCTGTTGCGTCCATGTCACCCTGCGATGCGTCTGCACAAGCGAACGCCAGTACGCTGCAGCCCTGCGAATAATAGTAGTTGTATTTTTTTTGTGCGGCAAACAGTGCGTCGCCGTTAAGGCGGCACAGCGGAAGAATCTGCTCGGGTGTGCCATTTATGCAGTACAGCCTGTCGCCGCCAACATTCCAAAGCGCGCCGCGCATTACTTCGTTGTTTTCGGGTATCTTTTCGATAAGTTTGTTGTCGGTATAAATGTCCGTGATGTTTTCATCGAAGAACGACGCCTTTACCATCAGCGCCTGCTCCGCCTGATCTGTCGTGTTAGGGTCGAAAGACAAGGCAGCTACCTTATACAGAAGCTCTTCGCTGCGGGCATAGAAGCCTCTGACTTCGAGGCGGCTCTTGGATATCGCGCCCTCTTTTTCAACACAGAGAACGGACAGGCTGTTCAGCTTTTCGATATCACTGAGGGACTTTACAACTGCACCCGATTTGATAAGCGAGGAAACTCCCTTAGTGTAGTAAAGCCTTATCACAGCAGCTATTCCCGTCGGGATAAAGCACAGTCCGAGGGTTATGCCCCTTAGGGCGGATGAAATGACCTTTGTAGTCGCATCCGCGTCGTTTCCCGCAAAGATCCCGATAACCGTCGTCAGAAGTGCGATCACCGCCGCAACTGCGCTGCAAAGCGGTACAACGCGCTGCACAGTCGCTTCGAGCTTGGTATAATATGCGTGAGTATCGGGCTGTTCGCCTATTTTCTGATAGTATTTTGTGTCTACACCGGTTGCGCTTACGCGGCATATTGCTATTCCTGTGAGGGCGGTGGTGCCGCTGTATACGAACGAGGGATTAAGTTCTGTTTTTGCTATGGCTCCCGCAAATTTGGAAACAGGCTTGTTTGAGCCCGTAAATACGCTTTCGTCAACGGTGAGGTCGCGGGATTCGAGGATAAATGCGTCTGCGGGGATACGTTCGCCCGCCTGCACGACTATCGTATCCTCGGGGACGATAAATTCCTTTTCGATAAGCTCGGGCTTGCCGCTGCGGATAACACGGAATTTCATTGATGTAGTTTCGCTTAACTCGGCAAGCTTTGAGTCAGACTTTATGCCGAAGTAAATCTCCGCCGCCGCATAGGCTGCGTCAATCAGCAGTACGACAACGCCTGCGCCTATTCCCATACCAAAGAAACAAAGCACGCCGGCAATGAACATAAGGATAAACGAGGGTGACAACAGCGTTTTGACCGGTGAAAAATGAACGTTTATTTTGTTGTTTTTGGTATATGTATTAAAACCATAGAGAGCGATATTTTTTTCTACATCGCTTTCTGTCAGTCCGTAATAATCCTGCTTGAAATTAAAAAACTGGGCCATGGCTATACTTCCTTTGTATATTAATGTTGTAGAGTTATGTTCAAAGCAAATAAATGTGGTACACATTCAATTATATTTTCGCATATTTTAACAAAAAAATCAAGGGCTTTTAAATAAAATTTAAGAAAAATCACTGTATTAATACCCGCTTTACGGAAAAACTACACGAAACAAAAAAATTTTCTTTTCAATTGCAATGTTCCGCCAATAATCTTGACAACAGGCAAAAAAAATGGTATAATATGCGGTAGTGTTTGTATAATAGTATCCGAATATCGGGTCTTTTATTACGTTAATCGGCTGTAACGGCTTTATGAAAGGGTTGAATTTTAAAGTGTTTTTAGAAAACGAATACCGCACCCAATACTGCAATGCGGTAAGTGAAAAGGATATCGGAAGAAAGGTGCGTGCTGCCGGCTGGGTAGAGAATATCCGCGATCACGGCGGCATTATGTTCATCGACCTGCGCGATCACTATGGCATAGTACAGGTGGTTTTCCATAACGAATCCCTGCTTGAGGGTATCCATAAGGAGTGCGCCGTATCCATTTCGGGCACAGTTGTCAAGCGCGACGAAAGCACATACAACGACAAGATCGAAACAGGCACCGTTGAGATCGAGGCCGAGGAAGTAAGGATCCTTGGCAAGGTCACTGAGAACCTGCCTTTCGAGATCGCTCTCTCCAAGGAAACAAAGGAAGATCTTCGTCTGAAATATCGCTACCTTGACCTTCGCAACAAGAAGATGCATGACAATATCGTTCTGCGTTCAAAGATAATCTCTTTCCTGCGCAATAAGATGCAGGAGATGGGATTCCTTGAGCTTCAGACGCCTATCCTTTCCACATCCTCACCTGAGGGTGCGCGTGATTACCTTATCCCCAGCCGTAAGCACCACGGCAAGTTCTATGCTCTGCCGCAGGCTCCGCAGATCTTCAAGCAGATCTACATGGTTTCGGGTTTTGATAAGTATTTCCAGATTGCTCCCTGCTTCCGCGACGAGGACGCAAGAGCAGACCGTTCCCCCGGAGAATTCTATCAACTTGACTTTGAGATGTCCTTTGCAACACAGGAAGATGTTTTTGCAGTTGCCGAGGAAGTTCTGTCCGCTGTATTCTCCGAGTTTTCCGATAAGCAGGTTTCCCCTGCGCCTTTCAGACGCATAACCTATAAGGAAGCAATGCTGACTTACGGTTCGGATAAGCCCGACCTCAGAAACCCGCTGGTTATCAAGGAGCTTTCCGACCTGTTTGTTGACAGCAACTTCAAGCCTTTCTGCAACAAGGTAGTCCGCGGTATTCGCGTACCCGGCATGGCTAGCCAGTCCAAGAGCTTCTTCAAGAGCATGGAAGATTTCGCAACAAACGAAGTCGGCATGAAGGGCCTTGGCTACTTCAAGGTTGAAGAAGGCGAAAATGGAGGCTTTAAGTACAACGGTCCTATCGACAAGTTCCTTGATGATGCGCAGAGAACTGAGCTTGCAAAGCGCTGCGAGCTTCAGGTCGGCGATGTGCTTTACTTCATCGCGGACAGCAAGAAGAACGCTCCCAAGTTTGCGGGACAAATACGCAACGAGGTTGCAAAGCGCATGAATCTTGTTGACGAAAGCCGCTTCGAACTGTGCTTTATCGTCGACTTCCCCATGTACGAGCTTGACGAAGAAACAGGCAAGATAATCTTCACACACAATCCTTTCTCCATGCCGCAGGGCGGTCTTGACGCACTGCTCAACAAGGATCCTCTTGACATCCTTGCATACCAGTACGATATCGTATGCAACGGCGTAGAGCTTTCCTCCGGCGCAGTAAGAAACCACGACCTCGACATCATGATAAAGGCATTCGAGATCGCAGGTTATACCGAAGAAGATGTTGCTTCCAAGTTTGGTGCGCTGTACAACGCGTTCAAGTTCGGTGCTCCTCCTCATGCCGGTATGGCGCCCGGCGTTGACCGTATGATCATGCTTCTCACCGGCGAGGACAGCATCCGCGAGATCATCGCTTTCCCGCTGAACTCCAACGCGCAGGATCTTCTCCTCGGCGCTCCTACAGAAGTTACCGAGCAGCAGCTTCGCGAGGTTCATATCAAGGTTAGAAAGCAGATGTAATAAAAATTTCAGCCCGAAGAATTTCGGGCTGTCAGCTTGTCGAAAAAGCCATCTTTCGCAGAAAAAGAAAGATGGCTTTTTGAATATTAAGCAGCAAGGAATCTGAAAGGCGAAAAGCCTGACAGAAAATGTCGGAAAAACAGTATAAGCACCTATGCAGTGCATTCTTTTTAAGATTCATAGCAGCAAATTTAAGCCTGCCCCAGTCATTCACTCAGATTCTTTCTTTTTGTTCTCTGTTCAGCATTTTATCAGCTCTTTTTATTATACCATATTTACAAAAAAGACCAGCTCATGCTGAATTTTTTCGACAAACTAAGCTCCCATGCGTTCACACGGGAGCTTTATTATACTTTACAGAATTTATGCTGCATTATCTGTAGGGCGCTCGGGAGGATTTCCGCCCATCATGCCGCCGTTATCGGGACGATCATTCTTTCCGCCAAACCCACCGCCAAAGTTTCCGCCGAAATTGCCGAAGCTTCCTGCGCCTGTTACACCGTTTCCGCTTACGCCATCTGTAACCGTTACGGATGAAAGCTCTGTATCATCGGCATAAACTGTGTAGGTTTCCCCTACGGTAAGATCCGCCGAAGAGAAGATCAACGACTGGCAAGCTTTCGGAGTTTCAATGCTGAGGACTGTTTTTCCGTCGGAATTGCGTACCTCTATTGAAGCACCCGCCTGAACATCGGCGTATATTGAAATGCATGGCTGCGAAAGCGTGCTGGGAGCCTGCGCCATGCCCTTGGAACCGAGGGCGATAAGTGTTCCTCCGCTAAGCGCAAAGGAATCATCGTAATCAAGAGCACCGTTTCCGTCGTCAGTCGGGCCGAATACAGCAACTGTTCCTCCGCTCATGGCCACCGAGCCGTTGGAGTCTATGCCGTCGCCCTGTACGTTGACGGTAATACTGCCGCCTGCGATAGATATATAATATTCGGATGTATCACCAGTGAAACCGAAGAACTCGCCGCTGTCACCACCTGCGGCATTTAATCCGTCGTCATACGAGGTTATGTCTATAATGCCGTCGTTGATATCTATGCTCTTTCCCTCAAGGCCCTCATAACATACGGGGATAGTGATACTGCCGCCGCTGACGGTAAGGTTTTCATCAGCATGGACGCCGTCGTCGCCTGTGGAAAGCTTGAGCGTACCGCCGTTGATAACAGCGTTTCCGTTTGAATGAATGCTGTCGTCCTCGGAATCAACGGTTATTGTACCGCCATTTATCTGAACCAGCGTACCCGACTTGATTCCCTTCATGCTGACGGAATCCTCGGTATTATCCATCTCGAACGGATTCTTGAAATCAAATCCGCTTGTATGCTCAACGGACGCGCTTCCGCTGCCGGTATAGATATCAATTGTACCGCCATCGATAATTATTTCGGTTTCTGCCTGAATAGCGTCCTGACCCGAGGTTATCTTTATATTTCCGCTCGTGATATTTATATATCCAAGCGTAGCGTCGTCGGAATTGGTTGTTTTCATGCCGTCGCCGACAGAATTGATAACAATATTCGCTCCGCCGACGATAATGTAATCCCTGCCCTTTATTCCAACATTCGCAGAGGTGACATTGATGGTGCTGTCGCATATCTTCAGGCCATCCTTGCACTTTATGCCGTCATTATAGTTGCCAGTAACGTTCAGTACGCCGCTTCCGTTGATGATAAGATCACAACGACTGTATATCGCCGCGTCTGGTTCATCCGCGCTATCGTCAAGCGTGTATTCCACCTTGTCAGCAAGGGAGTTTTCCGTTCCATCCGCAAGGGAAATAGTAAGCTTGCCCGCATTTCTGCATTCAATTGCACTGTTGTTTGAAGATGTCAGTTCAACGCCGTTTAAAAGCAGGGTAACTTCATCGTCGTCACCCGCTTCAATGATGATTTTTCCATCGGAACAGCTTCCCGTTACCGAATATACGCCCGCCGAAGTGATGGTCACAATATTTCCTGAAACAGTAATACCCTTTCCCGCCACCGCGGCGCCGCTTTCCGAAAATTCTACAGAGCTTTCCGCCGCGAGCGGCACGGCACTGTCGCTTGCGCTGAGATCGGTTATCGCGCATTCTACGGTGCTGTCAACGCTGCCGGAGAGAAGCGGGCTTACCGTGTTTGAACCGCTGCTTCCGTTTCTGTCTGAGCAGCCCGTAAAGGCTACCGAAATTGCGCAGAAAGCGGCAAGTGTTCTGAAATTCATGTTCATTTCATACGCTCCTTTTGGGCATCAAAGCTCTTCATGGTTGTCGATAAGAATTCCGCAGGAAACCATCAGATTTCCGTTTCTTGTGCGTATCATATCAAGCAGCTCTTTCTCCTTGGCTGCGTCCTTCAGAACAATCTCATATCTGAGATCAAATATAGTTCCCATGTTCGTTGTTTTTGCGAGGGTCAGCTTGTAGGAACTGAGGTATTCCGCGAAGATATCATCAAAGCATCCCGTATAGTCCATATCCTCAGGAATAAGCACACGGAGCTGTTTTAACGTTCCTCTTCTTCTGAATGCAGGCAGGAAGCTGATAACCACCAGCACAACGCCAATAAGCACTGCGATCATCGCGGCAAACCCGATATACCCCATTCCCGTTGCAAGACCTATCGCCATTGCATAAAAAATGAAGCAAATATCGCGGGCGGAACCGGGTGCCGAGCGGAATCTGACAAGATTGAACGCGCCCATTACTGCAATCCCTGCTCCGATAGAGCCGCTTACGAGCATTATCACCGCCTGCACCAGCGCCGGAAGGACTGCCAGCGCAGCCGTAAGATTTTTTGAGCCGCGGGGATTATTCAGTCTGTATAAACCTGCCGCCGCCGCTCCTAAGACTATCGAAACCGCAGTGCAAATAAGTGTTGACTCCATTGTGAGTCCTGTTGTGGAATCTATGATACTTGTGAACATATGTTTTTACTCCTGTTGTCAGATATTATATTCTGTTGCATTTCTGCGGCGTAAGCGCTGCCATATTTTGAGAAAGAGCCGGGATAAAGCTTCAATTTTGAAAGCGTTTCGCACATCCACAGCGGAACCGCCCCCGCGCTTTTTATCTCCATTACCCTGAACGGCTGCCCCTGTACAATGTCGCCGTCGTCGCCGTCGCGAAGATCAAGCTTATCCGTCCTGCTGCGTATGTTTCCGTCAAATGTTATGCGGAATTCCACATCGTCATTTCCGAAAAACGCCCGCCTGTCGCAACAGATAATCATTTTCGGAACCAGTCCGCAGCGGCTTATCATGCTGTCGATCTCCCTTATTACCTGCGTATCCGCCGCGGGATGTATCCCTGCAGATATGTAGTCGTAAAGTTCTTTATATGTCATCTCGGCGCGACGCTTGTACACAACGCCGTTGTATTTCTTCTTAATTTCAAGAAATGCCTTACTGTTGTCATTCGGGACGCCGTATGTTCTCAGCCGCAGTTTTTCCTTGTATATCGGCTTATCCAGCGAGCGGCGTATAAGGTCGCTGTTTTCGCTGTCGCAATAAAGGCTGCATACAGTATGCTTTCCGTATTTATCCTCGGTCATATGCGGAGCCATCGCACTGCGGACCGACGCATATTCAGCTTCGGAAAGAAGATATTTTACTTCCCTGCGCATGAACGTATTTGCGTATGCCATCTGTCCACCTCCATTGCTTCTGTCTTTGTTATGTTAATATTATAACGTTACTATGTGAAAAACATATGATAATAAATGAACAAAATCGGATTAATTTGTGGCATGATGAAAAAAACTCCGACTTTTTGGGTCTGAGTTTATGTTTTTTATTAAGGCAACACCGCACAAATCTCATAAATCAGGAGTTATGCACGATTAGTAAACAAACCAGTGCATAGCTATCAGGGCTTCCGCAAATGAAGCGGGCGCGGTGTTAGACCTTGCACGCTCCTGGAAAAACGCGGATTACGGCCGCAAAAAGGCGGTGGCTTCGATAATGGTTCAAAAATCATCATCGGCGAGGACGGGAATGTCAGGATAATCTGGAATATATAAAGACTGCCGGGCGCTTTGTCCGGCAGTTTTCTTTTATGAGATTTTGATTTTATACGGCGCCTGAACATCGGTAAGCTCCGTGCTGTCCCACGCGTGGCAGGCGTAATCCTCCGGCGCACCGAGCACTACAAAATACACAATATAAGTGTCGTTCGGAACGTCAAAGCTGACT
>CAKSPC010000038.1 GCA_934481445.1 uncultured Oscillospiraceae bacterium
CAATTACCGCGTCAACGCCTGCGTCCCGCGCGGCGGTGATAAATTCGGGGAATTTCTCCACCTCGTCGTTGCGGGGCAGGATGTTGCAGGTAAGATGAACCTTAACGCCGCGGCTGTGCGCGAGCTTTACAGCCCGCTCCAGCCCCTCGCCGTCAAAGTTTTTCGCACCCGCGCGCATTCCGAAGGTTTTTCCCGCAAGATAAACGGCGTCTGCGCCGAAATCAAGCGCGGATATAAGGCACTCTTCATCGCCCGCGGGGGCAAGAAGCTCTGTTTTTCTGTTCAAATCCATTCTCCTTAATTATCCTCGCGCAGCGCTGCGTCGATGATATTCTGCTCGTGCTGGTCGTGCGTCTGAGCGTAATAGAATACTCCGTCGGAGCTTGCAAGGAAGTAGTAATAATCCGTTTCTGCGGGATAGAGTGCGGCGTTTATCGCCTCAAGACCGGGGTTGCATATTGCGCCCGCGGGAAGTCCCGTGCAGGAATAGGTGTCATAAGCGGCAATGATAGCGTTCAGTTCGTCGGAGCCGTCTGTGAAGTACGGTCTTACGCACTCGTCAATATAGGTGTAGGTGGTATCCGACTGGAGCTGCGGGAAGTTTACGGGGTCCGCAAGTCTGTTATGGAATACCGAGGATACCATGCTCATGTTATCCTCATTTGTACCCTCTTTCTGAATAAGCGAAGCGAGGATGATCGTCTGGTCAAGGGTGAGTCCGAGCTCTTCCATGCGCGCCTTCATGGACTTTGTTATCTTGCTCTCGAAGTTCGCGAACATCTTATCCGCCGCCTGCTTTGCATACGCGGAGGTATCGAAATCGGGATTATCGCGCAGGTCGTCAATAACATAGAACTCGTAAGTGTCGGGGAAGAGATATCCCTCCATAAGATTGAAGCGGTGCTCGTTCTCGGCAATTTCCTCTTCAAAATCATACTTGTTCATCTTGTTCTTGTAATATTCCATGAAATCCTTTGCGCGGCAGACATAATTCTGCTCAAGCAGCTCGCCGACCTGCTTTGCTGTGGCGCCCTCGGGTATCATTACAGTGATGGTTTCGGTGTAGGTCTTTACGGTTTTGAGCGCTGTCACGATGTTTCCGTAGGACATACCCGCATTTACGGTGAAGTCGCCGTTGAGGAATCCTGTGTCCATCTTCGCGAATTTAACATAAGTCTTGAACAGCCACGGCATATGAATAATGCCCTCGTCGTGGAGCATATCCGCAATGTCGTCGACGCTCATGTGCTCGGTGACAGTTACCTCTGTGTCGGGGGAATATTTCGCCATGCCCGTGAAATCGCGCAGTGCGTCAATGATATTGACCGCAAGCACTATGCCTATGCACACCGACGCAACAGACAGCAGCACCCCGAGAAATATCTGTCCCATGGTGCGGGTATGGTTTATCTGCTGTTTTTTGTGCTTTTTTCTGCGCCGTTTAACAGGGTTTTCGGCGGCGTAGGATTCGGCGGGTTCGTCATCTTCTTCACCGCCGATGCTGTCCATCATAAGAGTTTTTTTTATATCGTCGGCGGAATTAAGATCGGTAAATTCGCTGCGGGGAGTTATGCCGTGCCCCGCCTTGTCATGCCCGAAATCGGACAGAATGCTGTCGATCTCCTGCGTTTTTTCAAATTCATCTCCGCCCTGCCCGATGTTGTCATCATCGGGAGTATAGTAACGGTTTTCGTCCATTGTGACCTCCGTTGTGTTTTATGTTCTGTCAAATATGGTCATGTCAGCCCTGCGGTCGTGCGGCTCGGAAGGCACTTCCATCCTGAACCCGCTGTAGCAGACTATAACGCTCCTGCCGCGGAAATCCGCGAGATATCTGTCATAATAACCCTTGCCGTAGCCAAGGCGCAGACCTGTTCCGTCAGCGCAGAGCGCAGGAACAATGCACAGCGAATTTTCATCCGGCACGGCCTGGGCGGTTCTGTTTGTCGGCTCGTCAATGCCGTATCTTCCCGCGGAAAGTTCATCGGCGGTGTTTATAAAATAGAATGTAAGTTCCGTGTCGCCGCTGACGGGCGTCGCGACAGGTATGCCATTTTCAAGGCAGTATGCTATCAGCCGCCGCGTGTCCACCTCGATAGAGGCGGAAGCGTATGTAAACACCGCGCTCGCCTTGTCAACAAGCGGAAGAAGCTGCTCAAAAATATCAGCGTCCGCCGCCGATTTTACGTCCTGCGGCATATCCTTTCGGCGCCGTATAAGCTCCTTGCGGAGAGCTTTTTTCAGTTCGCGCACTGTATCGCCGCCCTTATGTGCTTGCTTTCTGCTTCGCCGCAGAGCACTCTTACGAGTTCCAGTCCGAAATCAACGGCTGCACCCGCACCTGCGGCGGTGGTGAATATACCATCGGTAACTACCTTGTTTTCGGAAATTTTAGCGCCGGTGAGGTATTTTTCAAACTCGGGGAAACAGATCGCATTTCTGCCGGAAAGCAGTCCTTTCTTTCCAAGTATGGACGGAGCCGCGCATATTGCGCCTACGGGGATATTGTTCTTGACGCAGTAGGCTATCGCAGAATTTACGACAGGATTTTTCTCGAGATTGAGCGTGCCCAGCATTCCTCCCGGGAGAACTATCATCTCGAGCCTTTCGTCAAGCTCGACCTGCATATCGGTGATGTCGCAGAGCACCGGAATGCCGTGGGAGCTTTTGATGCCGTCGGTACCGACACCTACGGTTACAACGTCCTTTTCGGCGCGGCGCAGCATATCAATGGGGGCGATGGCCTCGGTTTCTTCAAATCCGTCTGCAAGAAATACATAGATCATTTTTCGTTTCCTCCGAATGTTATATCAAATTTGTCCTCAAGAAAAACAGGGTGATAGGAAAGCTTTGCCCTGCGCAGATTTTCCGCGCCCGTATCCTCTTCGCGGTTTATATAGGTAAATTTTCCGCCGAGAGATTTTACGAACTCCGCGTTAACCGCGGTGTATGCTCCCTGATAATCCCGCAGCGCCTTTTCGACGTGAACTACGAAGCAGTCCGACGCGGACGGCTCACCGAAAGTGAATGCCTGCACCCCGCCGTTTACCCGCAGCACGCCGCCGACGTAGCCCAACTCATCAAAATGCTTGAAGCTGCACCGAACGATGCACTGTTCCTCGCGCTTGCTCTGCTCGTTTTCGTCATCTGCAACGTCGCAGTCTGTGATGTTTTCCTCGCACCAACGCTCGTTCATCGCGATACACTCAGGTATATTTTCAGGGGTCATCGGCTCAAAGCTCCAGTCGTTCTCATAAAAGCGATTGAGGTGGTTCCTCTTCCCATGATATTTCTTTCCTTTTAGGGTTTCGAGATCCTCTGCAAGATATACATAATCGCTAAGATCGCGCTGATATTCAGCGAGCGCTTCGGGATACTGCGCGGTTATAAGCCCTGTTATCTGCTTGTTTGCGCCGATGCGCGGTGCAATGCCGTTTTCGCGGCAATATTCCTTTATAAGCTCCACTGCCTCGCGGACATCTCTCCCGCCTGCTGGAAAATTGAATTTTATATCATTCCCGCGGCCGAACTTGCAGAAATACATCCCGTGGGAAAAACACACCTCTACATTGTAAACGTTCCGCCAGACATAGTTGTTTCCGAATGTGTATTCGCAGCCGCGGAAGTTTGATTTTCTAAGGCATTCCTCGGCGCGCTGCTTGTCTGTTATCTCTATTCTTCTGAACTCCAATTCAGCCATGTTCTACCATTTCCTTTATTTCATCCGCTATTTTGTTATGTATAGTTTCTATCGGGAGCGGCTCCCCGTTTTCAGAGCAGTTTATAATTTTCCAGCCCCAGTGCGCCGCAGCGGTCATTGCACTTTCGCGGCAGTTTTTCATAAATTCAAGGTTTTTCTCGTGGATGTCCTTTTTGCTCTCGTCGCCGTTGTAGCGCTTTGACAGCAGCTTCTGCGAAACCTCAAGCGGCATATCCAGGAACAGCACCAGATCGGGCTGCGGCAGACCAAGCTTGTTATATTCGTGGTCGGCAAGCCAGTTCATAAATTCCGTACGCTTTTCCTGCGGAACTTTTGTCATCTGATAGATGGCGTTGGAGGTGGCATATCTTCCCGAAAGGATGATCCCGCCGTTTTCATAGGTCTGCTTCCAGTCGGTGACATAGCTGATATATCTGTCAGCGGCATAAAATGCGGAAGCGGCATAGGCGCCGTTTTCGCCGCCGCAGGGTATTTTTCCCGCAAGATAATCGGAAATTATCTGCCCGCTGGGGGAATTATAATTCGGAAAGCTTACGGTGCGGCTGTTTACGCCGAGTTTTTCGAGATATTTCCCCGCAAGCTCGAGCTGCGTGGATTTTCCGCAGCCGTCCAGCCCCTCTAGCACGATCAGTTTTCCATTGTTCATAAAAACACATCCTATTTTTAAGGCAACAGCGGTTGATTTTAACACACAGCCGCCTTTATACTTATACAGTATATATTGTACCACAATTCGATGATTTAGTCAACATATACAAAATATTTTTCCGTTTTAAAATAAAACCGCCGCCCCGGAACGGAGCGGCGGCTTATGTGTTAAATCATATCGTTGGAGTCAAAGGGATCTCCGCACTCGGGGCAGAACTTCGGAGGATTTGTGGGATCCTCGGGCTGCCAGCCGCACTTATCGCACCTGAATAAAGGAGCGCCGGCGGGCTTGGGCTTGCCGCAATTCTGGCAGAACTTGCCCTTATTCTGCGCGCCGCAGGAGCAGGTCCATGAATCAGTCGCAGGCTTCGATTTTCCGCAGTTGACGCAGAATTTACCTGTATTCTCCACACCGCAGGAGCACTTCCATGCACCTTCGGATGGAGCTGCCGCAGGCTGTGCCTGAGTCTGAGCGGGCTGCTGTGCCGCCTGCTGCTGAGCCATTCCGTAAAGCTGCTGAGCGTTGAATCCGCCCTGCTGCTGTGCCATATTCATGCCCATGAAGCCCATCATTGCGCCGCCTGCATTTCCCGCGGCGGTTTTCATTGCGTCCGCCTGTGCTTCTACGAGAGTTGCCGCTGCCATGCCGGGGTCGCGCATTACTGCTTTTCTCTGAAGCTGGGTGATCATTTCCTGATCTTCCTTCGGCAGGGACGGCGGGTTCATGTTGAAGGATGTTATCGTCATGCCGCGAAGCTCGCCCCACTTGGAGGAAAGCACCTCGTTCAGCGAGTCGCATATCTCCATCGTATGCGAAGGCAGTGCACTTGGGCGTACGCCCTTTTCGGATATTTTTCCGAGGGCAGGCTGAAGTGCAGAGAGTATCTCCGTTTTCAGCATACTGTCGATGGAGGACTTGGAATAAGTATCGGCAAAGTTGCCGCACACGTTTGTGTAGAAAAGGACGGGATTTGTTATTCTGTAGGAATACTCGCCGTTGCAGCGCAGGGACACATCCACATCAAGACCGATATTGTTGTCAACAACGCGGAAAGGAATAGGGGTAACTGTACCGTATCGGTTGCCCATAACTTCCTTTGTGTTTACGAAATAGATACGCTGATCCTTGGGAGCGTCGCCGCCGAAAGCAAAGCGAGTGCCGATGGACTTTAGTGTATCGCCGATGTTCTTGCTGAGATCTCCGTAGAAAATGCTGGGTTCCGTGGAGGAATCATAAACAAATTCACCCGCTTCGCCGCAGACTTCGGATATTTTACCGTTGTCCACAATGAGGGCGCACTGACCCTCGTTTACGGCGATGATGGAGCCGTTGGAAATAATGTTGTCCGAACCTTTTGTGTTGGAGCTTTTCCCCGAAACTCTCTTGTGACCCTTAGCCGCAAGTATCTCGGAAGAAAACGCGTCGCAATAGAAATAATCGCGCCAGCTGTCCGCAAGGACGCCGGAAAGCGCGCCTATGCCTGCTTTCAATAAGCCCATATCAAATACTCCTTTCAGTAACCGAAGAATGTAATTATATTTTACAGTATTTCGGCAAAAAAGTCAAGAGCACACACAAAATTTAGCGTGCTTTTGTGTAATATTTCTCATTATTAATAAAAAGAGGGGCATTTCTGCCCCTCTCTGTTTATTAAACCGACTGCGCCGTGTAAAGCTTATAATAGTCGCCTTTCTTCTCCATCAGTTCATCGTGCGTTCCCGCCTCGGTTATACCCTTGTTGGAAACATACATTATCTTATCGCAGCTGCGGATGGTGGAAAGTCTGTGCGCGATGATAAATGATGTTCTGCCCTTTAACAGATGATTAAGTCCGTTCTGGAGGTAACGCTCCGTCTTGGCGTCAATGGAGGATGTCGCTTCATCAAGCACCAGTATTTTCGGATCAGAAACTATCGTGCGGGCAAAGGCAATAAGCTGCTTCTGACCCTGTGAAAGCCCCGAGCCGCGCTCATTCACTACAGTGTTATATCCGTCTTTCAGCGACATTATATAATCGTCAATGCCGACGATCCTGCACGCCGAGCGTATTTCGTCCATGGTCGCGTCAAGCTTTCCGTAGCGGATGTTGTCGCCGATGGTGCCGCTGAAAATGAAGCTGTCCTGAAGCATTATGCCCATCTGCGAGCGGAGCGATCTCAGCGTTACCTTGGATATATCGCTGTCGTCTATCCTTACGGTGCCGCCGTTGATGTCATAAAAGCGGGAAATGAGATTTACGATGGTCGTCTTGCCTGCGCCCGTCGGACCGACCAGCGCTATGCTCTGCCCTGCCTTAACGTCGAACGAGAGATTTTCAAGAATATTTATCCCGGGCTCATATGCGAAAGTAACGTTTTCAAAGTGTACGTCGCCCTTGATATCGGGCATTTTCGTTGCGTCGGGGGCGTCGTCTACGGTGATGGGTTCATCCATCATCTCAAATATGCGCTCGAGGTTCGCAACGGCGTTGATGAATGTGTTCATGAGGTTCGCGAGGTTCATCAGCGGCTGCCAGAAACGCGCGGAATAATCCGTCATGGCAACGATGGTACCCAGCGACAGCGTTCCTTGAAATCCGAACAGGCCAACTGCAAATATTCCCGCGCGGACGATTATCGACACGATATCAGTCGACGGCCAGACCATGTTGGAATAGCTTACAGCGCGCATCCAGTCCTTGCGGTATGCCTTTGCAAGCTTGTCGTTTATCTCCTCGTTTTCTTCCTCGCGGGTGAATATCTGCGAGATTTTAACGCCGACAATGCTTTCGTGGAGGTACGCGTTGAGGTTGGAGCTTTTGTTTGATACCGCCTGCCATGCCTTGCGCTGGTGATTTTTTATGAACATCATTACCGCCGCATATATGGGAAGCCCCGCAACAGTCACAAGCGCAAGCTGCCAGCTTACGAAAAACATGAATATCGTGATGAAAATAAGGTTGAATATTTCAAGCACAAAATTGATAAGACCGTTGGTCATCAGGTCTGATATCGCGTTAATATAGTTGATGATACGGGTGAGTATCTTTCCGTGGGGACGGCTGTCATAGTATTCAAAGGACAGCTTCTGCATATGCTCGAAAAGATCCTTGCGGATATCATACACGATATCCTGCCCTACCTCGGTCATTTTCACTGCTCTTATCTTTGAGAAAATAACGCTGACGACTATGCAGACAAGTACCGCCAGCCCGCTCAGGAGAAGCTGCGGAATGGTTTCGGTGCTGCCCATGTAGTTATCCATGGCGTTCTGAACGATAAGCGGAGAAAGCAGACCTATGATAACTCCCGCCGCACTGAGCAGCAGCGATATCGCGATTTTCTTTTTATACTTTGCCGCATAAACAAGGGAACGTTTAAGGTGGCGTATGTCAAATGGGGTTTCAAGGGTTTCGTCGATGTCGAATTTATTTCTTGCCATATATCAGCACCTCCTCACTTCTGAAGATCATATACTTCGCGATAGTAGCCGCCCTGCACGATAAGCTCGTCATGGCTGCCCTGCTCGAGAATTTTTCCGTCCTTGAGGACGATTATCTTGTCGGCAAATTTTGCTGTGGATATTCTCTGCGCGATGATTATTTTCGTGCAGGGGAAATCGAGGTTGTTCAGCGCACTCTGAATGTGCTTCTCGGTTTCGAGGTCGACTGCGGATGTGGTGTCGTCGAGGATAAGTATCGCGGGCTTTACCGCAAGCGCCCTCGCGAGGGAGATACGCTGCTTCTGACCGCCGGAAAGACCTACACCGCGCTCGCCGACGATGGTGTCGTATCCGTCGGAAAGCCTGCGGATAAATCCGTCAGCGTCGGCTTCCTTGGCAACCTTTACGACGTCCTCCTCGGGCATATCGCTGTCGCCGAAGCTGATGTTTCCGTCGATCGTATCGGAATAAAGCAACACATCCTGCGTTGCAACACCGATGTTGCCGCGGAGCTGATCAAGTTTCAGGTTCGTGACATTCACGCCGTCCACCCTTACTTCGCCCGATGTTGCGTCGTATATGCGCGGAATAAGCTCCGTCAGCGCCGTTTTGCCGGAGCCCGTTTCACCCATGAGCACCACTGTTTCGCCGGGGTTGATCGTGAAAGTGATATCATCAAGCACGTTTGTATCGCCGTATGCGAAGCTTACATGGTCGAACTCGACCTTGCCGTCAAATCTGTCGGGCTTGTCCACTGCGTCGGAGCGGGTCACTATTCTCGGCGCGCCGTAGTAGATCTCGATTATCTTATTCGCGGAAGCGGAGAAACGCTGGAGGTCGTTTACGATGTTTCCGAGCGTTCTCATCGGGTTGGAAAGCGTCCAGATAAGACCCGAAAATGCTGTGTAATCGCCGAATGTGATTCTTCCGCTGATGACAAACAGACCGCCGCATACCAGCATTACAACCGAAAGCGACTGCGCCGTGGTTTCAAGGTACGGGAAGAATTTCAGCCATGTGAACGCTGCTTTTTTGGTTGCGGCGCAGTATTCCCTGCTGTATTCGTCGAACTTCTTCATCTCGTAGTCCTCGCGGGCGAATGCCTTTACAACGCGGTTTCCCGAGATGTTTTCCTCGGCTGCGGTGTTCATTCTGGACATACGCTCGCGCTGGTCAACATACATGGGACCGACCTTACGCTTGAACAGCCATGTAATGAAAAGTATCACGGGAGTAAGCGCAATAAGACACAGCGCCATCAGCCAGTCTATCGTAAAGAAGAATATCAGCGACGCCGAGAAAAGCACGATGCACTCCACCATCGCCTTGATTATCCACGCGATAGAATGCCGTACCATGTCAAGGTCGCCCGAAACGCGTGTCATGATATCGCCCGTACGGTAAAAGTTATAAAAACGTGCGTCCTGCTTTTCAATATTGTGGAACAGCACTTTTCTGACGCGGTATATAAGCGTCTGCGATGAATATTCGTACATCATCGCACTGCCGTACTGTATACCGCCGCGGAGTATCGTGAAGCCTACCATTGCGGCAAGCATCCATATCAGCGTATCGCCGTGGTCGCGCAGATTATCAAGCGCGTGCTCGTTGACGATAAACGTATCCGTTATCTGCGAAGTAAAGTACGGCGTGATTATGTACATGGACTGGCATATCACCGTCAGCAGCAGCGCGCAGATATATATTGCGCGGCAGCCTTTCATGTTCTTCCACAGCCATCTGAAAAGGAACATTCCATCCCCTCCTTTTTTCTCTGTAGGTCACAGCTAAAAATTCCGTTATCCTTTCCGTATCTTTTTTGCCTGTTCCCTGTAAACGATTTCTTTTCCTGCCTTTTTAAAATGCCGCAAGCGCAGCATTCCCTTTTTGCGCCGCTTTTTTCTGTGCGGCAACCTTTGATAATTATAACAGAAAAAAAGATTTTGTAAAGGGGGTAAACAGAAAAATAATGCACAAATTATTTTGGTTATAATCACGAATACTTAACGCTTATCACAAACACCCGCGCTCTTCGTGAACGCGGGTGCGGATGTTATTTTCTTTCCAGTTCGTAATAGTACAGATAAAGCTTCTGAACCGAGTTTTCGAGGAAGTAGTAATGCTTAATATAAGGAACCAGCAGTACAAGAAACAGCACGGTAAGCACCGCGATGCCTATTCCGCCCTTCACAAGAAACAGCGTCAGCGAAATCATGAAAAGCACCGCAAACGCCAGCGTAACCAGCAGATGTATCAGCCGCTCATGCTGATACAGCGATATCCTTTTAAGAAGCAGTTCGCGTTCCGCGCGGAGTTCCTCGTCGGTATGCTCCTCCGCCATGAAATCCGCAATATATGCGAGGTATTCCCTTATCTGCCTTGTCATGTGTCAAACTCCTCCAGTGCCAGCGAGGCTTCCTCCCAGACGGACATGGCTTCCTCCTGCTTTTTTCGGAGATTTTCTATTTCCTCGGAAAGTTTCATTGCCTCCTGATAGTCGGTCATGCCGGAAAGCTCTTCCGTTTTGCCGTTGATAAGCTCGTCGAGCTCCTCGATCTCCTTTTCGGCGCGGGTGACCTTGGTATTCAGCTTCCTGCGCTCGGACTCGCGTTCTTTTTTCTGCTTGTAGTCGTTGACCTTTTCGGTTTTCGCGGCGGAAACTGCCGCGGGCTTTTCATCGGCGGCATTCATAATCGTAAGTGCATATGCGTCATATCCGCCGATGTATTCCTTAACGCCGTCGGTGGTAAGATAATATATCTTGTCGGCAAGCTTGTTTATAAGGTAGCGGTCGTGCGATATGATGAACAGCGTACCGTCGTAATTCATCAGCGCATTTTCCAGCGCCTCGCAGGAGGTTATATCAAGGTGGTTCGTAGGCTCGTCAAGGAGCAGAAAATTCGCGCCGGAAAGCATGAGTTTCAGCAGAGCGATACGCGCACGCTCGCCGCCGCTGAGCTCCGATATATGCTTGAACACATCGTCGCCTCTGAACAAAAACGAACCCAGCGCCGTGCGCACTGCGGTTTCGGTCATGCGGGGATATGCGTCCCACACCTCGTCGAGGGCGGTTTTGCTTTCGGTGAGCCCCGCCTGCGCCTGGTCGAAATAACCCATCTGCACGCGGGTGCCGTACTTAAATTCACCGCTGTCGGCGGTGTACTGCCCCGTGAAAATCTTGAAAAGCGAGGTTTTTCCGCAGCCGTTGGAGCCGAGGAGGAACACTCTCTGCCCCTTTTTGATGTCGATATTTACGTTGCGGAATAACTGCTTTCCGTCAAACCCGAGCGAAATATTCGAGGTCTGGAAAACATCGTTTCCGCAGCCGTCGGCGCTTTTGAAGCTGAATTTGAGTGCGTCGGGGGCTTCCTCGGGTTTTACGAGAGTAGCTTCAAGTCGGTCGATGGATTTCTGCTTGTGCGCGATGGTAACGTAGTTGCGCTCCTGATTCCAGCGCTTCTGCTGCTCGATTATGCCCTCAATGCGGTGTATCTCCTTCATCGTGGCGTCGTAGACCTTGCGGCGGCGCTCCTGCTCTTCTTCTTTGAGGACAAGGAAGCGCGTGTAGTTTCCCTTGTAGCAGTCGACATGACCGTTTTCAAGCTCGAATGTGGAAGCCGTGACCTTATCAAGGAAGTAACGATCGTGCGAAATTACTATATACGCGCCGCGGTAATCCTGAAGGAACTTTTCCAGCCACTCGACGGATTTGATGTCAAGGTGGTTCGTAGGCTCATCCAAAAGGAGCAGATTTGCGTCGGAAAGCAGCAGTTTTGCAAGCTGTAATTTAGAACGCTGTCCTCCGCTAAGCACATCCACCGAAAGCTTGAAATCGCTCTCAGAAAAACCAAGACCGGTAAGCGCGGAGGCTGTCCTGCTTTTATAGGTAAGTCCGCCGTCACGCTCAAACTGCTCGGTAAGCAGGGTCTGCCGCTCAATGGTTTCGGCGCTGTGGTCACCCTGGTCTATTCTGTCGTGAATTTCCTCAAGCTCAAGCTCCATATCCTCGAGCCGCTCGAAGATGGTCAGCGCTTCATCGAAAAGCGTTTTTGACGACCCGCGGCAGGCAAACTGCTCCATGAAGCCCATTTTGCAGCTTCCCGCGATATGCACCGCGCCGCTGTCGGGAGTATGTTCTCCTTTCAGCAGGCGGAAGAGCGTTGTTTTTCCGCTGCCGTTCACGCCGACGAAGCCTATCTTGTCGTTGTCATAAATCTCGAAATTTACATCCGAGAAAAGCTGGCGGTCGGCAAACGACATGGCAATATCGTTAAGACTTAATAGTAACATAGTTTCACCTAAAAATTCGGGGGGCATAATGACCACGCCCCCCGAAGCATTGATTAGTTTAATTAGTCGGAAAGTCCCTTTACCTTTTCGGGAGAATACTTGTTGTTAACAAGATAATCGTCGAGCTCAACAGTGTAATCCGCAGCGGCGTCAAGAAGGAACTGATCGAATTCATCGCCCTTCATTGCACTGAGGATGGAGGAACGGCTGGTCTGCTTCCAGTCGGTAAGTGTCGTAACATCATCCCTTACGATAACGTAGATGGAATCTGAGGTTTCAAATGTGGATGCCTTGGAATCATCCGCGATGCTCCAGATGTAGTCGGTTACGTCCGCGTCCAGCGAGGAGGAGCTCTTGCTTATCATCTTTTCGAGGGAAGTTTCGGACTCTGCCTTTTCCGCGGTGGCAGCATTGATCGCTTCCTGAACAACTTCTTCAAGGGTCTTGTCCGTAGTGGAGGAATCGTAGTTATCCTCTGCGTCGGCTCTTGCCTTGTTCTGTGCCTGCTGAAGATCGTAGTCGTACTTTATGTCAACGAAGCTTTCGCCGTTATTCAGTCTTTCAACGTAGCTGTTAGCGGTATCTCTTACTGCCTGGATATCCGCTTCTTCCTTGAGGGCAATTCCGCCGTAATCGTCAAACTCAAGCTCGATATACTTTACGCCGGCGTAGTTTTCCTTGATATATGCGTCGAACTCTTCGTCTGTAACCGGGGTAAGTCCGTCGGTGTCATAGTAATGTGTGAAAAGCTTATTGCGGAGCGAGCTGTATTTGGATATCTCGGTCATGGAATCTCTGCCTACGCCGATGGAATCATAGTACGCGCCGATGGTATCTGTCTTGTAGAAATACTGTGCATAGTAGTTCTCGTCGTTCCAGATGGAATTTACTTCGTCGTTGATTTCGGTCAGATCGTCTGTTGTAAGCTCTATGCCGTATTCTGCGCAGAGGTGCTTTACTGCAACAAATCTCTTGATGCTGTCGAGGGTGTCGTTCTTGATCCACTCGGAAGCCTTTACGCCATCGATGTCATAACCGAATATGTCGCCGACTTCGGATGTATCGCCGTTGTCGGACTTTTCGTCGGTTATCTCGCTTTTTGCATCGCTGTACGATGACTGCATGAAAGAAAGGTAAATTCCGTTTCTTATCTGCTCGCCGTCAACGGTCATAACATAGCCGGAATCGGAGCAGCCGCAGAGAGAAGCGGCGCATACGATAGCCGCGGCAGCGGCGGTGATTTTCTTGAAATTGGATGTCATTTATTTTCCTCCTGAAATGAGTTTATTTATTGATTATCAGTCAGCGCCCTCGGGAACATACTCCGTAAATCTAACCGACATCAGAGTATCCTTGTTGTCCCAGCGGTTTATGGTGTATTCCATGTATTTCTCCGGCGAAGCCTCCATGCCGCTTATGCCCGCAACGGAAGCAAGCGACGGCGGCAGGTAGCCGACGATAAGCGTGTATGTTCCTCCGCTTTCGCTCATGCTTACGATGGTCGGGGAATATGTGAGGTAACGCGTGTTTTTGGAAGCGATATAAACGTGGTTATCCCCGTCGTAAGTGAAGCGGTTTTCGGCGGTGCCTGCGGTCTGGTGTTCTATTGAGGCATTGCTGCCGAAAATCTCCTTGCACGCCGCAGTAACGTCGTACTCGGGAATGGTGAGCACTCCGCCGCCCGTTTTTTCGTACTGGGATGTGTCCTTATTTATAAGGATATTCCATATTCCGCAGGTGATTTTTGTGGAATTAGGTATTTCGGTGACGCTTTCAAACGGTGCAATATCATTTACGACTACAGGAAAAATAAACTGTGCGAACTCGTTTTTCAACGACGTATTATCCAGCAGGCTTCCCGTAAAATCAGCTATAAAGCGCACGGTGGATACGCAGCCTATTATTGCCATGACGATAATAAAAACCGCAAATCCGAAGAAAAATCCGTTTTTATGCTTTTTCTCGGGAATAGATTCCTCCTCAGAGGGCTCTTCCCCGCCGAGGGATGCGATGTCGTTTTCTATATCAGGCTCGCTTTCAAGCGAACCGAATAACTGCTCAATTACCGTTCCCGCTTCGACAGGCGCTTTCTCCTGCGCCTTGTTTTCGACAGGTTTATCCGTCCTTTTCGGAGCGGTCTGCGGATTGTTCCGCCTTTTCTTTGCCATTTTTGTTCCTTTCGGGGTCAGCCTCTTATCTGACCATCGCCGTTGATAAGATACTTATATGTTGTGAGCGCTTCAAGTCCCATCGGGCCGCGGACATGGAGCTTCTGCGTGGAAATGCCTATCTCCGCGCCAAGTCCGAATTCAAAGCCGTCTGTAAATCTTGTGCTGGCGTTTACATAAACCGCTGCGGCGTCCACCATCTGCTGGAAATGCTCTGCGCTTCTGAGCGATGAGGTCACGATGCACTCGCTGTGCCTTGTGCCGAAGCGGTTGATATGCGCGATGGCTTCGTCGATGTCGTTTACTACCTTTGAAGAAAGCTTGTAATCAAGAAATTCCGTAGCATAGTCAGTGTCATCGGCAAGCTTTTCAACGGCAATATGCTTTGCTGTTTCGCTGTCGCCGACGATTGTGACCCTGCCCTGCCAGAGCGCGTCAAGCTTCGCAAAGAACTGCGGCGCTATGTTTTTGTGTACAAGAATATTTTCTATCGCGTTGCAAACGGAGGGGCGCTGTGTTTTCGCATTGTTAATGATATTAACAGCCATATCAAGGTCTGCGGTTTCATCAACATAAACGTGGCAGTTGCCCTCACCCGTCTGTATAACGGGAATAGTTGCATTGTTGATAACGGCGCGGATAAGTCCGCCGCCGCCGCGGGGGATTAGCAGGTCGATGTACTGATTGAGCTTCATCATCGCGTTTGCGACGTCGCGGGAGGTATCCTCCACAAGCTGAATGCAGTTTTTATCAGCGCCCTTTTCTTCCAGCGCGCCGCGCATGAGATCCGCAAGCGCCTTGTTGGAATTTATCGCGTCGCTGCCGCCGCGGAGTATGACCGCATTGCCTGCCTTGAAGCAGAGCACCGCCGCGTCCACAGTGACATTGGGACGGCTTTCGAATATCATGCCGATTACACCGATGGGGACGCGGCGCTTTACAAGTCTTAATCCGTTGGGAAGCTCGCCGCCGCCTATGACCTCGCCGATGGGGTCGGGCAGCGCGATTACCTTTTCAACGCCCTCTGCAATCCCGTAAATGCGCTCCTTGGTGAGCGTAAGCCTGTCGATAAGCGAAGCTGTCATGCCGTTTTTCTTGGCATTTTCAATGTCGATGGCGTTTGCAGCAAGGACGGTGTCGGTATCAGCGCGAAGCTTTTCGGCAATAGTGGAAAGCACGGCGTTCTTTTCCGCCGCCTTGAGCGCCGATGTGTACGCCGCAGCTTTCTTCGCAGCAGCGCCCAGTGTTTCAATGTATTCCATAATATATCCTTTCGATGCAGGACAGTAATGTCAGTTTGCCGCCTTGAAGTAGGTGCACACGGGTTCTCCCTCGAACAGTTCATACAGCAGGCGCGGGTCATGGTTGCCGATGATAACGGTGTCAATGCCCGCTTCGGTGGCGATCTGCGCAGCCTCAATTTTGGTAAGCATTCCGCCGGTGCCGACGCTGCTTCCCGAACCCTGTGCAAGCGAGATGATATCGGTGGTGATGTGGTCGACTTCCTTTATTAGCTTCGACGAGGGATCCTTCGGGTCGCCGTCGTAAAGCCCGTCCACATCCGTCAGCATTACAAGCAGATCCGCACCGCACAGCGTTGCGACTATCGCGGAGAGCGTGTCGTTCTCGTCAAAATCAAGCTGCTTTATCGAAACTACGTCGTTCGCATTTATAATAGGAATAACTCCCATCTCAAACAGCTTGTTGAACGTATTTATAACGTTCTCCCTGCGCACATGATTTGAAATTACATCGCGCGTAAGAAGAAGCTGAGCGACCTTGTGATTATATTCCTCGAAGTTCTCGCTGTAAAATTTCATAAGCTCGGACTGACCTATCGCGGCACACGCCTGCTTTGAAGGGATGTCCGACGGCTTGGAAACGAAGCCCGCCTTTGAAGCGCCGACGCACTGCGCGCCGGAGGTGACGAAAACTATCTCCTTACCCGAGTTTTTGAGGTCAGAGAGCACCTCTACAAGCTGCCTGCTCTTGCGGATGTTGAGGTTGCCTGTTTCCGGGTAGGCAAGCGTGGAGCTTCCGACCTTTATAACAACTCTTTTTTTATCGCTGAATCGGGGCATGATATTACCTCTTTCCGATCATTATTCAGATATTTTGCACAAAACACGCCTATCGCGGTTATGCGTACTTTTTTATTATAACAAAAACACGGGAAAATTGCAACATAATCTTAAAAAAAATCACCTAATTTTTATTTCATAATAAAAAGTAAATAAGATTTATGTAACTTTTTATGCGATTTATCTAAAAAAGCTCTTGATTTTTGTTCAGATTTATGGTATAATTCGATTATATTACTTATCCAGCCGGCTTAGTAATTCCTTTTTATTTATCGAACAGGAGTGTTTATATGGACGTTTTTGCGGAACAGCTTGTTAAAAAAAATAAAACTTCAGCTGATTATATAAAGATGGGCGGCATTGCTGCGGGCGCGGTGGTGCTGGCTTCTGTGTTTATGTTTCTTGCGATGACAGTGCTTTTCAGCTTTGTAATTCCCGCGGTGCTGGTTCTTTTCCTCGGAGTATGGCTCATCGGCAACACCAACGTCGAGTACGAATACATCATAACCAACAACGAAATGGATATTGACAAGATCATCGGCAAGCGCAAGCGCAAGAGAATGATAACCGTTGATCTCTCCAAGGGCGAGGATTTCGCTGTATATCCCCCAAATGAAGCCGTAAGGGCGGACGCCACCGTACACGCCTCCAGCGGTCTTGAAACCGACGCACATTACCTTGTCGTAAATCATCAGGACTACGGCACGGTCAACGTGATATTCAACCCCAATGAAAAAGTAAGGGAGGCAATTATGCAGGAGCTTCCCAATTCGCTCCGCATAAAAATCAAACATAATGTCAAGTAACATCTTCGTAAGGACAGGAACCGCCATCATTGAGATCGACCGTATCAAGAAAGTCTGCCACAATAAACGGTTCCTTTCCGAATATTTCTCTGCGGATGAAATACGCTTCTTTGTCAAGCACAATCTGAACCCCAATCTTATCGCAGAGAACTACTGCGCGAAGATAGCATTTGCAAAGGCGATAGGGACAGGCATGAGAGTTGTGCGGGCGCAGGACATAACCGTTCTTCGGGACAGGCTTGGTTCCCCGCTTATAATCACGACAGGCTATGCAAAAATGCTCGAGCAGCGCGAGGAGTTCGTTTTCAACGTTTCCGTCGCCCACTGCAAGAAATACGCTACCGCAAGCGTTATCATCAACAAATAATCGGGCAGCACCGCAGAATATCACCGCGGTGCTGTTTCTGTGTCACAAGGAGGTGCGCCATGAAAAGAATAGTGCTGGGAATGACTGCGCACGTCGACTCGGGCAAAACAACCCTCGCGGAGGCAATGCTGTTCAGCTCCGGCGGGATAAGGAAGCTCGGCCGCGTTGACCACGGCGACGCATTTCTCGATACCGACCCGCTGGAGCGTTCAAGGGGAATTACTATTTTTTCAAAGCAGGCGCTGCTCCACACGGATAACTGCGAGTTCACCCTGCTTGACACCCCTGGGCACGTCGATTTTGCGGCGGAAACGGAGCGCGCACTTTCCGTGCTGGACTGCGCTGTGCTGGTCATCAGCGGCACGGACGGAGTACAGAGCCATACGGAAACCATCTGGCGTATGCTGAAACGCTTCGGGGTGCCTGTTTTCATTTTTATAAACAAGATGGATATTTCTTTGCTGGAGCGCTCTTCCCTGCTTGCCGAACTGAAAAAAAAGCTTGACGCAGGATGTATGGATTTCTCCGATGAAAGCGCGCTTTCGGAGCTTTCGGCGGAATGCGACGAAGAATGCATGAACGCTTTTCTTGAAAGCGGGAGTGTGCCAGATGAAATGATATCCACCGCAATTATGCGGCGGAATGTGTTCCCTGTGTACTTTGGCTCGGCGCTGAAGTTAAAGGGTGTGGACGAGTTCCTTTCCGTGCTTGATAAATATGCCCCCGAGCCGCACCGCGGCGAGGAATTTGCCGCCCGGGTGTTCAAGATATCCGAGGAGAACGGCGCGCGCCTTACGCATATAAAGGTCGACGGCGGCACGCTTAAAGTCCGCACGGCAATAGACAGCGCCGCGCCATCCGAGAAGATAAATCAGATAAGAATATACTCGGGTGCGAAATTCACCACGGTCGACGAAATTCCCGCGGGAACCGTCTGCGCTGTTACGGGGCTCACGCACACATACAGCGGGCAGGGACTCGGCGCGGCGGCAAACACAGGAGCGCCGCTGATGGAGCCCGTGCTGAGCTACAAGCTGATCCTTCCTGACGGCACGGATATTCCCACAACGCTTACAAAGCTTCGCAGGCTTGAAGAAGAGGATCCGCAGCTTCGCATAACATGGTCAGAGCAGCTTAAAGAAATACACGTCAGCCTTATGGGCGATATCCAGCTTGAGGTGCTGAAGAGCGTCGTTGCGGAGCGCTTCGGAATGGATATCGAGTTTGATGAGGGCAGCATTTCTTACAAGGAAACCATCGCTGCGCCTGTTGTCGGCGTGGGGCATTACGAGCCGCTGAGACATTACGCGGAAGTGCACCTTCTTCTTGAACCTGCGGAGCGCGGAAGCGGAATGCACTTTGCATCCGACTGCCGCAAGGATGACCTTGACATCAACTGGCAGCGGCTGATACTCACCCATCTTGAAGAAAAACAACACATTGGTGTATTGACAGGCTCGCCGATAACCGACATGAAAATAACCGTTGTTGCGGGTCGCGCGCATATAAAGCACACCGAGGGCGGCGACTTCCGTCAGGCGACATACCGTGCTGTCCGTCAGGGGCTGGCAAGCGCGCAGTCCGTACTGCTGGAACCGTATTATGATTTTTCACTTGAGGTGACGAGCGACTGCGTAGGCCGTGCAATGACAGATTTACAGCGCATGGGCGCGGATTTCGACCAGCCCGAACATTCCGCAGAAAGCGCTGTAATTCACGGAAGCTGTCCCGTATCGGAAATGCGGGGATATCACCGCGAGGTGATAGGATACACCCGCGGCAAGGGGCGGCTGTCCTGCATTCCGAAAGGATATTTCCCCTGCCATAACGCCGAAGAAGTTATCGCGCGGATAGGCTATGATTTTGAGGCGGACACAGACAACTCTGCCGACAGCGTGTTCTGCTCGCACGGCGCGGGTTATCTTGTAAAATGGGACGAAGCGCCGAGCCGTATGCACACGGACAGCGGTCTGCGCTTTGGCGGCGAGCCGCAGGATATCACCGATAATCAGCCCAGCCGCACCGTTAATTCTTACAAGGAGCGCCGCGCTTCCGACGAAGAACTGATGGCGATTTTCGAGCGGACATACGGCAAGATAAACCGCGATGAACACTCCGCCATGCGGCGGGAAAAACAGCCGCAGGCAGCGAAGATACCCAAGCTTCCCATCCCGCCGAAAGGCCCCGAATATCTCCTTGTGGACGGATACAACATCATCTTCGCATGGGATGAACTGAACGCGCTTGCAAAGGATAGCCTTGACCTCGCACGAAACAGGCTGATAAATATTCTGTGCAATTATCAGGGCTTCCGCAGAAACAACGTCATTCTTGTGTTCGACGCGTACAAGGTCAAGGGAAACCACCGCGAGGTGGAAACGGTGAACAACATCTCCGTTGTTTATACCCGCGAGGCGGAAACCGCAGATATGTACATCGAAAAAACCGCGCACGAGCTTACAAAGAACAACCGCGTCCGCGTGGCGACATCCGACAACACAGAGCAGATAATCGTTATGGGAAGCGGCGCAATAAGGGTTTCTGCAAGCGAATTTCTCGCCGAGGTGACGGAAACCGAAAAAATGATACGAAGCCTTATAGAACAATGATAGAGGTCTGACATGGAAATAAAGCCTATCGCATATATCCGCACGGATTACAAGGGAAAATTCGGAATACCGCGGCAGAGCGGACTTGTAAGCTCACTCACGGCGCAGATAGTTTTTCTGCCGGAATACAGAAATCCCGACGCACTCCGCGGGATCGAACAGTATTCCCATCTGTGGCTTATATGGGAATTTTCCGAGGTCAAGCGCGGCGGATGGACGCCCACGGTAAGGCCACCGCGGCTAGGCGGAAACACCCGCATAGGAGTTTTTGCGACGCGTTCGCCATTCCGACCGAATCCGCTGGGTCTGAGCGTTGTGAAGCTTGAGGGCATTGCAAATACTCAGGACGGCGCGGTGATAAATGTTTCGGGGGCAGACCTTCTCGACGGAACGCCGATTTACGATATCAAGCCGTATCTGCAATATGTCGACAGCATTCCCGACGCTTCAAACGGATTTGCGCTTGCTTCTTCCGAAGGAACGCTTTCCGTTGATATCCCCGAGGAACATTTGTGTAAAATCCCCGCCGAAAAACGCGAGGGGCTTCGGGATGTGCTTGCGCAGGATCCCCGCCCGCAATATCAGCATGAGCCCGAGCGGGTATATACAATGAGCTTCGGTGAATTTGAAGTTAGCTTCATCGTTGACGGCGGCACACTTACAGTTACGGATATATCGAAAAGATGAAATAACCCCGTGTACATTGCATACACGGGGTAGTTTTTATTACGTCAGAATTGCTTCGCCTGCGAAAAATCAATGGTCTTGGTAAAGGAATTGTAGAAAATATCCGTGCATTTCTCGGCGGTGAAGAAATACTCGTTCTTGTAGTAAAGCGGCAGGAAGGCTCCCCTGTCGATAAGAAGCTGCTCCGCCTGTCGGTAGAGTTCCGCGCTTTCGTCCATGCTTTCGCATTCCTCCGCCCTGTTCATAAGGCTCTCGAACTCCGCGCTGGAGAAGCTTCCAAGCCCGCTGCTTTTGCGGAAATAATCCATGTACGCCGCAGGGCTGTTGTAGCTTCCGGTAAGTTCGGTGACGGCTATTTCATAGTCGCCCTTGCTGAGCCGCGACGCGTATTCCGTTTCGCCGAGCACCTCGACCACGCAGTAAAAACCAAATTCCCTCTGCCATTCCTGCATCATATACGAAACAGCTTCTGCGGCAGTGTCATTCGGCACGATCACCCTCGCGCCTGTGAAAAGGCTCCTGTCAAGGTCGCCTTTTACGCTGTTGAAAAGCTTTCGGGCCTCATCGGCATTATAATCCGGGGTCATTTCCGAGCCGACAAGCTCGCGGTAGCTCTTGTCGAGCATGGAAACCTCGGCGGGGACTATCGCTGTGGCGGGGGTGTAGCCGCCTATCGCCTCGGAAATGGCGTTCCTGTCGGCAAGCAGTATCAGCGCCTTTACGAAATCCTCATGCCTGAACGGCTCGAACGTTCTGTTGAACACCGCGCCTACGGTGATGTTACTGTATTCTGTGCAGGTGAATTTTCCCGTGATAAGCGGCGCTTCCTCATCCGAAACCGCAATGCAGCTGGTCGTGCCGACAAGAAAATCATCCGTGAACTGCCCGTCTTCTTCTATGAAAAAATTCAGTCCCGACGGATATATCTGCCGTGCGGCGCTGTTTTTGGAATTCCTTCGCAGGATAAGGTTGTTTGTATCTGTTATGCTGTACGGGTCGTAATCCCACGACTTGATATAAAACGCGCCGTTGGACGGCGTGCACTCGGCGGAAAAACCGTATTTCCCCTGCGATGAAGTGAAAAACTCCTCGTTGCAGGGCATGGCAGGCGGCTCGGTAAGCAGGGTGAGAAAACGTATATTCGGATACTCCAGTGTTATCTCCAGCTCAAAATCCCCCGGCGCTTTCACGCCGATGACTGACGGGTCCTTTATCGCGTTGTTATACACCGCGCGGGAATTTTTTATGCAGAAATATTCCTCGGCGCGCGGCGCGTTGGTTTCCGGGAGGAATAACCTCTGAAATCCATAAACGAAGTCCTGCGCGGTGCACTGCCGCTCGAACTCCCTGCCGTCCGTCCAGTAAACGTCCTGCCTTAGCTTAAATGTGTACTTCAATCCGTCGTCGGACACTATGTAATCGCTCGCCACGCCCTCCGACAGCGAGCCATCCGGCTGAAGCGACAGCAGACCCATGAAAACATTTCCGATGATCAGCTCGGAATTTCTGTCGTCTGCAAGCTGCGGGTCGAGGGTTGCGGGGTTGTATGCAATGTCGTATTTGAAGATGTAGCCGCTGCCGTCGTCATCGCGGCACGCTGTCGTTGTTAGAAGCACCATGCACGCCGAAACTGCCGCTGCGGTCTTTTTGAAGAGTTTTATGAAAATCGCCCCTTAAACGTAGTATATTGATAACAGTATATCACAAAAAAACTTACAATTCAACCTCTGTCACACAATTTTCCGAAAGACTTTTCTGTACATCAATAATGCGCTGATTTGTGCTTCCGCGGAATTTAAGCGTAAGCGAGCGGTTCGCAAGCTCAAATCGACCGTCCACAAGGTAATCAATGACGGAAAGCAGCCTGCCGACGTACTCCTCCTTCTCCGCCTTTTTGAGAAGCTCCTCAAACGTCCAGCCGCTGTAGCACATGATATTATATCCGTGCTCCCTGAAACGACTGCCCAGTTCATACAGTGCCTGCGGCTGGCAGAAAGGCTCTCCGCCGGAGAATGTGACCCCCTGCGTCAGCGGATTTTCTATGCACTCGTTGTACAGCACGTCGGTATCGGTGACGCGTCCACCCGAGAAATCATGCGTTTTCGGGTTGTGGCAGCCCTCGCAGTGGTGTGGACATCCCTGCGTGAAAATAACATAGCGCAGCCCGGGACCGTCTACGATGGAATCCTCCACTGTGCCCGCAATTCTTATCTCCATATTTCCTCCATCAAAACAGCCGCCATTGTGTCGGCGGCTGCTGTTATTCCGAAATTTTATTCTATGCCGTGTTTTACGCGGTCGGCTTCCTCGGCGCGCTTTGCGTTGTTGAAGCGGTCAAGCGTTCCGACGAGGTATCCTGTTATACGGCGGATGCGCTCGAACTGGACCTCGTCCTCTTTTCTGTGGCAGCGCGGGCACTCGTCGTCGATTATGCCCGTGTAGCCGCAGCAGGGGTCGCGGTCGATGGGGTGGTTGATGGCACCGTAGCCTATTCCCTGTTCCTTCATAAAGCGAACTATCTGCTCGAACGCGTCGAGATTTTTCAGCGGGTCGCCGTCAAGCTCGATATAGCTGATGTGTCCGCCGTTTGTAAGCGCATGATAGGGCGCCTCGAGGCGGATCTTCCTGAATGCGCTGATATGATAATATACCGGAACATGGAAAGAGTTGGTATAGTATTCCCTGTCGGTTATACCATCAATGATGCCGTATTTTTTCTTGTCGATGGCGATAAATCTTCCCGAAAGACCCTCAGCTGGGGTTGCAAGCAGGCTGAAATTAAGGCCCGTGCGCTTGCTTTCTTCGTCCATGCGTTCTCTCATATGGGTGATTATCTCAAGGCCGAGCTTCTGCGACTCCTCGCTTTCGCCGTGGTGCGCGCCGACAAGCGCTTTAAGGCACTCTGCAAGGCCGATAAAGCCCATTGAAAGCGTTCCATGCTTTAGTATCTCTGCAACACTGTCGTTTTCGGAAAGCTTCTCAGAATCGATCCATACACCCTGCCCCATAAGGAACGGATAATTTCTGACGTGCTTGCTGCACTGTATCTTGAAGCGGTGAAGAAGCTGGTCAACGACGAGATTCATCATCCTGTCAAGGCTTTCATAGAACGCCTTGACATCACCGTGCGCTTCAATGCCGAGCCGCGGGAGGTTTATCGTTGTAAAGCTGAGGTTTCCTCTGCCCGTTACGATCTCGCGGGTGGGATCGTAGGTGTTGCCGATAACTCTCGTGCGGCATCCCATGTATGCGATCTCGGTGTTGTAATCGCCTTCCTTGTAATACTGAAGGTTGAACGGCGCGTCGATAAAGCTGAAATTCGGGAACATTCTCTTTGCGGATACGCGTATCGCAAGCTTGAAAAGATCGTAGTTCGGGTCGCCCTCGTTGAAGTTGACGCCCTCCTTGACCTTGAAAATATGTATCGGGAAAATAGGCGTTTCGCCGTTGCCAAGACCGCTTTCGGTGGCAAGCATAACGTTGCGGGAAACCATTCTGCCCTCGGGGGTAATGTCCGTACCATAATTTATGGAGGAGAACGGATTCTGCGCGCCCGCGCGGGAATTCATGGTGTTAAGATTGTGGATGAGCGCTTCCATCGCCTGATATGTTGCGCGGTCGGTTTCTGCTTCGGCAAGCTTTTCTGCACTGTCCTGAAGCTCGGAGAACCTGTCGCCGTACTCGGGGGCAAGCTTTTCCCACTCCTTTTCCTTGTAATCATAGTTACCGGAAAGGCGCGGATAAAGTCCGGTTTCTTTTTCAATATCAGCCATATTGGCAGCAAGCTTTT
>CAKSPC010000039.1 GCA_934481445.1 uncultured Oscillospiraceae bacterium
ACTTCCGATTTCTCAGAAGAATCGACAAGGTAATGTTAATTCGTTTATCATATTGTTCAATTTTCAAGGAGCTTGTTAAGTCATCCGCTCTCGCGCTGACTTATTCATTATATCACATTCAGCGTTTTTTGTCAAGTGCTTTTTTCAAATTCCTTTGAAGTTTTTCTTGACCGCTTTCGTGTGACCCCTCTTCGGGAGCCTATCCATTATATCACATTCTCTCGAGTTTGTCAAGTGGTTTTTTAGAAAAAATTCAATTTTTCTTCAACCGGACTCACTCAAAATTTCGTGATCTCGGAAAGCTTATCTATTATATCACATCTTTTCGATTTTGTCAAGTACATTCAAGACTTTTTTCAAAATCTTTTTCGATGCTCTATAACCGCTTGCCCTCGTATCGGACAGCTTTTGTATTATACCACTCTTTTCGGTCTTTGTCAACAGTTTTTCGCTAATTTTTTCATCTTCGTCATTTTTATCTGTTCTTAACCATATCTTAATACTCCCGATAAGCAATTTGCACAAACCACATCTGTTTATTCCTTATATATTGACACTTCGCGCCCATTGTGCTAAACTTATATAGTTGTAATATAATATAAAGGAAGTATAAAATGAACGAACAAGCATTACCCCGCGAAAACAAGCTTGGCGTTATGCCTATAAAAAAGCTTGTAATATCCATGGCGCTGCCACTTATGATATCCAATCTTGTGCAGGCATTATATAATATGGTGGACAGTGTATTCGTCGCACAGATAAACGAAAATGCCACCAAAGCCATTTCCCTTGCCTTTCCGATACAGCTTCTCATGCTGGCGGTATCCATCGGCACAGGCGTCGGCACATCCAGCCTTCTTTCCCGCAAGCTGGGCGAGAAAAACTTCAAGGACGCCGAGATCGCCGCAAACCAGGGCTTTTTTCTTGCCGTCTGCAGCTACGCCGCGTTCCTTATCTTCGGATTATTCTTCTCGGAAATGTTCTTCGCATCCGCCGCAGATAACGCTGAGCTTGCCGACATGGGCATTACTTATTTAAGAATAGTCACCTGCTTCAGCTTCGGATTATTCATTCAGATTAACTGCGAGCGCATCATGCAGGGCACCGGCAACGCCCTCTGGTCCATGATACTCCAGCTTGTCGGCGCGATAATAAACATCATCCTCGACCCCATCCTTATTTTCGGATGGCTCGGTTTCCCCGCCATGGGAGTTGCAGGAGCCGCCATCGCAACCGTTGCGGGTCAGATAATCGCCGCCGCCTTTGCCGTGGTCATAATTTTCGTCCGCGTTAAGGAAGTAAAAATCGACATCCGCGCGATGAAACCCCACGGCGCAATGATACTCACGATTTATCAGGTGGGACTTCCCTCGATAATCATGCAGGCGCTCAATTCCGTTATACTGACCGTCATAAACACCATTCTTCTTCCCGTTTCCGAACTTAACGTATGGATCCTCGGAGTTTATTTCAAGATACAAAGCTTCGTATGTATGCCGGTTTTCGGTCTGAACAACGGCATAATCCCGATAATAGCCTATAACTACGGTGCCCGCCGCCGCAAGCGAATAACTGACACGATAACATTCTCGCTCATTGCCGCCACGGTGATAATGATACTGGGAACAGTGCTGCTGTGCGTTTTCCCGCACCTGCTGCTGTCGATGTTCAATCCCTCCGCGGAAACCATCGAGCCCGCCGCAAGGGCGTTCAGAATAATCGCCTCCAGCTTTGTTTTCTCGGGCGTTGCGATACTTTTCAGCGCGGTATATCAGGCGCTCGGAAAGGGATACCTTTCGCTTATCATCTCCGCCATTCGTCAGGGAATAGTTCTCCTGCCGGCAATCATCATACTGATGAATACCATGAGCGTTGACGATATATGGTTCGCGTATCCCATCGCGGAAATAACCGCCTGCGTGCTTTCGATAATATTTATGGTGTTCGCATATAAAAAGCATATCAGGGTCATTCCGGAATAAAATCTTAGCCGCACGGTTTTCGCCGTGCGGCTTGTTTTTTTTACTGTTCTTCGCCTGCGTTACGCCTTGCAGCGGCGGCTTCAAGCTCGGGGCGGATCTCGTCATAGGTGTACAGCCGCACCTTCCCGTTTTCCAGCGCCTCGGGCGACGGGATAACATCATCCGGCAGACCCGACGCACCCAGTCTTATATATCCGATGTCCTCAACCTTCATAAAGTTGTCGTTCGGGGTAAGAAATGAATATATGCTGAAAAAATCCGTTTGCGTTGTCTGAACATGCCAAAACAGCGCATAAATCAGCAGACTGTTCACTATCGTCGAAAGTGTGAGCAGTATAAGCACAACTACTAGAATTATCTTTTTTGCCTTGGACATAATAAGCACCCTCCTAATTACTTATCAGCTTTTAATATAAAATTGATAACCAATTGTTTCTTCACCTTCGCTATCCTCTTTTAAGAATGTAAGACATATTTTTGGCGGTAAAAAATTAACAGAACCTGTCAGCAGAACATGTTCATTTGTTGTTATTGCAAAGTTAATATAACGAGTGGTACTCTGCCAGCCAAGTTGGCTGTCATAAGTGTGCATGTTAACCTTGTAATTATTGCTCCATAAAAAGCCTGCATATATAGCATAGCTCATTCTTCCAGACCTCGGATTTTCGGGATCAATTCCTATAAAAATAGGCGTTGAATCATCTCCCTCAGAAATATCCAAAGTCCCTTTATACTTTGATCCGTCGCTTATATCCACTTCCGGTCCGTTACGCCATTCAGATGATCCCGCGCTGCGCGAGAACTCCTCATCGGCTGTCCACTCGCAATCATCCAAATCGATAACGAGATAGGTTTCGCCGTCAATCTCAGTATAATATTCGCCATTCTCGACTCGGCAGTCATATTCTCCTACACGAACCGTGTCCTCGACTTCATATACTCCTGCTGTTTCCTCCGCCATAGCAGAAATACAGGATGCCGCCGCCGTTACCGCGGCTGTTAAAAACGCCACAACTCTTTTCATACCATTTCCTCCATAATATTGTTTTGATGGATATTTTATACCCACAAACCAAGTATAGCACAACACGAGCTGATTGTCAACCCTATTTTTCATCAAAAAATAACAATAGTAAAACAGCACAAAAAATGTAATCGTTTTTATGGATTTTGCCGTATTTATTCATTTTCTATAGAAATCCGCGCGGTTTAGTGGTATTATGTAATATGCGGGAATGTACCCGCCTACATAAATAAACAGAGGTAACCAAATGAAATTCAAGCTTGCAAAAGCGGCAATATCCGCCGCGCTGATACTGTCCATGACGGGCTGCTACTTCTTCCCCGCCGAGGAGGAGCTCCTCGAGCCGCCGACCGTGGCGATAGAAGACGTTGCATATTCCACCTACACCGCGCGGATAAAGACCATAGAAGATAAAATCACCGCCTCGGGCCATGTCACCTCCAAGAGCGAGTACGAAGCTTCCTTCCCCGAAAGCGGCGGCTCCGTCAAGAAAATATACGTCACCCCGGGTCAGTTTGTTGAAGAGGGCGAGCTCCTCGCGGAGCTTGACACGGGCAACCTCGAGTACCTTACCGAGCAGCAGCGCCTTATCGTGCAGAAAGCCGCCCTCACCGCAAATTCAAGCCAGTCCGCCATGCTGGATTACGAGATGGAGCAGAACACCCTCAAGGAATACGAGCGCCAGCTCTCCAATTCCCGCCTTTATGCGGGGATGTCGGGTCAGGTATGCTTCACGGAGAGCCTTAAACCCGGCGCAACCGTCACCGCATACAAAACCATCGTAAAGATAGTCGACCCCGACAACCTTTTTGTAAAGTACACCTCCAACAGCCTTAAAGCGTTCCCGCTCAACGCCGAGGTGACCATCACCGTCGGCGGGGAGGATTTCGGCGGATATGTTTCCAAGACCCCCACGGATGTGATCGAGGGGCTGTACGACGAATACCCCTCCCTTGCTTCGGATACCGAAAGCATTTTCTGCGAGTTTACCGACGGTCTGCCCAGCTTCCTCACCATCGGCACGGTAGCGACCATCTCCGCAGTTTCCGCCGTGCATGAAGATGTCGTCGTTATATCCAAGAACCTCGTAAAGACCGACGGCGACCGCACCTATGTCACCATCCTCGACGAAAACGAGAACAAAAAGGAAGTCGACGTTGTAACCGGCATTCAGAACGCCACCGAAATAGAGATCGTATCGGGGCTCAACGCAGGCGACAAGGTAGTCGTAAGATAACGGAGGTATTGCATTGTTTACACTTCTTTTCAGGAAGATGCGCAATACCAGATGGATGATATTGTGCCTTTTTATAGGATTTCTCATGGCTGCGGGCATGATGAGCACCGTGCCCGTCTACATGGACTCCTCCCTCCAGCGCATACTTATCAAGGATATGCAGCAGTATCAGCAGGACACAGGCTCCTACCCCGGCGAATATGCCGTTTCAAAAAGCCTGCAGATGCGCGCTTCGTATGACGAGCGCATGAACGCGGTTTCCACCATGACCGCCCTTACCGCCGAGCGCACCGCGGGGCTGAAAATGCCTTTCCGCGACAACAAGATGATCGTCCACGATGAATTTCAGTATATCCTCGGCGGCGGAAAGAACGTCCGCACCAAATTCCTCGCCATGACCAATCTCGCCGACCATGTTACCATAACCGAAGGCAGGATGTTCTCCTCCGGGCGCGCCGCCGACGGCAGCTTCGAGGTCATATGCAACGCCGAGTCGGCAAAGACCCTCGACGTGGTTTGCGGCGGAACCTATTCCGTTCAGAACAGCTTCTACAGCAAAACCGAGCCGCTCTCCATAACCGTTGTGGGAATATTCGAGCAGTCGAGCGAAAACGACTCCTACTGGTCGGAAACCATGAACGAATACATAAACGCGGTTTTCATGGACTACGACCTTTTCCTCAGCGATTACATCGACACAGGCGTCACCATGCTTTCCGCAGTTGACTGCCGCTATTCCTTCGATTATCAGAATCTCGACCTCAACAACCTCGACTCCGTTACAAAAAGCATCGCCGAGGATCAGGAAATATACCCCGCCAACGGCTTCACGTTCAGGATGGGCGTTTACGATATCCTCACCGAATACGCCGTCCGTGCGGATAATTTAAAGCAGATGCTGTGGATACTTCAGATACCCACCATCGTAATGCTTGCGTTCTATCTGTTCATGGTATCCCAGCTCAATGTTGAGCAGGAAAAGAACGAGATAGCCGTTTTCAAGAGCCGCGGCGCGTCCTCAAAGCAGATATTCGCCATCTACGCCATGGAAACGGGCGTGCTGGGACTTGTAACGCTGATAGTTGCGCCGTTTATCGGCCTTGTTCTGTGCAACTTCCTCGGCGTATCCAACGGCTTCCTTGAGTTTGTCAACCGCACGGGGCTCGCCGCGAAGCTGTCCTTCGACGCGGTGCTGTATGCACTGATCGCCGTGGTGATATTCTTCGTTACTACCATGCTCCCCATCATCCCTGCTTCAAAGCTTACCATCGTAAAATACAAGCAGAGCAAGGCAAAGGTCGTAAAAATGTCCCTCTGGGAAAAGCTCTGCATTGATATCCTGCTGATAGGCGGCTCCCTCGCGTGGTATTTCTACGCCGCCAACGCCATAGACAAGCTTTTCGAGGATAAGAGCTATGTATCCGATGGAACGATAAACCCGCTGTACTTCGTGTTCTCCTCCATGTTCATCATGGGTGCTGGTCTGCTGTTTATAAGGCTCTATCCCTATCTCCTCAAACTTATCTATTTTATCGGAAAGCGCTTCTGGACAGTTCCGCAGTATGTCGCGATAACCTCTGTTGCCCGCTCGCAGGGCGGCAGGGAGCGCTTCCTCATGCTGTTCCTTGTTCTTACGTTCGGACTTGGCATTTTCTCCGCCAACACCGCCCGCGCCATCAACGACAGCAAATCCGACAGGATATACTATTCCACCGGCACGGACGTAGTCATCGACGCATTCTGGCGCATGGAGTCCAACGACGACGATTCCGGCTATGCCGAGCTTGATTTCTCCCAGTTTGAAAACCTCGCCGGCGTAAAGACCGCCACAAAGGTGCTCAAGCAGGACGTAAACCTCGCCATCGGCGGCACGCGTCAGAAAGCCGAAGCAAGCCTTATGGCGATAGAGCCGGGCAAGTTCTCCCAGACAGCATGGTTCAGAAACGACCTCCTGCCCATCCACTGGTGGAACTACTGCTCCGCCCTTGTGGACTGCAAATCCGGCGTGCTCGCCAGCCGCTCCCTTGAGGAAAAGGGCGTTCAGCTCGGCGACACCGTGACCGTAAGATGGGGCGGAAACGACAGCATAGACCTTACTGTTATCGCCTTTGTGGACTACTGGCCATCCCTCGACCCGACGGAAACCGTGGTTCTCAATGAGCGCACCGGCGAAACCGAAACCAAGGACTTCCTCGTTGCAAACTACAACTACATCCGAAAGCTCATCGACACCCAGCCATATCAGATATGGCTGAAGCTTGCCGACGGCGCCTCCAGCGAGCAGCTCTACAACGACATCACCGAAAAGAACATCAAGATACAGAACATAACAGACTCCTCCCAGCTTCTTATTGAGGAAAAGACCGACCCCGAGTTACAGGGCATGAACGGCGCGCTGACCCTTGGCTTCGTTGTTATCATGGTAATGACGGTCATAGGCTTCCTTATCTACTGGATAATCTCCATCCGCTCGCGGACGCTGCAATTCGGCGTCCTGCGCGCAATGGGCGTATCGTTCAAGGAGATAATCGCCACCCTAGGTTATGAGCAGCTTCTCGTCAGTGTTGCGTCCATCGCGGCGGGATTTGTGGTCGGCGGCATTGCCAGCGACCTCTTCGTGCCGATGTTCCGCACCATGTACAATGCGGCGGATCAGGTTCCCCCGTTCATCGTGCAGGGCTACAGCGGAGATTACATCAAGATGTACGTTATCATCGCGATAATGCTTCTCGGCGGCTTCGCTGTCCTCGGAGGAATTATCCGCAGAATAAACATTAACAAGGCGCTGAAGCTCGGCGAGGATTGATAAAAGGAGCAACACCATGTCACTCTTCTCAAGAAAACCGCCAAAAGACACCATGCCGCTCTCCGGAATAAAGGCGCTCAACAAAAAAGAGCTGCGATATGTCGCAGCTCGTGACCCCGAAACATATAAGGAGATCCGCCTTGGCGGACAGGGCGCAATAAACATCATCGGAAACGAAATTCAGCTCGTCTGCGGCGGCGTAACAGTGTTCGCCTGCCCGCTGGCGGAGGTAAAGCTCGGCGAGCTTATGAGCCTCGACGGAGTGACCCTGAAAGGCAACGACCGCATAAGCGGCGGAATGCGCTCCGTAACGGCGTTTTATCTGATAGATAAATGATCAGACAAACTTCAGCACGTCCCCCAGCGTTTCGCAGATAATATCCGCATTATGCTCCTCAAATTCCCCGCGGGAGCCGTATCCCACCAGCACGGCTATGCACTTCATCCCCGCCTTGTGGGCGCCAACGATATCATAGAACCTGTCGCCGACCAGCACGCATTGTGCGGGGTCGGCGCCTGTTTTTTCCAGCACATACCGGAGCACCTGTTCTTTTGTGCTTATCTTATCGTCCAGCGAAGCCCCGCCGATAAAGTCGAAATATTTTTCTATCCCGAAGTGCTTGAGTATCATCTTCGCGAAAACCTGCGGCTTTGACGTCGCAAGCGCAATATACTTTCCACGCCTCTTCAGTTCCGCAAGGAGCTCCTCCGCGCCGTCGATAAGTGTGCACTCGAATACGCCCTTTTCGGGGTAATATTCGCGGTAGGCGCGCACCGCCGCCTCCGCGGTTTCCTTGTCCATCCCCATACGGGAAAACTCGTCGAAAAGCGGCGGCCCGATGAATTCCCGCAGCCGCTCGTCCGACGGTATCTCGTACCCCATCTTGTTCAGCGCATATTTTACGCTGTTTGTTATCCCCGGGTAGGAATCCGTCAGCGTGCCGTCAAGGTCAAATAATATCGTATCAAACATTGCGTTCTCCATTCTTTTTTAGAGGTGATCTTACTCCATTATACACCCCCGCGCACGTTTTTTCAAGCGGTTCGTTCCGCGGCGGATTACATATTCATCCTTTTTTAAGCCGCAGAGGGCATATTTTTTAAAAAAACTCTTAACATTTGGGCATATTTGTGTTATACTATAAGTGTGCAGGCTTTTTTCCTGCCGTTTTACCCATAAGGCTTTCCGTCAATAAAGGAACGGTGAACATGGACAAAAAGAAAAAAATCAAATACATCAAAATAAGAGAAGAGGAGCTGAAGCGCCCCGCCAAAAAGCGTAAGAGCAACGCCATGAAAAACGTCGGCAGTGCTCTCACCATAATCGGCACGACTTTCGCGTCGATGCTTCTTATCCTCGTCATCGCGCTGTGTATAGTTTTAACGGTGCTGACGGTTTATGTGCTGGATTTCGCAGACACGGGCTACGACCTCAACCTCCGCGACGCCGAGATGAAATCCACCAGTATCATCTACGCCTACGACAGCGATGGCGCAGAAGTGGAGATAAAACGCCTTGTCGCAAGCGAAAACCGTATCTGGGTCAACTATGAGGATATCTCCCCCAACATCGTGAACGCCGTTGTTTCCACCGAGGACAAACGTTTCTACGAGCATGACGGCGTCGACTGGCAGAGAACCGTATTCTCCCTCGGCGCGGATGTCCTGAATCTCAGCAGCGCGGGTCAGGGCGGCTCCACCATCACCCAGCAGCTTGTAAAGAACCTCACCGGCGACGACGAGATATCCTGGGAGCGTAAGCTGCGCGAAATTTTCCGCGCAATGAGCATCGAGGAAAAGTACACAAAAATAGACATCATCGAGAGCTATCTCAACGAGATATGGTTCGGCGGAAACATTCACGGCGTCGGCGCAGCTTCCAAGTATTATTTCAACAAGGAGCCGAAAGATCTCACCATCGCGGAGAGCGCCATCCTCGCGGGCATGATAAGAAACCCCGGCAAGATGAACCCTTATTACGACCTCGCCCGCTGCAAGACCCGTCAGAAATACGCTCTCAACAATATGTATGAGCAGGGCTACATCACCACCGCCGAGTACGAAACCGCACTGGTGGAGCAGGTGCATTTCGCAAAGCCCGTCTACGGCGATGATTTCGGCTATATCGACGAGCGCACGCTCAACACCGATGACGAAGAAGAGGACACCACCGCCGAAGAAACATACGACGAAACCTACGAAGCGTATAAGTGGAACGACTACACCATCACACAGAACTGGTACGTCGACGCGGCGATAGATCAGGTCCTCAACGACTACGCCGACGAAAAGGGCATAACCTACACCGCCGCAAAGAACGAGATATACAACGGCGGCTACAAGATATACCTCAACATGGATATCGACCTGCAAAACACCCTTGAAGAAAAATACCGTGACCCCTACACCGTGCTTTCTAAATATGACCCCACCGCTCCGTCGGAGGATCTGATACAGTCGGCGTTCGTGGTAATGGACTACACGGGCACCGTGGTCGGTCTCGTGGGAGGCCTTGGCGACAAGCCCGGCGACGGCGTGTTCAACCGCGCAACGCAGGCGATGAGAGCCCCCGGCTCCACCATGAAGCCCATATCCACATATTCCGTTGCAATACAGCGCGACCTTATAACATATTCCACCCTTATCCCCGACCGCGGCATAACGGTCGTGAACGACAGCAGCACCGGCACAAAGATCTGGCCCGAAAACTACCAGCAGGCAGGCGGCCTCGGCACCCTCACCCCCGTATGGGAGGGCGTCCGCGAATCCATGAACACCATCGCTATCCGCGTCAGCCGTATGCTCACCCCACAGGTATGCTATAATCAGCTTACGCAGAACCTCGGATTTACGACCATAACCGAAAGCGATATCGCATATTCCCCGATAACGCTGGGCGCGCTCACCAAGGGCGTAAAGCTGGTGGAGCTTGCGGCGGCCTATCAGATATTCGGAAACGGCGGTATTTATTACGAGCCTATGCTTTACAGCAGGGTCGTTGACAGCAGGGACAACGTCGTGCTCGATCAGGACTTCTTCGGAACGCAGGCACTTGACAGCGACGCCGCATGGGTCACCAACAGACTGCTCCGCACGGTTATCACCACCACAACGGGCACGGGACGTTACGCCCAGCTCGAAAACGTGGATGTAATCGGTAAGACAGGTACCTCCAACGATGGCAAAAACCTTATGTTCGTAGGCTGCACCCCCGATTATATCGGCGCTCTGTGGATAGGCTACGATGACGGTCGGGAGATCGGCAGAAGCGACGGCTGGAAGGCCCTCGCGAAGATATGGAACGATATCATGAAGGATGTCCAGGACACCTCGCAGGTGCGCAATTTCACCCCTGATTCCTCCGTTCTCGAAAGAAGATACTGCCTTGAAACAGGCCTGCTTGCTTCGTCCAAGTGCACCAAGACGGACATCGGATATTACCGCCAGAGCAATGTTCCTGATTTCTGCACCGGCGATCATAAGAAGATACGCCAGCAGATAGTTGATGACTGGAACGCCATCGACGAAGAGGACGCAGCAAAGGTAAGGGCTTACGTCGAAGCATTGAACAGCTGATACGGATAATAACAAAAAATGAGCGGCTGCCATATGGCGGCAACTCAGCTTATCGTAAACCTGTAAAAGTTCCGCGTAGCGTATTGGTTTTCGCTTCCTTTTGACACAAAAGGAAGCGGGGGTTGTGGGGTGATCTCCCCATGGGGGAGGTGTCACGAAGTGACAGAGGGGGCTGACCGACAGACCAGAGCCCCCGCCACTCCGCACGCAGTGCGGTTTTACGGCTTCAAAAGCGCTAAAGGGGTGTGGGGGAAAACAAGAGTTTTCCCCCACAGTTTATTGCAAATTTTCTGCCGTTTTGACTTTTTCGACAAGCTGAGGGCTGCCCTCCCGGGCAGCCCCATATTTATTTATGCTATATCGTTATCACATAGCCAGCCTGCCGTAAACCAGCGAAATAAGCTCGCCGTAGGTATAAGCCGAGGAAGCATTGAAAGTGCCGCCCTTTACCGCGCCCATCGCATACGCTATTGCATAGTAGCCTAGGTTGGGATCGCTGTCGCTGATATCAGAAAATGGCGACTTGAAAATTCCCTTGAGTTCCGCAACGCTGTTTCCTGCCATAAAGGATGTAAACAGCTTCATCGCCTCGCCGCGTGTGAGGAGCTTATTTTCGTCGTAATTCTCGTTTGTTTCATCCCCGGTGTAATAGTTGTAGGATCTGATGCACCACATCATGCGCTCGAAATCGCCCAATGTTACCGCGTCGCCCTGCGCGAATTCCTTCGTGCTGATAATAATGCCGTTGTCGTCCAGCGTCTTTGCCATAGAAAGAATGCTCGGATCGTTTATGCCGCTGAGGTCATTCTCCGCAGATGTTTCGTACTGCCATGAGTACACGGGCTCGCCCGTGAATGCGTTTACGCGCAGATAACTGTCGTTGGAGTATATCAGCGCGCTGGCGGTCTTTTTCTTGCCAAGCTTTACGAGGTAGTTAAGCTTCATGGGAGAGAGTTCATAGAACTTATCCAGTACCTGCTGCTCGGTAAGTATCTTGTCAGGGGATACGAAATCAACGTTTGTGTAGTTGATGCTGTAGCTTTCAAGCTTCATATCCTTGTCAAAGGATATCGAAGCATAATCAAACTCGGTTTCAACGCCGTTTACAGTACGGATATACTGGTGGTTGCTGCCGAAATACTTCCGATTGTACTCGCTTATCGTGGTAACACCGTCGCCGAGATCCTTGTAATGCTTCGGAGAAAGGCTCTTAAGTATGCTGTCCGCAAGCTTTCCCGCCTTTGCTTCATCATACTGCGAAACGCCCGAGTAATCGGAGCTGGAGTTATAGCAGTCATACGAATACAGCTCGCCGGTTTCAGCATTTATGCTTACGCTGACATAAGTATAAACATCGTTGCGGTTGTATCCCGTTTCGGGAACGTTGTTAAAGGATACGTTATAGATATATACCGTGTCGTTCGCCTTTTCATCCTTGGAAAGGCTGTCGTAGCTTACTTCAAATCCATCTACCCATGTAAGGTACTTGTTTCCGCGGATATATTTCTCCACCGCCTCCGCGTTGCCGTAGGGAAGCTTCTTCTCAAGCTCCGCCAGCTCCTCCGGGGTGAAGATATCGCCGCCGTTGTCAAAGCTGTCATCCGCCACGTCATCATCTTCGGTGATATCGTTGTCGTCGTACCACGTATCACCTTCGAAATCGCTTGCCGCTCCTGTGAATGCGTCGATATTTCCGAAGCCTGTCTGGTCATACTCGATGTCGGTGTAATATTTCTTTGTCGCGTCATCGTATTTCAGAACATACACGGGTTTTATCGCGATAAGGTCCGCATAGGCTTTCTCCGCCTGCTCGATGGTCAGCGCGCCCTTCTTGCTCTTAAAGGAAGCATTGGGGTGCCAGTTCATGGACATACGGTAAAGCTCGCCGGTGTTCTTGTCGATGGTGATGTAGCCCATATCCGATGTAACAGGCACGCCGCTCTTAACTCGGTTGAAAGAAAACGTAGCGGTGTTGTCCGAAAGGCTCATTCTTATGCTGTCGCGGTCAACTCTTATCAGCGTGGATATCGTCGGGTTAAGCTTCTTTATATAAGCCACCGCCGCGGAGTAAAGCTGATCCCCCGTCATCTTCGCAAGGGTCTTATCCGAGCTCCACCTGTAATATCCGCCCTTTTGATAATAGGTGATGATATCCCCGTATGCTGAAACCGTAAGGTCGGTATCCCCGCCGTCGGGATTTTCCCATTCATAAGTGTAGAGGTTTACGGGGCCGTTCACGCTCTTTCTGAAACTGAACTTTGAAAGTTCCTTGGGAACGCTTATGCGGCTCTTAACAGTTGCAAGCACCTGCTTGTTTTCGTCTGCGTCCGTGGTGTTGTCCGCGTATGCGCATACGCAGGTGGATAATGCGGTCGCCGCCGCAAGGGTCAGGCTGAGTGCTCTTGTTATCTTTTTCATATAAGATACCTCCGTTTCGTTGTGAATTTTTCTGCCCTTTGTCTATAAAACCGTTCATAAGATAAAAAGGTTGCAGATAAAATAAAAAAATTTTGAAAAAATATCAATTGTGAAAATCTGATGAAAATTTGCTCTTCCCTCTTGACTTAGAGCTAACTCCAAGTGATACAATATACACAAGAAAAGGAGGTGCGGACTTATGACCATAAAGGAAGTCAGCGAGAAATACGGACTCACGCAGGACACTCTGCGGTATTACGAGCGCGTCGGCATGATACCCGCGGTGCGCAGAACATCCGGCGGAATACGCGATTACAGCGAAAGCGACCTCGGCTGGGTGGAGCTTGCGGTGTGCATGAGAAGCGCGGGTCTGCCCGTCGAAGCGCTCATTGAATATGTTAAACTGTTCCGCGAGGGCGACAGCACCATCCCCGCCCGTGCGCAGCTCCTGCGCGACCAGCGCGACGCGCTGCTTGATCAGCGCGCAAAAATCGACGCCACCCTGGAGCAGCTCAACTACAAAATATCCCGCTACGAAGAAGCGGAAAAAACCGGCGTCCTCTCATGGGACGGCGGCAGCTGCAAAAAATAAAAAGGATCAAAACAGGAGGAGAATAAAATGTATCTCGAAAAAATCAACAGCCCCGCAGACGTAAAGAAGCTCAACACCGACGAAATGCACGCCCTCGCCGCAGAAATGCGCACCGCCCTGCTGAATAAACTCAGCAGGCACGGCGGACATTTCGGTCCCAACCTCGGCATGGTAGAAGCCATCATCGCCCTGCACTATGTTTTCAATTCCCCCGAGGACAAGATGGTTTTCGACGTTTCCCACCAGACCTACTGCCACAAAATGCTCACCGGCAGAAACGCGGCATTCCTCGATGAAGCAAAGTACGACGATGTAACAGGCTACTCCACCCAGCATGAGAGCAGGCACGACTTCTTCACGATAGGCCATACCTCCACCTCCGTCAGCCTTGCGGCGGGACTTGCCAAGGGACGCGACCTTACCGGCGGCCACGAAAACATCATCGCCGTCATCGGCGACGGCTCCCTCAGCGGCGGCGAAGCTCTCGAGGGCCTTGATTTCGCGCATGAGCTCGGGTCCAACTTCATCATCGTGGTAAATGATAACGATATGTCCATCGCAGAAAATCACGGCGGTCTTTACACCAACCTCAGGCTTCTCCGCGAAACCGACGGCAAGGCAGAATGCAACCTCTTCAAATCCATGGGTCTTGACTATGTATTCGTAAAGGACGGCAACGATGTAGAGAGCCTTATCGCGGCATTCAAGAGCGTAAAGGACACCGACCACCCCGTAGTCGTTCACATCGTTACCCAGAAGGGCAAGGGCTACGCCTTAGCCGAGCAGAACAAGGAAAACTGGCACTGGTGTATGCCATTCGACCTCGAAACGGGCAAGCCCAGGTTCTCCTTCGACGGCGAGGATTTCGGCGACCTTACGGGCAAATATATCCTGGATAAGATGAAGCGCGACTCTGCTGTCTGCGCGATAACCTCCGGCACCCCCGCGGTATTCGGTTTCTACAAGAACCGCCGCGATGAGGCAGGAAAGCAGTTCATCGACGTCGGCATTGCCGAAGAGCACGCCGTCGCAATGGCTTCGGGTATCTCCGCCCGCGGCGGAAAACCCATCTACGGCGTTTACAGCTCCTTTATCCAGCGCACCTACGACCAGCTTTCGCAGGACCTCTGCATAAACAACAACCCCGTTACAATTCTTGTATATGCGGCATCCGTATACGGCATGAACGACGTTACCCACCTCGGCATATTCGATATCCCCATGATGTCCAACATACCGAACCTCGTTTACCTCGCACCTACGACATACGAGGAATACTTCGCAATGCTGGAATGGAGCAACGAACAGCGCGAGCATCCCGTTGCGATACGCGTACCCGCGTCCGTTGTTCACGGGGATAAGGTAACAAAGGACTACGGAAAGCTCAACAAGTACGAAGTAACCGAAGCGGGAAGCGGCGTCGCAATACTGGCGCTCGGTTCTTTCTATTCCCTCGGCGGGCAGGCTGCCCGCGAGATAGAGAAAAAGACAGGCGTAAAGCCCACGCTGATAAACCCCGTATATATCACCGGCACAGATGACGAGCTGCTCGAGTCCCTCAAGAAAGACCACAAGGTAGTTATCACCCTTGAGGACGGTATACTGAACGGCGGCTTCGGCGAGAAGATCGCGCGGTTCTACGGAAATTCCGACATGAAGGTGCTGAACTTCGGTCTGAAAAAGGAGTTCCTCGACCGCTATGATGTAAACGAGGTAATGCAGAGAAACGGCATTACTCCCGAGAATATCGCTGATAAGGCTGCGGAGATAATCAAGTAATTTAATATAAAATTAGGGACTGCCCCGAAAGGCAGTCCCTCTTTTTTTATATTCCAAGCATTATCCGAAGTAATCAACGCCGCCCTTGAACAGAAGCTGTTCCTTGTTGCCGTCGACATTCGTGCAGGTGTTGCCTGTGATACGCTCTGTATGACCCATCTTGCCGAGCACACGTCCGTCGGGGGAGATTATACCCTCGATAGCGCACATGGAGCTGTTCGGGTTGAACGCAACGTCCATCGTGGGGTTGCCCTTGAGGTCAACGTACTGAGTTGCCACCTGACCGTTCTCGATGAGTTTCTTTATCACCTCATCGCTTGCAACAAAGCGTCCCTCGCCGTGGGATATCGGGATAGCCGCAACGTCGCCCACCTTGCAGTGCATGAGCCAAGGGCTCTTGTTGGTGCATATTCTTGTATATGCAAGCTGTGACTGGTGGTGTCCGATGGAGTTGTATGTAAGCGTGGGGCTGTCGGTTGTAAGGGGCACAATGTGTCCGAACGGAACAAGACCAAGCTTTATCAGCGCCTGGAATCCGTTGCAGATACCCAGCATCAGACCGTCGCGGGTGTAAAGCATATTCTCCACCGCGTCCTTGATCTTCGGGTTTCTGAAGAACGCGTTGATGAACTTCGCGGAACCCTCGGGCTCGTCGCCGCCGCTGAAACCGCCGGGGATAGCGATCATCTGGCTCTGCTCGATGCGCTTTGCAAATTCGTTTACGCTCTCCTCCATATCCTGTGCGGAAAGGTTGCGGATAACGAAAATGTCGCCCTGTCCGCCGTAGCGGTTAAATGCGTTCGCGATGTCGTATTCGCAGTTTGTGCCTGGGAATACGGGGATAAGAACGCGGGGCTTCGCGATTTTCGGGGATGCGTGGTTCTCCAGCAGTTCGCAGCCCTTTGTGTACTCTGCCTTTGCGGGCGCGGGAGCGGCAGGCATCCTGCCCTTGAATACGGGCTCGAGAACGTTGTCCCACTTATCTTCGAGCGCTGCGATATCCAGCTTAACGCCTCCGCAGGTTATCTCATACTCGGGAATGGTTTCACCGATAACTCTTACGCCCTCTGCCTCGCCGTCCATCTCGAGTATGAATGCGCCGTATACAGGGGTGAACAGCTCGTCGTCGGTAAGGTCAACAAGCTTTGCACCGACATGATTGCCCAGCGTCATCTTGAAAATACCCTCGGCAACGCCGCCGTTTGCAACGCTCCATACGGAGATCGCCCTCTTCTCCTTGATAAGCTTCTCAACGGTCCTGAATACCTTCTTAACGCTGTCGAATACCGGCAGACCGTTTTCGTCGTATTCCGGCGCGATGTAGCCTATCTTGCTGTACGGGCACTTGAATTCCGCAGAAATAACATCCTGCGCCTTTGCTGTGGAAACTGCAAAGGAAACAAGGGTCGGGGGAACGTCGATGTGTTCGAATGTGCCGCTCATGCTGTCCTTGCCGCCGATGGCGCCGCAGCCCATCTCAAGCTGTGCCTTATATGCGCCGAGCAGTGCAGCAAACGGCTTGCCCCAGCGCTCGGGCTTGCCCTGTGTTCTCTCGAAGTATTCCTGGAATGTCAGCCAGCACTTCTCGCTGGTGCCGCCCGCAGCGACTACCTTCGCGATGCTCTCAACTACCGCGCATACAGCGCCGTGGTAGGGGGACTGCTCCGAAACGGCAGGGTTGAAGCCCCACGCCATAACGGAAGCCGTGGTGGTTTCTGCGTTAAGAACGGGGATCTTCGCCGCCATAGCCTGTACGGGGGTCTGCTGGTTTCTGCCCGAAAAAGGCATGAGCACTGTGCCGCCGCCGATGGTGCTGTCAAAACGCTGAACCAGCGCTCTCTGCGAGCATACATTGAGGTCGGTTACAAGCTTGTCCCAGTCCTCTGCGGTGTTCTTTCTGCCTGTGGAGTAGGAAACCTTGACAGCGGGCACGGAAACCTCGGTGTGCTTCTCCGCGCCGTTGGAGTTCAGGAACTCGCGGGAGATATCAACGATGGTCTTTCCGTTCCAGTTCATGCGCAGTCTGGGCTCTTCCCTTACTATCGCAACAGGAGTGGATTCAAGGTTCTCTGCGGAAGCCAGCGCCCTGAACTTGTCCGCGTCCTCGGGAGCAACAACGACCGCCATTCTCTCCTGAGATTCGGAGATGGCAAGTTCGGTGCCGTCAAGACCGTCGTACTTCTTCGGAACTGCGTTGAGATCTATCTCAAGACCGTCTGCAAGCTCGCCGATGGCAACGGAAACGCCGCCCGCGCCGAAGTCATTGCAGCGCTTGATAAGACGTGTAGCCTCGGGATTTCTGAACAGGCGCTGAAGCTTTCTTTCCTCGGGTGCGTTACCCTTCTGAACCTCTGCGCCGCAGGTATCGAGTGACTTCACGCTGTGCGCCTTGGAAGAACCGGTTGCGCCGCCGCAGCCGTCGCGTCCCGTGCGTCCGCCGAGAAGAATGATAACATCCCCGGGAACGGGTCTTTCCCTGCGTACATTTTCAGCGGGAGCCGCGCCGATAACAGCGCCTATCTCCATGCGCTTCGCCATGTATCCGGGGTGATATATCTCCGCAACATGACCCGTCGCAAGGCCTATCTGGTTGCCATATGAGGAATATCCCGCCGCCGCAGTGGTAGTTATCTTTCTCGGGGGAAGCTTGCCCGCAATGGTCTTTTCAACGGGAAGCAGCGGGTCGGAAGCGCCGGTTACGCGCATAGCCTGGTAAACATAGCTTCTGCCGGAAAGCGGGTCGCGGATAGCGCCGCCGAGGCAGGTAGCCGCACCGCCGAAAGGCTCAATCTCGGTGGGGTGGTTGTGTGTTTCGTTCTTGAACATCAGCAGCCAGTCCTCGTCCTTTCCGTCAACATCTACCTTTATCTTTACGGAACAAGCGTTTATCTCCTCGCTCTCGTCAAGGTCGGGAAGCAGCCCCTCGCTCTTGAGCTTCTTCGCCGCAAGGGTTGCAAGATCCATCAGGCACAGCGGCTTGTTTGCCCTGCCGAGGGCTTCGCGGTCGTTCTTGTACGCCTGATATGTCTGCGCGATGTACGCGGGCTTGATATCCGCCTTGTCGATTATCGTGCCGAATGTGGTGTGGCGGCAGTGGTCGGACCAGTAGGTGTCTATCATGCGTATCTCGGTGATGGTAGGGTCGCGGTGCTCTCCCTTGAAATAATCCCGGCAGAACTTGATATCGTCGTTATCCATCGCAAGGCCGTACTTTACAACGAAATCCGCAAGCTCCGCGTCGGTCTTGTCTATAAATCCGTCGAGGGTCTCAACGGTGGTGGGAATGGTGTACTTGGTTTCAAGGGTTTCATATGTTTCAAAGCCGCACTCGCGGGATTCGACCGCGTTGATGAGGTAGTGCTTTATCTTTGTGAACTCCTCGTCGGTGAGCTTTCCGCCGATGATGTATATCTTCGCGTACTTTACAACGGGGCGCTCGCCCTTGCAGAGCATCTGGATACACTGCGCCGCAGAATCCGCGCGCTGGTCAAACTGTCCCGGCAGAAATTCCACCGCGAACATACGCTCGTTCTCGCCGAGCTTGGGCAGCTCGTAAAACACCTCGTCTACGGGCGGCTCGGAAAATACCGTAGGTATTGCCTTTTCAAAATCCTCTTTCGGAAGCTTCTCCGCGTCATAGCGATTGATAACGCGAACGCTCTCCACCGACTTCATGCCGAGCGCCACGGTAAGGTCGGAAAGAACCGCCCCGCCGTCCACCGCGAACTGCGGCTTCTTCTCAACATAGATACGATAAACTGCCATAGCTTGTCCTCCTGATGTTCTTCAGTTGATTGCGGACACATCCGAAACATATCGTCCCGCACCTGCCCTATATAGATCGGTTTTACCCGAAATAATAACTACTTAACTATCCTGCCGACGCAGTATCCGTCCCGCGCAGCGGTTATATCCACCTCTGCAAGGGTGTGCCGCGTAATATCCTCTCCGTATATTCTTACCTCAAAATAACTATCAGTCAATCCGTAAGAATACTCCGGCGAGCGCTTTTTTTCGATAAGAACGGTCTTTCTTGTTCCGACCTGCTTTTTGAGAAACTCCTGCTCCAGCCGCACGGAAAGCTGCTCCATCTCATGGGCGCGCTCCGTCTTTATCTGCGGCGTTATCTGATCCGAGCGCCCCGCCGCCACGGTGCCTTTCCTTATGGAATACGGAAAAACGTGTATCTTCGCAAAGCCCATCTCCTCCGCAAAAGCCATGCTCTTCGCAAATTCCTCGTCCGTTTCCCCTGCGAAACCTACCATTATATCGGTGGTTATTGAGCAGTCGGGAAACGCCTCGCGCAGCCTTTCCACCACCCTGCGGTATTCCGCGGTGTCGTATCTGCGGCACATTCTTTTCAGTGTTTCGTTGCACCCCGACTGAAGCGAGAGATGAAACTGCGGGCAAAGCGACGGTACGCTTTTCAGCTTGTCTATTTCCTCGGCGGTCATCATTTCCGGCTCAAGGGAGCCCAATCTGATGCGCGCCGCGCCGCTCTTTGCCGCGGCTTTCACCGCGTCGCTGAGAGTCAGCCCGAATTCCTGCCCGTAGCACCCGAGATTTATCCCCGTAAGGACTATCTCCTTGTGCCCGCTTTCTACGCACTTCACCGCCTGCGCGGTTATCTCCTCCGGAGTGCGCGAGCGCACCCGCCCGCGTGCCGTCGGGATTATGCAGTAGGTGCAGAACCTGTCGCAGCCGTCCTCTATCTTGATGAATGCACGCGTCCTGTCGACATCCGCCCCTGCGGCGGCTTCGTCAAACTGCCTTGTCATGGGGTCGACCTTCATGCAGCGGATGTGCTCGGAAAGGTATTTCCTCACCAGCGCGGGAATGGTGCCCTTGGCTGAATTTCCCGTTACGATATCCGCCCCCGCCACCTTTCCCGCCGCCTCTGGATACGCCTGCGGAAAACACCCGCACAGCACCGTGACGCAGTCGGGATTGTCCCGCTTGCAGCGCGAAATCACCTGCCGCGCCTTTTTCTCGCTCATGGCGGTGACGGCGCAGGAATTCACGATATACACATCGGCGGGCGCGCCGCTTTCCGCGGGGGTAAAGCCATCCTCGGAAAAGCGCTCTGATATGGCTGCGCTCTCGCAGGAATTGACCTTGCAGCCGAGCGTTATCACCTCAAATGTCACCGCGCACCCCTCCTTTATCGACGACAGTTAAAAAGTTTCATCAATCATGTGGGTAAATTGACCAAATCGAATTTTATCCACTACTCTATTATACTTTAAAACTCCGAATTTTGCAATAAGCTATTGACTATTTTCAGATTTGTTGCTATATTAATTAATAAGGAAAGCGATTTCCTTGTACAATATTATAAAAAACCAGAAAGGCGGCGAGCAATTATGAAAGACTTTAAGGTAAATCTCGGCTCCATCGGGGCGGTAAAGGAATTTGTTGCGCTGACAAACAGCTGTCCGTTTGACATCGACCTTGTTTCGGGAAGATACGCGGTAGACGCGAAATCCATCATGGGTATTTTCAGCCTTGACCTTTCGAAGGCACTGACGCTTGTGGTTCACGCCGACGACGCCGAAAGCGCCGAATTTCTCGAAAAGGCGGAGAAATTCGCGGCAAAGTGAGCACAGCCGACCGTTAACGCAGGCTCACAAACGAAACTCAGATTTTTCAGACAAATTTCCTATTGACAAACAGGGTCAAGTATGCTAATCTTAAACTGTGACCCAATCTAACGACGGAAAGGAAGTATATTTATGACTATCGTAAAGATCCGCATCAACACAATCAACGATGTAAAGGAATTCGTATCCCTCGTATCCAGATGTGATTACGACGTGGATATCGTAAGCGGCAGATACGCAATCGACGCAAAGTCCATCATGGGCATTTTCAGCCTGGATCTCTCCAAGGAGCTTGAGCTGCACGTTCACAGCGACGACTGCGCAGATTTCCTCGATCAGATCAAGAGTTTCATCGTAAAGTAAAATTTATTATGAACGGCGAAGCGGGGCGCGTTATGCGCTCCGCTTTTTTGTTATCTCAGTGTATTGTCACATTCATTCCAATGTTAAAGCTTGTACCCCATCCGCGCTTCTCCATCGCGCGCCACAGCGGGAAGGATACTCCCCAAACCGCCGCCGCGAACAGCACATGAAGTCCCGCCACCAATGCAGTCAATGCCGCGGGGTCCTCCAGCCCGAAAATGCCCGTTTCCAGCCCGCACAGAAAATCATACGCATACTCCGCGCCGATAAGCAGGTCAAGCACCGCCGTGATTATAAGACACTTTTTTGTTGTCATTCCGCTGCAGACGAAAAGCAGCAGCGCCGCACATACCGTAAATATTATCGGGAAGAGAATATCAGGAATAAGCTGCACGCTGAATTTTCCCCCGAAAGGAAGCCAGTTGTCCGCCGCGAGGATATACCACACGGAGGCGATAACTCCGGCTGCAAATACGATCAACTTTGAAATGTCGCTTTTTTTCATAAATTCCGGACCTCCCTTTTATATTAATAATAGTATATCATATCTTGCTCAGCGCGAGATATGCCCTCACCTTGTTTACTATCATCCTGTCGTTGTCATAGGCAAGCTCCGTGGTCGCCGCCCTGCCTATCTCCGCCCAGCGTATCTCGGCTATCTCCGTTTCCTGCGGGATCGCTTCGCCGCCTACCGCGCGCCCGATGAAGTAAACTACCTCCTTGCGGGTGTCGCGACGCGGGCTGAACACCACCGTTTCTCTGAACGACGGGTCGTCTATCACTATATCGACGTTGGTTTCTTCCTTTATCTCGCGTACAGCCGTCTGCACCTCGGTTTCGCCCGCTTCCATGTGCCCCTTCGGAAAAGACCAGCAGCCGGATTTTATGTGCTTTATCAGAAGTATTTCGGTGTTTCCGTGGGATCTGCGGTAAACTATCGCCCCGCATGACTTCTCGTATATCATGCCTGTCCTCCCCTCATTTTTGTGGATTTTCGTACATATATACTGATTATATCACATTCACGGCGTTTTGTCACGCTTTTTTCGCCGCAGGGCGCAACAAATTATTTGTTGGTGATTTTAAACAATCATATTTATTTTTTCACGGTTAATTTTCGTATATTTTTACCCCAGAAAAACAAACCTGCAACTTTAGCGAAATTTACGAAAACAAAACGCGTTTTTTACAGAAAATAACATAAATCACCCCCAAATTTAATTTGTTACAAAATGGTTACAAAGCTTTTTTGTGAATTTTGCACGAAAATCCGTTTTAACTTATGTTTGACATTTACGAAACAAAGCGGTATAATGACATCACCTTGACGAAAGGGCATGGTTAAGTGCGCCCCTGCCGCGAAATGACACGCCGGCAAGAGCAAGCTTCCCGCCGCAGAAAGATATAAGGCGGTCCCGTATCATGGCAAAGCTCTGTTGGGGACAGCGCGTTTGCCTGCGGAGATGAGGTTTTCCCCGAATCCCGTTTCCGACCAAAAAGAAATTATCGCCCGAGCAGCATCATAAGCTTACATAACGGGCAGTTTTCGAGGACACCCCCGAAAACAGGTAAGGACTTCAGGAGGCAATATGAAACCACAGATAGTAAACGCCAAAATGAACCGTCTGATTGCAAAGGATCAGATAATCAAGCTGGCATTATTCCTTATGGCTCTGGCAGCCGTGGCGCTGATGACAGGTAACCTGTACTTCCGCGACCGTGTGTATATCACCGACAACGGCGTGACCAGAGAGATCATGACATCCGAAACGGACGTTTACGCCATTCTCCGCAGCGGAGATTACACCCTCGGCGCCAACGACCGCATAACCTATGTTCAGGGCGATGAATCCACCGCCTACATCACCATCCACCGCGCGTTCGACGTTACAGTAAACGCCGACGGCGAAACAAAGACCGTTGCCGTTATCGGCGGCACGGCAGCTCAGGTGCTCGAAAAAGCGGGTGTCGAGCTGGGACAGTACGACGAGGTCGACTGCGACCTTTCCGCAGAGGTGAGCGAGGGCGCGGAGATAACCGTTACCCGCATAAGCTACAAGCTCCGCGCGAACACATCCGAGATTCCCTTTGAAACCGAATACATCGACAACAGCAACCTTGCCATCGGCACAGAAAACATCGTGACCGAAGGCGTGAACGGCACCCGCACGTATTTTGTCAAGGAAACCTACGTTGACGGGAAGCTGACAAATCAGGAACTTACAGAAAACGTCGTGACGAACGAACCTGTTACACAGGTCATAGAGCGCGGCACAGCGCTGCGCACACCCTACGCAAAGATGGACGATCCCACCTCGCTCAAGCTCGTTAACGGTATCCCCGAGAGCTACACAAGAGTTGTCTCGGGCAAATCCACCGCGTACACCGCAGGCTACGGCGCAAGAACAGCCAGCGGCCGCCTTGCCGAGATAGGCACCGTTGCGGTAAACCCCAACGTCATCCCCTACGGCAGCGAGCTTTACATCGTTGCACATGACGGCAGCAAGGTATACGGATACGCCATCGCGGCGGACACCGGTCTTGGCCTTATGGACGGTACCGTCGCCGTTGACCTTTACTTCGGAAATATGGCAGAACATTATTACGACAGCTGCAACTGGGGCGCTGTTTATGTTGATATCTACGTCATCTCCGAGGGAAGCGGAAGATAATTTTGTATTATTGAATGCACCCGCCGTTTTTCGGCGGGTGTCAGCTTGTCAAAAAAATCGAATTTGCCCGCGAAGCGGGCTTTTTAAATCCGTTTTTTGCCTCAGCTCTGCCGAGGCAAAAAACACTTCTATCCGCAC
>CAKSPC010000040.1 GCA_934481445.1 uncultured Oscillospiraceae bacterium
GTGCAAGGGTGTCCTCCTTGCCGAGGATCACTGCGAGCTCAACTCCGCCGCCGGGGGTGAACTGCTTTCCGCTGAGTGCAACACGCAGCGGGAACAGGATAACGCCGTTCTTTACACCCTCGGTTTCGATGAGCTTGAAGAGTGCGTTGTGAACGCCCTCCTGTGTGAAGTTGTCCAGACCCTCCAGCACGGGAAGTATTTTCTTCAGTGCGTTGAGAGAGGTTTCGGGGGTTGTCTTCATCTTCTTGTTGGTGTAAAGTTCGATGGAGTAATCGGGCATTTCGTCGATGAAATCGACCTGCTCGGGGATATCGGTGAACACCTCCGCACGGGGCTGAAGTACGCTGCAAAGCAGGGAGATGTCGATATCGCCGCGCTTGCAGGTCTGTCTGATGTACGGCTCGGCGATCTCGGTGAACTTCTCAAGCGGAAGCGCACGGACATAATGCGCGTTTATCGCCTTGAGCTTCTGCGCGTCGAATATCGCGGGGGACTTGGAAATGCCGCTGATGTCGAACGCTTCGACCATCTCGTCGAGGGTGTATATCTCGCGCTCACCCTTGGGCGCCCAGCCGAGAAGCAGGATGTAGTTGAGGATGGCTTCGGTCATGTAGCCCTTGTCAAGAAGATCCTGGAAGGATGCGTCGCCGTCGCGCTTGGAAAGCTTGTGCTGTGCGTCCTTCATGATGTGCTCAACATGGATATATACGGGAGGCTCCCAGCCAAATGCGGAATACAGCAGGTTATACTTGGGTGCGGAGGAAAGATACTCGTTGCCGCGTACAACGTGCGTGATAGCCATTGTGTGGTCGTCGACTACATTCGCGAAGTTGTAGGTGGGCATACCGTCGGTCTTGAGCAGCACCTGGTCGTCAAGGATGGAGTTGTCAACGGTGATATCGCCGTAGATCTCGTCGTGGAAAGTTGTGGTGCCCTCGGTGGGGATTGCCTGACGGATAACGTAGGGAACGCCTGCCTTAAGGTTCGCGTCTATCTCCTCCTTGGAAAGATTGCGGCAGTGTCTGTCGTACATCGGAGAGATGTTGCTTGCCTTCTGTACCGCAGAAAGCTCCTCAAGGCGCTCCTTGGTGCAGAAGCAGTAGTATGCATGGCCTGTCTGAACGAGCTTCTCGGCATATTCCTTGAACATACCCATGCGCTCGGACTGGATGTACGGGCCGTATTCGCCGCCAACATCGGGGCCCTCGTCCCAGTTAAGGCCGCAGGTGCGCAGGGTGTTGTAAATTACGTCGACGGCGCCCTCAACATAGCGCTCCTGGTCGGTGTCCTCAATACGGAGGATGAACTTGCCGTTGTTCTTCTTTGCGAGAAGATAAGTATAGAGAGCCGTTCTGAGGTTTCCTATATGCATATAACCCGTGGGACTGGGTGCAAATCTGGTTCTTACAGTTTTTTCTGCCATTTTTCAACTTTTCCTTTCACTTATTTCAAGCTCAAAGCCGCGCAGCGCCGCTTCCTTGTCCGCGGCTATCTGCTGCTTCAGCTCTTCAAGTCCCGAGAATTTCCGCTCGGGGCGGATAAAATCACACAGCGCGACCGCCGCCATCTCTCCGTACAGATCACCGCTGAAATCCATGATATACGTTTCCATAACGGCGCCGGTTCCATCGTGCCTGTTCGTAACGGTCGGCTTTATGCCTATGTTGGTGACGGCGCGGTAGTTTATGCCGTGTATCTCTGCGTAGCTTCTGTACACGCCGAAACGCGGGATAACATTTGTTTCGGGTATGATCTGGTTTATCGTCGGGAAAGACAGCGTCCTGCCGATCTCGTTTCCCCTTACAACGGGGAGCCTGTACCACAGCTCGTAGCCGAGCAGTTTGTTCGCCTCGGCTATTTTTCCGCTGCGTATCAGCTCGCGGATATGCGTGGAACTTATCGGTACGCCGTCGCAGCAGATATCCGGCACGGTCTGCGCGCGCATTCCGTACTTTGCGCCGATCTCTGCAAGGCGCTCCGGCGTGCCCTTTCCGCCCTTTCCGAAGCGGAAGCTGCTTCCGCAGCAGGCAAAACCCGCGTTAAGCCGCCCGATAAGTATATCCCGCACAAACTCCTCGTCGGTGCACCCGCAGACCTCTGCGAAATCAGGCGCGTACATATATTTCACGCCCATTTTATCGAGCAGCTCCGCCTTGTTTGCAAAGGAGATTATATCCTCCCGCCGCTGAAATTTCGGCAGCGTTGTGTCACAGTTGAACGTGAACACTGCGGGGCTCAGCCCTTTCTGCGCCATGGCAGCGCCTATAACGCCAACGTGACCGAGATGCAGTCCGTCAAAGTAGCCGAGAGCGACGGCGGTCTTTTCCGCCGCGGTCCCGCCGTTAGTAATGTCGATCAATATTTATCACCGTATCATCGGCTCGGAATTGAGCCTAATCTGAAAATCTTTTTATGGGAACAAGCTCATTTTCGCCGTTCACCTTTGCAACGCCGATGAACCCATCCGCGCCGCTTATTCTGCACAGCCTGTCCGCTTCGGGCTTATATGCAAGCCTGTCCGCGTCCAGCCGCACTCCGTTCATGTACAGCCGCTGCTGAACATCGTCGAGTTTTATCTCGGGGAGCGTTTCAAATACGCTTTCCACGGGTCTGAGCAGACCGCAGAGCGCGTCGTATTCCATTGTTTTCAGCTCCGCCAGCGGGTAACTTTCCGCAAGGGTAAAGCCGCAGCTTCGGGTACGCACAAGACCGGTCATGACTGCGCCCGTGCCAAGCGCCGCGCCGATATCGTCTATCAGCGAGCGGATGTATGTCCCCGAGGAGCAGTCTATGTCGATAACGCCGTCGCGCCCGTCAAATTCGAGCGTTTCCAGCCGCGAAATCGTTATCGGACGCGGCTTCCGCTCCACCTCTATGCCCTTTCGGGCGAGGTCGCAGAGCTTCTGCCCGTTTATCTTGAGCGCAGAATACATCGGGGGCACCTGCATGATGTCCCCGCGGAACTGCGCCAGCGCGCCTTCAAGCTCCGCTGCGGATACACACACATCTTTCTGCTCCGCGCATTTTCCCCAGATATCCAGCGTATCGCTGATAAGTCCCAGGCGGAACCCCGCACGGTAGCTTTTGTCCTGATCCGGAACAAGATCCGCAGCCTTGGTCGCCCCGCCTATAAATACAGGAAGAACTCCCTCCGCCATGGGATCAAGCGTGCCGCCGTGGCCTACCTTTTTCGTCCTGAAGCAGCCGCGCATAACCGCGACAACATCGAACGACGTGAACTCCTGCGGCTTGTTAACAACTATAACGCCCGTCATTCGATACCCGCCTCGGCTATTGCCTTGCAGCAGGCGTCAACAAGCGCCTTTTCCGCGTCCTCTATAGAGGATGTGAACGAGCAGCCCGCCGCTCTCGCGTGACCGCCGCCGCCAAAACCGACGCAGATATCCGACACGTTTATACGCTCGCTGGAGCGGAGCGAGGCCTTATAAACTCCCGCTTTCTTTTCCTTTAAGCATATTCCGATGTCCACGCCCTCTATCTGGCGCGGTATCGCCGAAAGCGCACCGACATCATCGCTGTCGATGTCCGTTATTTTCGCCAGCATATCCAGCGTAACGGTTATCAGCGCGATGTGCCCGTCAGCGTAGTAGCGGATGTTTTTCAGCACTTCCTGCTCGAGCTTTATGCGGCCCTGCGATTTCATATCGAACATCGCATAGTTTATCGGAGTTATCTCCGCGCCGCACTTTATCATTACCGCAGCTATCATATGCGACTGCGGCGTCGTATTGCTGAAGCGGAAGCATCCCGTGTCCGTGGCAACGCCCGTGTAGATGCAGTTTGCTATTTCGGTGTCTATCTCCTCGCCGAGGGCGCAGATAACGTCATAGACGCACTCCGCCGCCGCTGCATATTCGGCATGGAGATACAGCCTTTCGGCGTATTCCGTGTTGGAAATGTGGTGGTCGATGCACAGCGCCGCCCTATCACCGACTTCTTTCATATCGCCGAGAAGCTTTGTATCGGCAACATCGACGCAGACGATGGTCTGCGGCTCAAAATCCTGCTGCTTCACCGCCCTGTACATATAGTCGAAACGGTGCGGGATGGGGTCGGGGCACACGGCGCGGGCGCGCTTGCCCATTCTCTGAAGAATGCCGCAGAGCGCAAAGCCGCTGCCGAGGGTGTCACCGTCGGGGCTTGCGTGCATCAATATAAGATAATCATCGTGGGTCTTTAAGAACTCTGCCGCCTCGTAAGCGTCAATTTTCATCGGGCCCCTCCTTGCTTTCTTCCTCCTCGTCCTGCTGAGCAGGCTTCGGGAGATTTGCGATTATCTCGTCGATATGCATGCTGTATTCCAGCGAATTATCCGGCAGGAATATCAGCTCGGGTATTTTTCTGACGCGGATACGCGAGCTTATGCACTTTTTGAAGTATCCGGCTGCAGCGGTCATCCCTTCCACAGCCTTTGCGGTGCGCCCCTCTCCTCCCATGCAGGCGATCATCACCTTGCAGTAGGAAAGGTCGCTCGTTACCTCGCAGTGCGTTACGGTAACGAAATTCTTCGCAACGCGCGGATCCTTCACGCCGCTTACCGCGGCGGAGATCTCCCGCTTTATATCCTCGTTAAGTCTTTTCATATTAAAGTTAGCCATGTTGAAAGCCTCCTTTAGTCGCGGTATTCCTCCATCATATATGCCTCGAAGATGTCGCCTTCCTTGATGTCGGTAAACTTCTCAAGGCTGATACCGCACTCATAGCCTGCCGCAACTTCCTTGACTGCGTCCTTGAAGCGCTGAAGACCTGCGATCTTGTCGTCGCCGACGATGATACCGTCGCGGACGATACGAACCTGACCGTTTCTTGTAACCTTGCCGTCGAGTACATAGGAACCCGCAACAACGCCTACGTTCGTTATCTTGTAAACCTGACGAACCTCTACGCGGCCGAGGGAGATCTCGCGGAACTTCGGCGCGAGCATACCCTTCATTGCGGCGGTGATGTCCTCTATCGCATCGTAAATTACGCGGTACAGGCGCACTTCAACACCGTTGCGCTTTGCGCTCTCCTCTGCCGAGGGGTGAGGTCTTACGTTAAATCCTACTATAATAGCGTTGGAAGCCATCGCCAGCATTACGTCGCTCTCGCTTACCGCGCCGACGCCGCCGTGGATAACTCTTACGCGGACTTCGTCGTTGGTGAGCTTCTCGAGGGACTGTCTTACTGCTTCTACGGAGCCCTGAACGTCCGCCTTTACGATGATGGGCAGTTCCTTTACCTCTCCCTCTTCGATGGAGGAGAACAGGTTGTCGAGAGTTACCTTCTGATATGCCTTGAACTGCTCTTCCTTTGCTTCGTGCTTGCGCTTTTCAACAAGCTCTCTTGCAAGCTTCTCATCCTCTACCGCCGCGAAAGTATCGCCCGCGGATGGAACCTCCGCAAGGCCCATTACCTCAACGGGAACGGACGGACCTGCCTCGGTGACGGTTCTGCCCTTATCGTCGCGCATTACGCGCACTCTGCCGACGGATGTGCCCGCGATAAGGATATCGCCGGTGTGCAGCGTACCGTTCTGAACCAGCAGAGTTGCGATAGGACCGCGGTTCTTATCAAGACGAGCCTCGATAACGGCGCCCTTTGCAAGTCTGTTCGGATTAGCCTTGAGCTCGAGCACGTCTGCTGTAAGGCAAACCATTTCGAGCAGAGTATCCATACCCTCGCCTGTCTTTGCGGAAACAGGAACGCAGATAACGTCGCCGCCCCAGTCCTCGCATACGAGATCGTACTTGGTGAGTTCTTCCTTTACACGCTCGGGGTTCGCGCCCTCCTTATCCATCTTGTTGATCGCAACGATGATGGAAACGCCCGCAGCCTTTGCATGGTTGATTGCCTCAACAGTCTGCGGCATGATGCCGTCGTCCGCAGCTACAACGAGTATCGCGATATCGGTTATCATCGCGCCGCGCGCTCTCATGGATGTGAACGCTTCGTGGCCGGGGGTATCGAGGAATGTTATCTCGCGGTCGTCCACCTTAACGCGGTACGCACCGATGTGCTGGGTAATGCCGCCGGCTTCTGTTGCGGTTACGCTTGCGTGTCTGATATAGTCGAGGATGGAGGTCTTACCATGGTCAACGTGACCCATAACGACTACAACAGGAGAACGCGGCTTGAGATCCTCCGCCTTATCCTCTTCGTCGTCGAACAGACGCTCCTCAATAGTCACAACGACTTCCTTTTCAACCTTTGCGCCGAGATCCTCTGCAATAAGGGACGCTGTGTCGAAGTCGATGGTTTCGTTTATGCTTGCCATAACGCCGAGGTTGAACAGTTTCTTCATTACCTCGTTTACGTTGACTTTAAGTCTTGTTGCCAGCTCGCCGACGGTTATCTCATCGGGGATCTGAACCTTGAGCTGCTGCTTTCTTGCACGCTCAAGTTCAAGGCGCTTGAGCTTCTGTGCTTCTGTTTCGCGCTTGCCGAAAGGCTTGCCCTTCTGCTGGGACTTCTGGTTGATCTTCTGCTTGGAGCGGAAGTTATCGTTGTTCATTCTTCCCGCGGGAGCGATGGTTTCGTAGCGCTCGTTGTACTTGTCAAGCTCTACATAGCTGCCGCGTGTGTCAACGGTCTTTGTGACCTGCTCGCCGCGCTGAACAGCTTCGCCCTTCTGCTTCTGCATAACGGGAGGCGTATTTACCTTGATCTTGCTGCTGTCGATAGCGGGCGCGTTGGGTGTGGGTTTGGGAGCAGCCGGTGCTGTCTGTGCGGGTCTGCGGTCGTTTCTGAAATCGCGGTTGTCGCGGCGGTCGTTGTTAAATCCACCCTGACGGTTGTCGCGCTGACCGTTGTTAAAGCCGCCCTGTCTGTTGTCGCGCTGACCGTTGTTGAAGCCGCCCTGACGGTTATCGCGCTGACCGTTGTTAAAGCCGCCCTGACGGTTATCGCGCTGACCGTTGTTAAAGCCGCCCTGACGATTATCACGCTGGCCATTATTGTTGAAGCCGCCTTGACGATTGTCGCGCTGACCGTTATTATTGAAGCCGCCCTGTCTGTTGTCGCGGTTTTCAAAGGGCTTCTTTGCGGGAGCGGGCTTTTCCTCCGCCTTGGGAGCTTCCTTTGCTTCTGCCTTGGGCTCTTCCTTGACGGGAGCAGGCTTAACTTCGGGCTTGGGGGTTTCCTTTACCTCTGTCTTTGGCTCTTCCTTAACGGGAGCGGGCTTAACCTCGGGAGCGGGCGCTTCCTTTATCTCCGCCTTAGGCTCTTCCTTTGCGGGAGCGGGCTTCGCTTCTGCCTTGGGGGCTTCCTTGACTTCGGTCTTGGGTTCAGCCTTTACCTCTGCGGGGACAGCTTCCTTCTTGGGAGCAGGCTTCTTCTTTGCAGCGGGCTTCTTTTCCTCAACAACGGGCTGCTTTTCTGTCTTGATATCCTTTGTTGCAGCGAAAGCCTTCATTACATCGGGCACTTCGTGCATTCTGGTGTACTTTTCGAGGACGTATCCCACCTCGTCGGGCGAGAGGCTGCTCTGTGCCTTCCTGGGCGTGCCGCCGAAAGCATTATCGAGCATCTGCGCTATCTCGGCGCGGTCTGCCCCGAGATCCCTCGCAACATCCTGTAATTTATATTTGTTCTGTTTATTTGTTGGCAATGTAAATATCCTCCACACTAATTAGTTTCCGCATATAACTCGGAAATATGTCCGCCTCACGGCGTCACGATATGTTTTTTTATTGAGCCGTACAATCCGCCGTCGAGTATAACGAACACCCCGACGCGCTTTCCGACCGCGCTTTTTGCATCGTCCATCGAAAACTCCGCCTTTGTCACTTCGCTGCCGTATTTCTCGGCGGCAAAGCGGACTTCCTTTTCCGTCTTGGCGGAAACATCGGACGCGAGGATAACACCCGCCGCCTTGGATTTAGGCGAGGCAAGCTCCTCGACAGCCGCGTCGAAGCCCATAACGAGCTTCCCCGCGCGCCTGCAAAGGCATATTGTTGAAAGTACGTTATTTATCGGCGCTCAGCTCCTTTTCCAGAGTTTCATATATTTCAGCGGGAACTTCGCATTTCAGCGCGCGCTCGAGCCTGCGTCCCTTTCGTGCAAGCGCAAGGCACTCCGCGTCGCGGCATATATATGCTCCGCGTCCCGATTTTTTTCCCGTGGGGTCTACGGAGACCTCACCCTCCTTGCTGCGGACTATCCTGACGGCGCCTTTCTTGCCGATCATCTCTCCGCAGCCGAGACATTTTCTGAGAGGTACGCGCTTTTCCTGCATATTCTCTCCTTATTCCTCAGCGGGCTGCTCTTCCGCAGCTTCCTCGGCGGGCTTCTCGTACTTTTCCTCCAGTGGAACAACTGCGAAATCATCGGGGTCGACTGCGCTCTCCGCCTTGATGTCGATTTTGTAGCCGGTGAGCTTTGCTGCGAGCCATGCGTTCTGACCCTTGTTGCCGATGGCGAGCGAAAGCTGGTTATCGGGAACGATGACCTTGCAGGCACGCTTGTCGGGATTCGGGTTGGTGATAACTACGCGGGAAACCTCTGCGGGCTTGAGCGCCTGCTTGATGAATTCCTCGGGATCCTCGCTGTACAGGACAACGTCCACCTTCTCGCCCTTGATCTCCTTGGTTACGGCGTTGATACGGCTCTTCTGCGGGCCGATGCACGCGCCGACTGCGTCAACGTTGGGGTCATGGCTGATAACTGCGATCTTACTGCGGCTTCCGGGAGCGCGGCTGACTGCCTTTATCTCTACGGTGCCGTCGAATATCTCGGGACACTCCAGCTCGAACAGACGCTTGATGAGCCACTTATCCGTGCGGGAAACCTTAAGGTACTGCTTCTTGTCGGACTCATTGTATTCCTTGGAAACGCCGGAGATGTACACCTTTACTACCTGACCTACCTGAAGATTTTCTCCGGGTATCTGCTCGCTTCTGGGCAGAAGCAGCTCGTTGTGGTTTATCTCAACGGTGGCATGACCTGCCGGGTCTATCTTGGTTACGGTGGCGGAAACAGCCTCGTTTGCATACTGTCCCCAGACATCGGTCATGTGCTGGCGCTCGGCATTGCTGAAGCCCTGTCTGATAAGGTCCTTTGCATTCTTCGCCGCGATGCGCTTGAATGTATGTGTGTCGATGGGGCAGCGAACTCTGTCGCCGACCTGAAGCGACGGGTCGATCTTTCTCGCCTCTTCGAGAACTATCTCGGTTTCGGGATCGTACAGCGTATCAACGACCTCGATTACTTCCTTCATGATGCTTACGTCGAACACTCTGTTCTTGAGGTCGATGTCAACGATGACGGAGTTCTCCGTGTCGTCAAGCTTGAGGTTGGACTTGAGGCTCTTTTCGATCGCGTACTTGATCTTTTCCGCGAGGATCTCGCTGTCTATGCCCTTTTCCTCTGCCAGTGCGGCGAGGTTGTCGTAGAAGCTGCCGTAGTCCTCTCCCTTTGTGGTTTTTCTCTTAGCCATTTTTCGTTATTCCTCCATTATTTTATCAAAGTCATCAAAATCATCGTAATTGATCGCGGATACATCCGCTGCCGCAAGCACGGCGCTGCCGAAATCACCCGTGACGGTCAGCTTTTCGCCGTCGAATGCCTGGAGCACGCAGTTCACGCTCTTTGCGGGAAGCCCCTCGCACTGCTTGTATGTCCTGAGCTTTATCTTCCTGCCAACGGACGGCGCAAGCTGATCCACACGCCTTACCGCGCGCTCCAGTCCCGCCGAACTTATCTCAAGATAATCTATCCTGTCGATGAAATCCTGCTTGTCGATCGCCTCGTTTATCTCGTCGTTGACCGCCTCTACATCGTCGATATCCACCCCGCCGGGCTTGTCGATGTATATCCACAGATACCATCCCGCGCCCTCCTTGATGAACACAACGTCCCACAGCGAAAAGCCATGGCTCTCGACGATCCCGCGCACCGCCTTGTCCGCGGCGGCCTCGATCGAACTCATGCCCTTTGCCAATGCCATAAGCAAAGCTCCTTTCAATTGCCGTTGAAATTGTGAAAAGTCGTAAATAAAACTTAAAGACCGGAGCAAAACCCCAGTCTTCAGCCTAATCTATCATATATATTATAACACCTTTATAAACAAAAATCAAGGGGTACGGGCGAAAAATTTACCTTTCCGATGAAAAAAACAGGTTATTTCTGCGTTAAATATCACGTTTGCGGCAACTCTGCGGGAAATGTTAATAATTTGTGGTGCAATTATATCTTTTTCACACCGAGCCTTTCAAGCTCCCCGGATATTTTTTCGGTGGCTTTTTCAACGAAAACATCAACGTCGCCGCGGTCGAGATAATGAAATCCTCCCGTATATGTGCCGCTGTATGCCAAACAGATGTTCCGTATCTGAACGGTCACGTTGTCCCTGCCGTAGTACGGGAGGATGCTGCTGTCGATGCCCTCGGCGCTTTTCAATTCCGTCATCGGGGCGTAATTCGGGTGTTCTTCAAGAAACAGCAGGTCATTTCCGTACCACTCAGCCTTTACGCGGCGGTAGTATCCCGTCCTGTCGGCATCGTATTCATCACGGAAGCGTGCCTTTTCGGGCTCGTTTATAACCTGTGTCCACACAACGTCTGCAATGAGGTGGCTGAAATATCCCAGCAGAAACGCGCGCTCAAGTTCATTCCGCGCGGTGGGCAGCATTTTCTCCGCAAAGCGCAGGTACTCGCACTTGCTTTTGCTTCCCTTTGTCCAGTGGGTTATCTCCTTGGGAGGATCAAACCCGCCTTTTCCGTCGGGCAGGCCGCAGTCGGGGGCGATATTCCCGGCGAGAAATTCGCGGCGCGGCAGGTCGTATTTTTTCAGGACTTCATCCGCAACTCTCAGGTGACAGAGCCATGTTGCCATATTTTCTCCTTTACAACAAACAATTTTTCACAGCTATTGCATTTTCAGCAGTGATGTGGTACAATCAATACAGACAGATAAAGCTATACGGGATATTTCAACAAAAGAAAGAGGTACGCTGTATGGACGAAAAGAACAAGAAGCCGCTTCCACAAGCGGATGAAAACCCCGCTGAAAAGGAAGAACTCAAGACCCACACATGGGTGGACGACATGAAACAGGAGCTTGAGGACTACATTGAGGATCAGGGAATATACATCCGCCAGTAACGCGGAAATCCTGCTATAAAGCTATCGGAGAGGTGCTGCCTCTCCGATTTTTGTTTAATAAACTTCCGTGCCGGTGTAGTAGAACTCAAGTATCTGCTTGTAGTCCCAGCCCCAGTAAGTCGCGATTATGTTCGCGCCGTTCTGGCTCATACCGACGCCGTGGCCGTAGCCGTAGGTCGTGAACGTGAACATATCCGAATCTGCGTCGTAGCTTACGTCAAACGCGCTGGAGCGGAGGTCGTAGCTCATTATCCTTTCGCGGAAAACGCGCCCCGTTATCTTAACGCTGTCGCCGTCAGAATCCACATAGCTGTGATATCCGCCGATATTGACCTGACCGACATACTTGCCCTCGGCATAGCTGTCAACGGTTATCCACTCGGAGGGGTCGCCGCTCAGGGAAATTCCCGTCTTTTCGTAAACGCGCTTCTTTATATCGTCGGAGGAAAAAGAAGCCGTCCTGCCGTAGTTCGGGTCGTACTGCGCGTCAAGCTCGCAGTAAACGCTCTCGAGATACGGATAATCGTTGCCCCAGACATACGCACTGGAAGCCGTATATCCCGCCGAGGAAGCAGAATATACCGCCTGTATCAGTTCGCCGTTGTAACGCACCGCCTCGCCTATTACCGATGCGGTCAGCACGCGGACGGAATCGCTTACGCTGTCGCTCAATATAACGCTGGGATAGCTTCCGTACTTGTTGCAGTACTTTACATATGTATACGCTGCGACTGCCTGCGCCTTTATCGCCTCGGGGGCGAAGGTGTATCCGATCTCATTCTGCGTTATCCTCGAGATTATTTCAAGCGCGGTTCCCGAAACTGTCATGCCGCTGTTCTTTACATAAAGTATCTCATTCGCGGCGTCATCGTTGGTGACTATCTCCGTGGGCTGCTTAGGTTCGGTGGTGGTCGCGCTGGTGACCGTATCATCCACGGGGATTCCGCCGCCTATCCCGGTGGTGGCTTTGGTCGTGGTGGTTTGAGTCGTGGCTGTAGTGGTCGTTGCAACTGTGGTGGGCTCGGTGGTAGTCGTTGTCACCCTTGCAGAGGTTGTCGCAGTTGTTGCCTTGGTGGTAGTTGTTGCCGCAGTGGTGACTTCGGGCTCCTCCGCCTCGTAGGTGTCGACTATAACAAAATCATCATCTTCGGAGGTATCGGGGACGGATGTATCCTCCTCTTCCTCGGCTATGACAGGCTCTGTGTACTCGCTGTCCGACGCAGAATATGTACTCTGCACGGGCTTTTCCGCCAGCGGAGCCTGCGCGAAGGAAAGCTGCTCGATATGCACCGTCTGCGTTTGCGTCTGCTCACCGCTGTCGGGGGTGATGAAATCCACCGTGCCCTGTCCGTGCAGCTCATCCTCGGAGGAGGTTTCGCCTACCTCTGTTTCGGACGGCACAGGCTCATCCGCAGCGGCGGGAGCGGTGCTTTCCACCGTGCCCATAACGCCGCAGGTGAACAGATAAGCATTGCATATGCACAGCGCGACTATAATTTTAAGAAGTGAAATACGCTTCATGAATTATTCCTTTGGTTCGTCCTCCAGACCATTGTCGCGGAGGTATTCTTCCATGCCCTTTACAAGCGAAACATCCCATGTTCTGCCGGACCATGTGTTTCCGTAAACATCATAGTATGCGTCGAAATACTTTACGCTCTTCTTTCTCTTTATCAGGGAGGTATCGACCTCGGGGCTTTCGTTTTCGCGGACTCTTCTTGCCACAACAACAAGGCGCAGGTCGTCAAGTCCCGTGGATGCGTCACAGGTGGAAAGCGTGAGCAGCTCGTCGCCGTATTCGATATCAACGCCGGTTTCGTACAGGCTTCTGTCCATTACTTCCATGATGTAGTTATAGAACTCGGACTGGTTCTTGAAGTAGACATACTCGTTGTACGCAAAGAGCTCGCCGTGCTCTGCAGCGGTGTTTATCTTGAACACTGCAAATATCTTGTACTTGTTCTTCTGATAAAGCGTGTCGAACTCAATAACGGGGGATGTCTTCAGAAACTCTATATCGCGGGAGTAATTCGACAGCGCCGCAAACTGATACTTGTACAGCATATTGTGGCCGTAAAGTATAGTGTTGTTGGGCATTTCATCGGGGCCGAACTTACCCTCGTAGTCCGTGAAGATAGTTCCCGCAAAATCATAGTTGCCGTCGAAATCCCTGTGGAGGTAGTAGTCGTTGTCGTCGGACTGCATTACGGGGTAATCAACGTTTGTCGCGGGGATATTTACCCAGCCGATGAAGTCATTGTTTGCGGCATACAGCGAAGCGTATTCCTCGTTGATGGAGCCCGCAGGGAGCTGTTCTATCTGCTGCTGGGTGGGGGTCTGGTTCTTCAGCTCTACTATGTATGCATTCGTCGCGGTCTGGTTTCCGTTTTCGTCCACGCCCGCGTTTGCGTCCAGTTCTTCATAGCGGAGCATATTTCCCGCGATGATAACGACCGCCGCAACAAGAACTATCAGCGCCACGAGAAAAACTATCTTGCGGAAGATCTCCGTAGTGCTGTCGCCTTTCCACGGGATAAGTCCAGTGACGATGCTCATAAAGAGGTTCTGCTGCTTTTTCTTTTTCTTGCCGTGTTTTTTCTTCTTGGGAGCCAGTCCCATATCCATTTCTGCCATGTAAAGTCAGTCCTTTCGATCGCTTGGGTAAAGGCGGCGCGGTAGAGCACCGCCGCATATTATATAATTAATATGAATAGCCGCGGATATATTCGGCGGGCCACTTTCTGCCGCCCCAGCTTCCGCCTTTAAGACTGTAATAATAGTCAAAATAAAGCGGGTCGGGGTTTTCGTATGCAAGGTCGACATTTACGCTGTCGCTCTCGCCCTCGCGCACTTCCCTTGCAAACAGCACCCAGCGTATCTCGCGGGAGTTATCATAGTCGAACGAGCAGGTGGACAGCGTGAGCAGATTGTCGCCGTACTGCAAATCAACATCAGGGGTGTAAAACGTGGTGCGGTCAAGTATCTTTGCGCAGTAGTCGTCGAACGCCGCCTTGTCGTCAAATTCGCGGTATCTTATATAGTTAAATACATCGCCCTCCTGCTTGCGGGTGTTTACAAGCATTCCCGCAAATATCTTGTAGGTGGAGGTCTTGTAGAGGGTGCTGAATTTCAGCGTGGGATACTGCTTGTACCAATCCAGCCCCATGCTTCCGGATACCTTGTAGTTATTGTATCGCGTGAGCTTTGCGAAATACTCGCCCGACAGCATATTATGACCGTACAGCACGATGTTCGCGGGCTGGTATTCCGCGGTTATCGGAACGTGATAATCCGCAAAGATTGCTCCGCTTACGCTCTCCTCGCCCTTGTAGTTGTGCTTGAGGTAGTAGTCATTATCCTCGCCCTGCATAACGACATAGTCGATGAATGGGTTATCTTCGTCGCCCATGGTTATCCAGCCGATAACATCGTCATTTATTTCAAGCAGCGGCAGGAACTGCTCCTGCACCTCGGGATACTCCTGCTGAAGTTCCTCGTGCTTGGTGGTATCTATCTCCACCGTGGTGCTGCCTGTTCTGTTGTGGTATATGTCGGAAAGCTGATCGTTGAGCTGGGTATCGTCGACCTTGTTCACGCCGTCGATTATCAGCGTCGTCAGCGACACGACCAGCACCACCGCCGCCGCAAGGAATATTATCTTGCGGACGATCTCGGTGGGCTTGTCGCCCTTCCACGGGATAAGATACTTTACAATTCGGAGAAAAACGCTCTCCTTTTCAACAAAGTTTGCCATAAGGCTCCCTCCTTATCAGTAGCTGAGCAGCTTGGACTTATCCCAAACGCTGCCGTACCACTGTCCGCCTATTACGTCGTAGTAATACTGGAACAGCTTTGCCTGATAGTTTCTTGTTGCAACGGTGGTGTCTACATATTCGGATTCGCCGGGGCGCACCTTTCTCGCGAAAAGCACCCAGCGGGTATCGATGTTCGAGCCGAGCGGCCAGTAGCAGGTGGAAAGCGTAAGGAGCTGATCGCCGTAGGTGAGGTCGACATCGGTGAAGAACCAGCTTCTGTCCATTACCTCGATGATGAAGTTGTTGAAATCATCTTTGCCGCTGAACGAGGTCTTGTTGATATAGTTGAATACCTCGCCGTGCTCGGGCTGGGTATTGACCAGCATTCCCGCAAATATCTTGTAGGTCTGGCTGCCGCCATCGGGGGTGGCGAGCATTATCGTCGGGTGTACTTTATAGAAAGCCAGCGGCTCCTTGCTGGAATCATTCGGAGCGTAGTGGCTTACCGAAGCAAAGAACTGTCCGCTCACCATGTTGTGGCCGACGAGGATGATGTTCTCATCCGTGCCGTCCCACTTGTTCTTGTAGTTGGAATAAACCGTGCCGGTGATGGACTCGTTCTTATAGAAGTCATGGGAGAGATAGTAGTTCGGGTCGGATGCGTCCGACTGAACAACAACGTTGTTTATCGGCGTACCTGTTATCTTTATCCATCCGCGGGTGTCGGTGTTGACTTCCTTCAGCGCGTTGAAATCGATGTTGAGGGGCGTGTTCGTAACGGGTGTTACGTCTATCTCCTCGGATTCATCCGTAACGCCGTCTGTGCCCGTCGTGCCGTTGGTATTGAACGGAGGATTATCAAAATCATAATCCACGGGGTCGTTCGGAGAGCCCGCGATGTCCGCGATCTCGTCGTTTATCTTCCCGCCGTCGTTCATGCCCAATATCTGCCAGCCTAGGAAAACCAGCGTTCCGATGAAAATTATAACCGCGACGATAAGTACGATCTTTCTCACCTTTTCACCGGATGTATCGTCCTTCTGCGGGAAAACCGACTGTGCAAAACGCACGAACGGATTTTTCGGTCTGCCCTTTATCTTGTCTTCTTTCTTGCTCTTGCCCGGCCTGGATGTGCTTCCGAATCCGAGCTTATCGAGCGCTATATCCTTTGAAGAGGATGATCTTTTATTATTATGATCAGCCATATTTATTCCCCTTTCCCTGTCAATTCTTCTCTGCGGCGTCGAGCAGTATTCTCAGTGCGTCCCGCACTGCCGCCGCACGGACTTCCCCGCGGTTTCCCTCATAAAGGAACCGTCTGCTTTCGGTGCGGTCTTCGGCGCTTACCCCGATGAATACCGTCCCCACAGGAGCACTTTCCGTGCCGCCCGTCGGTCCCGCAACGCCTGTTGTGGACACCGCGATATCCGCCCCCGAAACGCGCCTAGCGCCCTGCGCCATTTCTTCGGCGCATTCGCAGCTGTATTCGGTATGAAGCGCCAGCGTATCATCCGAAACGCCCAGCACCTCATGCTTTATCCTGTTTGAATAGGAGCACAGCCCGAATTCTATCACCGCCGAGCTTCCCGAAACCGCCGTCACCGCCGCGGATATCATCCCGCCGGTGCAGCTTTCCGCCGTGGCGAGCCTTATCCCACGCTCGGCGAACAGTTTCACTATCTCCTGTGAGAGCGCATTGATATCATCGTATATTTTTTCAAGCTTATCCATGGCACATCAGTCGAGAAGCACGGTCTGAACTCCGCACTTGAAACGCTTCACCTCTGTTTTTGCGATAGCCTCGTCCACCATCTTGTCGAAGTCGTAGCTCTGCTCCGCCGCGATGATGTCCTCCATCTTCGGGCGGGTACGCGGGTGCTTCGGCGAGAATACCGTGCAGCAGTCCTCATACGGAAGAATGGATGTTTCGTATGTGCCTATCTTACGGGAAATTTCGGTTATCTCTATCTTGTCCATTCCTATAACGGGACGGAATACGGGATACTCCGCCGCGGCGTTGGTGCAGTACAGCGCCTGCAATGTCTGGCTCGCTACCTGCGCCACGCTTTCGCCCGTGATGATGGCGCCGTAGCCGTCGCGGTCGCATATCTTGTTCGCAATCTTCACCATCAGCCTGCGCATAAGCACCGTGAAATACTCCTCGGGGCAGTTGTCGCGCAGCGCTTCCTGAAGTTCAGTAAAAGGCACGCAATAGAACATTATATCTCCGCAGTAGTCCGTCATTTCCTCGCATAGCTTCTCGACCTTCATGCGGGCGCGCTCGGAGGTGTAGGGCGGGCTTACATAATGTATGCAGTCCACCACAAGTCCGCGCTTTGCCATCATATAACCGGCAACGGGAGAATCTATTCCTCCCGAAAGCATGAGAAGCGCCTTTCCGCTGCTTCCTACGGGCATTCCGCCCGCGCCGATTATTCTCTTCGCGGAAAGATACGCACCGTTGTCGCGTATTTCCAGTCTTACCGTTACCTCGGGGTTATGGACGTCGACGCCGAGGTGCGGGAACTTATCAAGAATTACCCCGCCGAGCTCCTGCTGTATCATCGGGGAGTTCATCGGGAACGTCTTGTCGGAGCGCTTCGCTTCGACCTTGAAAGTCTTTGCGTCCTCGAGCGCTTCGCGGAGATAATCCTCCGCGCCTGCAGCAACGGCCTCAAAATCCTTAGGGAATACTGCACAGCGCTGTATTGCGCCTATACCGAAAACGAATTTCAGCTTTTCGACCACAAGATCCATATCAACATCCTCCAGCGGAGTGATGTATATGGTGGACTGTCGTCTGTAATATTCAAACTTGCCGAGCTTTTTAAGGCGGCGCTTTATATTTTTCTGGAGCATATCCTCAAAGGTGCCCTTGTTCTCGCCCTTGAGAGCTATCTCTCCGTATTTTACCATCACTATTTCTTTAACTGAGCTCATCTTCTGACCCTTTCGATCGTTTTTTCTATTTTATCGCAGAGCGCGTCTATATCCTGCTCCGTTGTGTCCGCGCAGAGGGACACCCTCACCGCGCAGTCCGCGTCCTTGTCGGCAACGCCGAGCGCCGCGGGAACGCTGCTGGTCTTTCCCTTTGAGCAGGCGGAGCCGCTGGAAACGTAAATCTCGTCCTCCTCGAGGGAGTGCAGCATTATCTCCGAGCGAACGCCGCGAACGCTGAAATTGATTATGTTCGGGACGCATTTTTCGTCGGAATTGATACCGATATTCTCCATCGCCGACAATCTTTCCAGCAGGTGCGCTTTAAGCGCCGCGAAGCGCTCATGGTCGCCATGATAGGCTTTCACCGCCGCCTCAAGCCCCGCAATAAGCTCCACAGGCTCCGTGCCCGAGCGGAGGTTCTTCTGCTGGCCGCCGCCGAGAAGCAGCGGAGCAAATCTCACGCCTTTCTTGACATAAAGCGCGCCTATGCCCTTGCAGGCGTGGATCTTGTGCCCCGAAACGCTGATAAGATCGCCGTTCAGCGGAACTTTCAGAAATCCCTGCACAGCGTCTATATGTACTATCGTCTTGTCGTTTTTTCGCTTTACAAGCTTGTACAGCCTGTTCACGTCCACGGTAAATCCCGTTTCGTTGTTGACCGCCATGCAGCTTACAAGTACCGTCCTGTCGTCAACGCAGTCCGCCAGCGCCTGTTCAAAATCGGGGTGATCTTTCGGCGCGAGCCGAACGACCTCATAGCCCTCGCTTTCCAGCTTGTCCAGGACCCTCGCAACGGACGGATGCTCTATCGCAGTGGATACTATCTTATTTCCGAGGCGCCTGTACGCCGCGCACGCGCCGAGCAGCGCGGTGTTGTTGCTCTCCGTCGCGCCGGAAGTGAAGTATATGTCGCCGTCCAGCGGCTGCCTGCCCGAGGACTTCGGGCTGCTTGCCAGCGCCGTAAGCAGCGTTCTTTTCGCGGAGCTTAATATCTGCCCCGAAAGTATTCCCATTTTATGCAGGGAGCTTGCATTTCCGAAGCGCTCCCTCATTGCATACGACACCGCCTCGCACGCTTCCGCGCACGGCCTTGTCGTTGCGGCGTTGTCAAGATATATCATTTCTGTGTGTCCCCTTTATCTTTATCATAATACACCTTATATCAGTATATCACATTTTTTTCAATTTGAACAGTGTTTTTTTGATTTTTTCACGATTATTTCATTGTTATTACGGCAAAATTACAAAATGTTACGAAACGGTTACAGAAAAGGCAGAAAGGGTAACAAAAAAATAACAATATTTCTCTATGCGGTTACAATGTTGTCATATATATTGATTTTTCGGAATGCTTGTGCTACAATATGTACATAACGAACAACAAATCAATAATAAAATCCTCCAATATGCTGCCGCGAATAGACCCGCGGCAGTTTTTCTTTTCCGCCGCAGGATTTCTGTAACCAAAAACGCCCTCCGGCATAATATATAGCAGGAAACGAAAGCTTCAGAGGGAAGCACGAAGTTCCTGAGAAATATTTTTTAAGGAGGACATCATTATGTCATGCTTCAACTTTGGTGGTAACAACTGCTGCTGGATCATCATTCTTATCCTCATCCTGTTCTGTGGCTGCGGCAACGGCTGCGGCAATGGCTGCGACAACGGCTGCGGCAACGGCTGCGGCAACAACAACGGCTGCGGATGCGGCTGCTGATAACCCGGCACATACCCGCGCGGGAATGCCTGCGTAAATAGGCTTTGGCGCCGCTGAGATCTCAGCGGCGCCATTGCATTATTCGCTTATGATATCCGCAAATTCGCCCGAGCACGCCTTTGCAAGGTCCGCGGGCGTAAGCTCGAGCTGAAGCCCAAGCTTGCCTCCGCTTACGACCACCTTGTCAAAATTCTGCGCGGTTTCGTGTATCACGGTGCGGTACTGCTTTTTCATGCCGATTGGCGTGCAGCCGCCGCGAATGTACCCGGTCACTGCGTTGATATCCTTAACGTGCACCATTTCGAGCGATTTCTCCCCCACGGCGCGGGCGCATTTTTTCATATCAAGCTCCTTATCAACAGGCAGCGCGAAAACATAATACTGCTTGCTCTTCCCCACCGTGACCAGCGTCTTGAAGCAGCTGTCGTAGCTCTGCCCGAGGATATCCGCGATGTGCTTGCCGTCGACGAATTCGTCGCACTCATAGATATGCGGCTCGTAGCTTATCTTTAGCTTATCCAGAATACGCATCGCATTTGTTTTTATCTCTTTTTCCTTTGCCATATCAATCCCTCGCAAAATGAAATGCCGCCCGTTCGGAGGCGGCAGGATTTTTTCCGTCTAAACGGTCAGATCTCGTCATCGTCAAAATCATCGGAGCAGTCGTCGATGAGATTGGTCTTGTTTGCGAGAAAATATGCAACTGCAGCCGCTGCGAGCGCCGCAAGCGCGATTATCCCGGAAATAATAACAAGCTTCTTTGTCATAACAAATTCCTCCTTAAAAATTTACTGAAAACGGGACGCCATGTCGCCTATCCCATTATCGTTCGTAGGTTCGCCGATGGCGCCGAACTTCCACTCGCCGTTGTATCGGTAGACTTCGCCGAACACCATCGCAGTCTTTCCGTCGTAGTTTTCAGAAAGATCGTATTTGCACAGTTCCTTTCCGCTGTCCGCGTCGACAATGCGGATGAACGCGTTCTTTATCATGCCGAACTGCTGCCTGCGCTCCGTCGCCTGATAGATCGTAACGACGAAAACTATCCTCGAATAATCCGCAGGCACCTTGGTCAGCTCGACGATTATCTGCTCGTCGTCGCCATCCCCGGCGCCGGTGAGGTTATCGCCGCAGTGACGTATCGCGCCGCTTCTGTGGGTGAGATTTCCGTAATACACAACATCTGCAGCACCGTTGAGTTTTCCCGTCGCGCCGTTTATCAGTATCGCCGATGCGTCGCAGTCGATGTCCTGATGCCTGCTGAACAGCGAGAACCCGTGCGGGGCCTCGTCCCAGCCAAGCCCGACAACGATCGTTTTCAATCCGTTATTGCCTTTGGTAAGGTCGACCTTCTGACCTTTCTGAAGATTTACAGACATTTTATTATCCTCCTGTTTTTAAAACAGAACCGTAACTTTTGCGGTAGTCTTATTATACAACATTTTTCGGCGAATTTCAATAGGCATTCCGAAAAAACTGAAAAATTTTTACATAGCGTCCGCCGCACTTGTTTATATATCAAAAATGATATACACAATATCATAAACATGCATACAGCCCTTTGCACGATTGTTTAGCATAGCAAATTTTCCTTTTAGTCATAAATACTATATATTGTGTCCGGCGGTTTCAAAAATACTGTAAATATTATAAAAGAATGCACGAATTTTTTGCAAAATGAGAAAATACTATTGACTTAAAGGGTGGATTATGTTATAATAGCGTAGGTTGAAAAAGACGGACGCAAGTTGACACGAACGTGCCGCGAAATGGCGTTTCTCAGAAATAACCGCTGAGTATACGCCATGCGCCTAAGGTAAGTGTTGTGCTGTTAGTTTTTGCTAACCAACGAAATTGTACCCGGCAAAGTATATGGAGGTATTACAAGATGAGGAATTTTGAACAATGGAAGGGTTTCAAGGGTGAAATCTGGCGCGAAGAAATAAATACACGCGACTTCATCCAGAACAACTACACACCTTACGAGGGTGACGAGTCTTTCCTGGCGGGCCCTGCCGAGTCCACCGACAAGCTCTGGGGCAAGCTTCAGCAGCTTCAGAAGGAAGAGCGCGCAAAGGGCGGCGTTCTTGATATGGATACTCATATCGTTTCCGGCATCACATCCCACGAGCCCGGCTACATCGATCCCGAGCTGAAGGATCTTGAAAAGGTAGTAGGTCTTCAGACCGATAAGCCCCTGAAGAGAGCATTCATGCCCTACGGCGGCATCAAGATGGCTGAGGAAGCCTGCACAACATACGGCTACACTCCCGATCCCATGCTGCACAAGATCTTCACAGAATATCACAAGACACACAACCAGGGCGTATTCGACGCTTACACCCCCGAAATGCGCGCTGTAAGAAAGAATAAGATCATCACAGGTCTGCCCGATACATACGGCAGAGGCCGTATCGTAGGCGACTACAGACGTATCGCTCTTTACGGTATCGACAGACTGGTAGAAGCCAAGCAGGACGACCTTGCAAACTGCGGCAACGGCAAGATGAGAGATGCTGTTATCCGCCAGCGCGAGGAGCTCGCAATGCAGATCCGTGCACTGAAGGAAATGAAGGTTATGGCTGCTTCCTACGGCTGCGATATCTCCCTGCCTGCTGCAAACGCTCGCGAAGCGGTTCAGTGGACATACTTCGGCTACCTTGCTGCTATCAAGACCCAGAACGGCGCTGCAATGTCCATCGGCCGTATCTCCACATTCCTTGATATCTACATCAAGCGCGACCTCGACAACGGCACACTTACCGAGGCTGAGGCTCAGGAGCTTATCGACCACCTCGTTCTCAAGCTGAGAATGGTTAAGTTCGCTCGTATTCCTTCCTACAACGAGCTGTTCTCCGGCGACCCCGTTTGGGCTACCCTTTCCATCGGCGGTAAGGGTCAGGACGGCCGTTCCATGGTAACAAAGAACGACTTCCGTTTCCTGCACACCCTCGAGAACATGGGCCCCTCCCCCGAGCCTAACATGACAGTTCTCTACTGCGACAAGCTCCCCGAGAACTTCAAGCGTTATGCTGCTGCTATCTCCGTTCGTACTTCTTCCATCCAGTACGAGAACGACGACGTTATGCGTCCCGTTTGGGGTGACGATTACTCCATCTGCTGCTGCGTATCCGCAACACAGACAGGTAAGGAAATGCAGTTCTTTGGCGCGAGAGCTAACCTTGCAAAGTGCCTGATGTACGCTATCAACGGCGGCGTTGACGCTAAGACCAAGGTACAGGTTG
>CAKSPC010000041.1 GCA_934481445.1 uncultured Oscillospiraceae bacterium
CTACAGGGGTTTGGGGGAAAACAAGAGTTTTCCACAACATTTTCTTGCAAATTTTCTACTGTTTTGAATTTTTAGAAAGACTCACAGGAACGGCGTAAAACCGTGCCCGCATTAATTAAATTATCACTTCAATTTGAACCTTGCCACCTCGTCGCTGAGGGATACCGCCAGTGCGGAAAGCTCCTCGCTTGCCGCCGCGCTCTCCTCCGCGGTCGCCGTGGTGTTGTGGATAGCCGAGTTGACGCTCTCCATGCCCGCGGATACCTGATCCACCGCCAGCTTCTGCTCTGCGGAAGCGCGGGATATCTCGTTCATTATATTCGCAACATCGTCCACCACCTGAACTATCTCGCCGAGCGCCGCGGAAGCTTCCTCCGCAAGCGAAGTGCCCTTGTTTACGGTTTCAATGGACTTTCCGATAAGCTCGCCGGTCTGCTGCGCCGCCTCGGAAGACTTCGACGCGAGGTTTCTTACCTCGTCCGCAACCACCGCGAAGCCCTTGCCTGCTTCGCCCGCGCGGGCAGCTTCTATCGCCGCATTGAGCGCGAGGATGTTCGTCTGGAATGCGATATCGTCGATAACCTTGATGATGTCCTTTATTTCCTCAGAGGATTTCTCTATCTCGCGGATAGCTTCCAGCAGGTCGTCCATGCTCACGGTGCCGTTCTTTGCGCGCTCGTTCGCCTCTGCGGCGGCATTGAGCGCCTTGTTGACGTTATTGTTGTTCGCGTCGGTCTTTTCTGCGATAGAAGCCACGGTGGATGTTATTTCGTCCACGGCGGAGGCCTGCGTTATCGCGTTCTGCGACAGCGACGCGGAGCCCTCCGCAAGCTGGCTTGCACCCTCGCGTACTTCGCCCGAAGAGCGTCCTACCTCCTCCATCACATGATTGAGCGAATCAAGTATAAGGCTGAGGGATGACTTTATCCTGCCGAAATCACCCTTGTAATCCGCATTCGGCGCTATTGTGAGATCTCCGTCGGAAATGCTCTTGATAACGGTATGGATATCGTTGATGTATACGCTGATATTGTTGATCATATGACCGATAGAATCGGTTATCATCTGGATCTCGTCGCCGGAATCGCAGGTCGGCGAGGGAGAAGTTATGTCGCCCTCCGCAAACGCCTCAAGGCGCTTCGCGCTTTCAACAACGGGCTTGGAAATTCTCTTTATGTTGATGGTAACGATGGGAACAACTACGATTATGCAGACGACAAGGAATATTACCAGTATCAGAAGCGCACCGAATATCGTGCCCTTAAGCGGCGCATAAGGAGTTGCCACCGCGATGGACCATCCTTCGTTGCCATCTACCGGGGCATAGCCTATGTAGTATTCCCTGCCCTGAATTTTCTCCACGGATGTGCCCGTGCCGCTGCCGGTCATTAACGCCACCGTATCGGAAAGGTTTTCAAGACCGTTCTGCTCCGATCCGTCCGCCATTGCCATCAGCGGGAGCAGGTCGCTGTTGCTGGTCGCGATTATCTCGCCGGTTTTGTCGATTACGAAGCAGATACCGTTCTCGCGGAAATGCACCTCGGAAATCACCCTGTTGAACAGATCGCTGTCCAGTCCGCCGTACGCAACATAGGAATTTGTGCCGTCGGTAAAATATTTTCCCATCATTATCGTGATGGAATTATCCGTCATGCGGAGGACAGGGCTGGATACATAGCTGGATTTATTGTCCATCGCATAGCGGAAGTATTCTCTGGCGGAAAGGTCGGTATCATTGTAGGTGGTGCCGTCCGCCCTTGCAACGGAGAAATCCTTGAACGTGCTGAGCTCCGCAAGCTCGGCAAGCCTTGCCTTTTTATCCTCCATGGAAACGCCCGCGCTTACGATATCCGGCTCCGCCGATACCATGCCGAGGTCCTCTTCAAGCTGGTCTACAAAGCGCACCGTTGCCGAAGCATAGGACTTTGCCAGCGCCACCGCCTCGTCCTCATAACAGGCGGAAATATTAACATACTCCATGACGCACGACAGAATTGCAAGCACCAGTGCCAGCGATATCATCGGCACAAGGCTCATGAACATCATACGCTTGGTTAGTCCCATTTTGCTGCGGACGTCGCGCACCCTTGCATTGGCTTTCGCCTTTGCCTGTTTCATTTTCATTTCTGTTTTTTCCGTGGTATTCATTTTTATCCTCCCGTGAAATAAGATAAATTTGATATACTTATTTTATCATTTCACCAACAAAAAGTCAAGATATCGCAATTTTTTTGTATAGTTTTCACAGTTTCAAGATAAAAAAATATATACCCGCACGTCGAAAAAAAGACCCGAAAAGGTCAATAGTCCTTTTCGGATCGGATCATATTTCTGATATACGCGAAAGTGGCGTTCTCGCCTTTCTCCGCCAGCATTCTGAGCAGTTTTTCGATAAGGTCGGAGGTTTCCGGGTGGATAACGCGGCGCTGCTTTGCCTTGAGAAAATACTCAAGCGGGGCGTCGTCCGTGTATTTTTCACCCTGATATATCTTGCTCGCCGCGACCCTGTCGCAGAACATTTCCACAACATATCTTAGCGGCATCTTAACGGGCTGAACCAGCTTCGTGGGCGGGTAGTAGTCCGTCCAGTATTCAAAATGGTGCTTGTTTCTGCCCTTGTTGTGCATCCACGCAAGGGAGTAGCCGTAATCCTCCCGCTCGCCCTCGTTGGGACTTCTTGTGCCGGTGTAGTATTTTGCGCCGGGGATGAACTCCGCGGGAGAATATTTCGACAGATCATGCCGCAGCCCCTGCCAGAATATCCCCGCCCTGCAGCAGTGCGCAATGACCTTGTGCCGATGGCGGGTTATCGTCCTGAAATGCAGAAAAGCTGATTTTAAATACATGATCTGTCCTCCCGACAGACCTTATTCCTCCGAACAAACGGAATTGAATATAGGTCTGAGCCTTTTATAAAGCGGCACGGAAATCGCCGCGGCAATTGCGCCCTTTACGAATGTAAACGGCATATTGAACATTACAAGGCATTCCGCAAGGCTGTTTACGTTGGGGTTTATCGCCTTGTACATACCGATTATCGCGTCCATGGGCATGATGGCTGTGTATATCGGATACACGATAAAATAGTTGGTAACAAAGCTTACCAGCGCCATCGCCGCCGCGCCGACCGCGCAGCCGATTATCGCTCTCGAAAGCTTAGTGGTGTGCTTTGCAATTAGTCCTGCGGGGAGCACAAGGCACGCCGAAAGCAGGAAATTGGAAAGCTCGCCGACGCCGCCCGTCATCGAAGTGAATAACCCCGCGAGGTTCTTCACAAGGCAAACCGCAACGCCCGAAACAGGTCCCATCGTCAGCGACGCGAGTACCGCGGGCACATCGGCAAAATCAAAGCTGATAAAGCTCGGCATCACGGGCACCTTGAACGAAAGAAACTGCTCGAGGACCACCGCAAGCGCCGCCATCAGCGCGGTGAAAACGAGACGTTTAACGTCGAATTTCTGTGCCTTTTTAGTCATAGTGCTGTTCATGTTTTCTCCTTTTGTCTTAGGGGAAACAGAAAACCCCTGCGTAAAAACACAGGGGGCGCAAATATGTTCCGATATAAGTTGATATAACGAGCACATTTGTTTCTGATTCTTTCATCCGGACTATACCGTCGGTATCGGAATTGCACCGATTCAACCGCTATCGCGGCTCGCGGACTTTCACCGCCGGTGGAGAATTTCACTCCGCCCCGAAACAGATAAATGTATTCAGACGCATTACGTCTGTATTTATATTATATACCATTGTTTTCGTTTTGTCAATAGGTTTTATTCGATATTCTGTATCTGCTCGCGGATTTTTTCGATCTCGCTCTTCTGGTCAACGACCACGCGGGTGACCTCGATATCCTGCACCTTGGAGCCGATGGTGTTGGTTTCGCGGTTCATCTCCTGCACAAGAAAATCGAGCTTTCTGCCGATGGGCTCCGCGCTTTCAAGCATGGTACGAAACTGGTTTATATGGCTGCGCAGGCGCACGGTTTCCTCGTCGACGGCGGTCTTTTCGGAGAAAATGCCCGCTTCGAGCAGTATCCTGTTTTCGTCGATATCCTTGCCTTTAAGCACCTCGCACATTCTGTCGTAAAGGCGCTTTCTGTAGTCCTCCACTACCAGCGGAGAACGCTCCTCAACAAATCCGACCCACTTTTCTATCTGGTCAAGGCGGGAAAGGATGTCAGCCTTCATGCGCTCGCCCTCGGTTTCGCGCATTGCGATGAAACGCTCAAGAGCCTGCTCGGCGGTCACACGGACGTCCTCCCAGAGCTGCTCCTCGTCAACATCGGTCTTTACCACCGTGAATGCGTCGGGAATGCGCAGAACGTCGCTTTCGGAAAGGTCGTTCTCAAGCCCGAACTGCTCCCCTGCCGCGTGCAGCGCTTCTATGTAGGAGCGGATGACCTCGGTGTTGAGCGTTATCTTCTCGTCGCTGACGGAGGTGTTGGTTACAAGGACGGAAACCTCCACCTTGCCGCGGCTTATCCTGCCCTGCAGGAGCGATTTCAGCCTTTCCTCGGCGAAGCCCATACTGCGCGGAATGCGGCAGCTGAACTCATAGTATCTGTGATTTACGGCGCGTATTTCCACGGTGATGTCCCTGCCGTTAAGAACATTGTGACCTCTTCCGAAGCCCGTCATACTCTTTATCATAATTAACTCCTTAAATCAGGCCCTTGTCCGCCATGCGCTGCGCCGCGAGCATTATTCCCGTCTTTCCGGTCGGGTAGGTAAGCCCGCCCTGAAGCCATACGGCATACGGCTCTCTCAGCGGAGCGTCCGCGGAAAGCTCTATTGAAGCGCCCATCGTGAATGCGCCCGCCGCCATTATTACCTTGCTGTCGTAGCCCGGCATATCCCACGGCTCGGGGGTCGCAAAGCTGTCCACGGGAGAGCCGCTCTGAATGCCCTCGCAGAATGCGACAAGCTGCTTTTCTCCGCCAAGCTTCAGCGCCGCGATGATATCGGTGCGCTTTTCGTTGTATTTCGGGAACGCCTCGAAACCAAGCTGCTCGAAGAATGCAGTTGCGAATACCGATGTTTTCAGCGCCGCGCACACCGCTTCGGGTGCATGGAATATTCCGAGGTACATTCCGCGGAGCTGATTTAATGTCGCGCCGACTTCCTTGCCCGTGCCCGGGGTGGTGAGGCGGTATGCGCACAGCTCCACAGCCTTTGCGGTGCCTGCGATGTATCCTCCCGTTTCGGCGATGCCGCCGCCAAGGTTCTTGATAAGGCTGCCGATGATAAGGTCTGCGCCCACAGCTGTAGGCTCGCGCTCCTCGACAAGCTCGCCGTAGCAGTTATCCACCATGACGACGCAGTCGGGATTTACCGCTCTTACGGCCTCGATAATTTTTCCTATAACATCTATCGTCAGCGACGGACGCAGCGAATAACCGCGGGAGCGCTGGATATATGCTACCTTCACCCCTGCCGCCTTTGCCTTTATCCCCTCGTAATCGGGAGTACCGTCGGGAAGCAGGTCGACCTGATCGTACTTAACGCCGAAATCCTTCAGGGAGCCGATGTTCTCGCCGAAAATTACGGACTGTATCGTATCATACGGCATACCCGTCAGCGAAAGCAGCGTGTCGCCCGTCCGAAGAATACCGAAAAGCGCAGTGGTTATCGCGTGCGTGCCATTAACGAAGCCATGGCGCACCAGTGCGTCCTCCGCCCCGAGTATCTGCGCAAACACAGCGTCCAGCTTATCCCTGCCGTCGTCGCCGTAGCCGTAGCCGTTGGTGCCCTTCATGTGGATATCGCTTACTTTGTTATCAATAAAAGCCTTCAGCACACGCTGACCGTTATAAACGGCGAGCCTGTCAAGCTCTGCAAAGGGCTCTCTGCAAAGCTCCTCCGCCTTTTCGGCGGCAGCCGTTATCTTCTGCGAAAATTCAAAAAATGCCATTATTATGTCCTCTTCTTGTGTGACCGCACAAAATATGCCGTAAAAACGACTGCGCACACATAATTATTATATACCCTTTGCCCAGAATTGTCAAGCACCGAAACGGATATCTGCCAAAAATAACCGCCCGTGCGCACAAAAAATCCGCGCCGTGTTATCCACAGCGCGGAGCAATATCAGTTAATATCAGGAGTTATCTGCCTTGATTTTCTTGTCGATGAAATCAGCAATGACGTCGCAGGTCGCTTCGATGCCTGCGGTGCTGCTTCTTATGCAGAGGTCATAACCGCGGGAGTCGCCCCACTTGCCGTCGGAATAGTTGTTGTGGTAAGCCTTGCGGTTCTTGTCGTGCCTTGCTACCTTCGCCTGCGCCTGCTCATAGGTAAGATTTTCGCGCTCCATGGTGTGGTGTATCCTGAAATCAAGATCGCCGAGCACGAATATGCTGACCAGACCGTCGTATTCCCTGAGAATGCTTTCGGAGCATCTGCCGAGAACTACGAAAGACTCGCCGCTCTTCGCCTTTTCGCGGAGAAAATCAAACTGGAGCTGAGCGATGTTGTCCTCGGGGGAGCTGCTGTATCCGCGCACGGTCCTGCTGAAAAGCTTGCTTTTCTTTGCTTCATCGTACTTGTGCAGTTCGTTGGAATCAAGCTGCTTTGTCTTTGCTATCTCTTCAAGAAGACTTCTGTCATACATGGGCAGGCCGTACCGCTCGGAAAGCATCTTCGCGATGACGTGTCCGCCGCTGCCGAATTCTCTGCTGACAGAAATGATAAGTTGCTTTTCCATAAATCCTCCTTTAACTGACTGTTATTGAACAAGATGTGCACTGTATCTGATGAAGATGGATACCATGCAGATCACCAGAACAATAATAGTTGCGGGGATCGCGTGTTTGCAGTATCTGCCCCAGCCGATGGGGTGGCCCTGCTTTGCAGCAACGGAAATGCCGACTACGTTTGCGGATGCGCCGATAGGTGTCGCGCTGCCGCCGATATCCGTTCCAAGAGCCAGCGCCCATGCAAGAACGGAAATATCCAAGCCCGAAGTCTGAGAAATGCTGTTGATAACGGGGATCATTGTTGCCGCAAAGGGAATGTTGTCGACAACGGCGCTTGCGATGGCGGAGAGCCACAGGATGATCGCTACCATCAGCAGCAGGTTGCCGCCGCTTATCATCTCAATGAAGCCTGCAACAAGCTCGAGAACGTGCGTCTGCTCCAGACCGCCTACAACGATGAACAGGCCGATGAAGAACAGCAGCGTCTTATAATCCACCTTCTTCAGCAGCTCAGGGATATCGCGCCAGAAAGCCGCGAGGGTAACAACTGCTATTACGCCGCCGATGAAAGCGACTGTAAGGCCAGTTTCCGCGTGAGTTACCAGCATGATGACCGCCGCTAAGAAAATGATTATGCTGTAAACAAATTCCTTCTTGTTTACGATAGCCTCAGAGGGCTTGGGGAGCGTTGAAATATCAATAGGCTCCGCGGAGTTGGACTTGAGTTCCTTTCTGAACGAAAAGAAGAAGAAAATTACCACCGCAACCAGTGCTATCGCCGCGATAACGCCGGTGTTCGTGATGAAATCAGCGAACGAGAAGCCGAGGGATGTACCGATGATGATGTTTGGCGGGTCGCCGCACATTGTTGCGGAGCCGCCGAGGTTAGCGCAGAAAATTTCCGAAATTATCATGGGAACAGGATTGAATTTCAGAAGCTGTGCCAGCTCGACCGTTACTGCCGCAAGGAACAGGATTACCGTAATGCTGTCGATGAACATCGCAAGGATTGACGACATTATCATGAATGCGATGAAAAGCGGAACTACTTTATAGCGTACCAGCTTTGCAAGGGTCATGCAGAGCCATCTGAAGAAGCCTGCCTTCGCCATGCCCTCGACCATTATCATCATGCCTGCGATGAAGATGATGGTCGCCCAGTTGATACCACTGGTGCTTTCGCCTGCCTCGCCCGAAGCTATCCAGAAATCAGGCGTGAAAATGTTCTGTACGTTTAGTGTTGCCCAAATTGCGTCCCAGCTCTGCATACAAACGCCGAAAACGAATATCAGCGTAAGCAGGCCGCAGCCGAGAGTAACAAAATGGCGCTCGATCTTCTCTGTGATGATCAGAACGAACATCGCGACAAAGATGATCACTGCTAGGATCTGTGCTACCATTGTTTCCTCCTTTTTCGGTGACCGATCACACGAAAATTTTTTCACGGACACAAAAAATCTCCATCCAACCGACTTCCGCCGGCTATCGGGAGGAGAAACATCATTATTTCGTTTTTATCCGTATGTTTGATATTATAACAGATACATATTTTAATGTCAAGGCTAAAATAGACGATAATTCAGCAATTTTTTTGCGCAAAAATGTACATTTCGCGCACCATTGACAAATGCCCTTATGGGTAGTATAATTACCTCATAATATAAAAAGGAGATGTTTCCATGACAGTAAGAGAGTATCTTCCCACCGACCTGCGGTCGATGGCGGATATATGGAACGAGATAGTTGAACAGGGCGCGTCATTTCCGCAGGAAAGCACGCTGACGCTGGACGGCGCGGCGGCATTCTTCGGCTCGCAGAGTTATTCCGCCGTGTGCGAGGACAACGGCGAGATCATCGGGCTTTATATTCTTCATCCCAACAATGTCGGCAGGTGCGGGCACATCGCCAACGCAAGCTTCGCGGTGAAATCTGACAGGCGAGGAATGCACATCGGCGAGGCGCTGGTAAGCGACTGCGTAAAAAACTGCGGCAGATTTGGTTTCAAGATACTGCAATTCAACGCGGTGGCTGCGGACAACACACCTGCGCTGAAGCTTTACAAAAAGCTCGGATTTACACAGCTCGGCGTGATACCTAAAGGATTCCGCAAAAAGGACGGAAGCTACATGGATATCATCCCGCACTACATAGATACAGAAAGGTAATTTTTAATTCCCGTGTTTGCAGTGACGCGGGAATTTTTTATCGCAAAACCGGCAAATCTCTCATTTACTATTTACAGAATTCTCGGTTTATGTTATAATAAATTATACAAATTCAACAAAAACTTAGTTCCGCCGATTCGGAACTGAGGAAGGATAATTCTATGAAAAAACTTTCCCTCAAGGCAAGGATATCCGTAACAGCCATCGCGCTGATGGCAGCGACGATGCTGGTGCTTGCTGCGATAAGCTGCATATTCATGTCTGCAAACTCTCAGAAGCATATCACCGAGGCCGCCGAAGCCTCTATCAGCGATTTTTCGCATCAGGTGGACGCATGGCTGCAAAAGGAAGCCCAGCGCGTTTCTGACCTGTCGGATGAAATCGGCTATCAGAAACTGGATACCGACAAAAGAAACGATATGTACGCCTACCTTGTCGACGCGGTAGGCAGGATGCCGGAAATGTTTGCGATATACATAGGCTGTCCTGACAACTACGCCGTTTTTTCCGACGGCTGGGAGGTACCCTCGGATTACATCACGACCGACCGCGACTGGTATAAGAAAGCCGCCGCGTCCGACGGCGCGATAATCACCGAGCCTTATATAGACGCGATGACAGGCAACATGGTTATAACCATCGCCAAGGCTTACCGCAGGAACGGCGCTGTAAGCTGCGTCACCGCCGCGGATATGTTCCTTACGGATATACAGGATATTATTTCAGAATACAGCTTCACGGAAAACGGCTATCCCGCGCTCACCGCCGCTTCGGGCAGTGTGATGATCCACAGAAACGCAGAGCTTATGCCCTATGTCGACGACAGCGGAAACGAGCATTACACCGATTATTCCTCGACGGTAAGCGGAATTTCCGCTGAAAGCACCTCCGACGGCGTTTCCGCCTGCACCCTTACCGACTACGACGGCGCAAAGAGATTTGTGCTTTCCACCGAGATACCCACGGCGGGCTGGACGCTGAGCTATGCAATGGATTCCTCGGAACTGTACAGGGACGTTACAACCATGCTGATCATTTTCTCGGTCATCATCCCTGTAACGATCGCCGCGGCGGCCGTGGTTTGCGTTATTACAATAAGGAAATGCTTCAAGCCGCTTGCCGCTGTTTCCTCTGCGGCGGAAAAAATGACCCGCGGCGATCTTTCCGTTTCGTTTGATTACAGGGCGAACGACGAAATCGGCAATGTATGCCGCATAATCGAACAGACCAACGCGACCCTCCGCGCCTACGTCAGCGATATTTCCGAACATCTCGAAAAAATGTCGCAGGGTGATTTCCGCGGAAGCGTAACGCAGGAATACGCAGGCGACTTCGCACCGATAAAGGATTCGCTGAACGGTATCCTTTCGGAGCTTGGCGGAGTATTCGGCTGTATCGCCCGCACGGCGGAATCGGTATTCAGCGGCGCGGAGAATGTTTCCCGCGGCGCAAACGACCTCGCGGAGAGCGCTTCCAAACAGACCGCTCTCATTGACGATATAACCGAAAGCATATCGTCTGCGGAAAAGATCATCACCGAAAATTCCGAGCTTGCCTCCCGCGCAGGAGTTGTTTCTGCCGAGACATCCAAGGCCGCACAGCGCGGAAACGAGCAGATGGGAACCCTGCTCGCCGCCATAAACGATATACGTACCACATCCGAGAAAATTCAGGAGATCAACAAAACCATCGAGGATATTGCATTCCAGACGAACATTCTCGCACTCAACGCTTCCATCGAGGCGGCAAGGGCGGGCGAAGCGGGAAAGGGCTTCGCAGTCGTAGCCGACGAGGTGCGCACCCTTGCCGGAAAGAGCGCGGAAGCTTCCGGCCGCACAACATCGCTGATAAACGAAGCCGCGCAGGCGGTGGAGAACGGAAAGCAGCTTGCCGACAACACCGCAGAAACATTCAGCGGAGTGCTCTCCAAAATGGAAGAGGTCGACCGCATAATCACCGCCATTGTTGATTCCGGCGCGGAGCAGAGCCGCCGCATGAGCGACATCTCCGAAAAGACCGAGGACATCTCGAAATGCGTTACTGCCTCCGCGGCGAATGCGGAAGAAAGCGCGGCGGCGTCCGTGGAGCTTGACACGCAGGCTTCGGCGCTCAAGAACATGACGGACAAATTCAGATCTTGAACAAATAAACAGAAAGGACAGCCCGCGCGGCTGTCCTTTCAGCTTGTCGAAAAACCTTTAAAATTTCCGCGTAGCGTATTGGTTTTCGCTTCCTTTTGACACAAAAGGAAGCGGGGGTTGTGGGGTGATCTCCCCATGGGGGAGGTGTCACGAAGTGACAGAGGGGCTGACCGACAGACCAGAGCCCCCGCCACTCGGCGCGATAGCGCCATTTTCGCGTTCAAGGCGCTAAAGGGGGTGTGGGGGGAAAACAAGAGTTTTCCCCCCACAGTTTATTGCAAATTTTCTGCCGTTTTGACTTTTTCGACAGACTCAAAGGACAGTCCGCGCGGCTGTCCTTTTGATATGAAAATCCCCCTGTGAAAAACAGGGGGAAATTTTTTTACTTTGTATTTTCGGAATTTCCGACAAGGTGCACATCCAACTGGTCGAAGGGTATCTCGATATCGTTCTTGATGAACGCCGCGCGCACCTGCTCGGTGGTGTCGAAATAAACGTCCCAGTAGTCCGCAGTCCTGCACCACGGGCGAACCGCAATTACGATGGCGCTCGCGCCGTGCTCCAGCATTCTTACCGTCATTGCGCGGGTGGTGTCTATCTTGGGGTTGCTGTTGAGCACATCCATGATGACCTTCTGTGCCTTTGCAAAATCGGCTTCGTAGGAGATGGAGAACGTCATATCAACACGGCGGATGTTGTTGCCGTTGTTGTTTACGATGGTCGCGTTGACCGCCTGTCCGTTCGGGATAAATATCGCCTGATTAGAAGCGGAATCCAGCCTTGTGTGCAGAACAGAGATCTGCGCGACTGTTCCCTCCACGCCGCCGACGATTATGTAATCGCCTATCTTGAACGGCTTTGTAACCATCAGGATAAATCCGCCCGCGACATTCGACAGCGAATCCTGCAGTGCCAGACCTATCGCAACGCCCGCCGTACCGATTACGGTGATGATGGATGTTGCGGGAATGCCGAGGATGGACAGGATTATCGTTACAAGCATGACGTACAGAACTATCTTTGTGACCTGCGTCGCGAACTTTGTTACCGTAAGGTCAAGCTTGGACTTGTTCAGTCCCTTTGAAAGCAGCCACAGGCATAGCTTCGTGAAGAATATGCCTATAACAAGTATCAGCACCGCAAAAAGTATCGTTGGCACCGCCTTGAGAATGCTGTTTCCGAGGTCCTCGAAAAATTTGCCGAACGCCGACACGGTTTCCTCGGGGTGTTCAACAAGATCCTGCACGGCGTCGTTTAGAGTCGCTTCATGCGTTTCAGCCCCGGCGGTCGCCGCGGCTTCGCTTAAAAGGATTTTCCACATCAGCCGAACATCCTCCTCAGTTCAGCCTCGGCGGTTTCTGCGTCGCTCTCGCGGATAAGAACGGAGATCTCATCAACTCCTGTTGTTATCAGCAGGATCATGGCGTCGATACGGTTGAGCATTTCAAAAACTCTTGCCGCAAAGCCTGCCTGAGTTTCCATATCGCTTGTCTTTATTACTATCTTGCGATTGCCGCTGTTTATCATGGGAACGATGCTGCTCTCCTTGGCCTTCAGTTCCTTTACGACCGTAAGCAGCTTGGGCATATCCTCATCGGAAAGGGTAAAGCCGAAGCTGAATATTTCGGAGGTGGGAACTGTCATGGAGATCATATCGATGTTTATGCCTGCCTTTGCGACAGCGGTCAGCGTGTCCTCCATGATCGTCTTATTGAGCGGTACGTTAACGAAAGATACCGCGGATACGTTTTCTGTAACCTGAATGCTCATATCAATTCTCCTTTATCAAATCAGACATGGCGTACATTCCCGCAGGCTTTCCCGCTAGGAACACCGCCGCATTTACTGCGCCCACCGCAAACACCTCGCGTGACTGCGCGGAGTGAGAAAGGGTAATCACCTCGTCGTGACCGGCGAAAATGATATCATGCTCGCCGACGATGGTGCCGCCGCGTATCGCGTGCATACCTATCTCGTCCTTGTCGCGGGGCTTTCTTACGCTGTGGCGGTCATACACGAAATGATCCTTGCCGCCGAGCTCGTCGTTTATCGCCTCGGCTATCATTATCGCCGTGCCGGAGGGAGCGTCCTTTTTCTGATTGTGGTGCTTCTCGAGTATCTCGATATCAAACTGCCCGCCGAGCACCTGCGTTGCCTTGCGCGCAAGCTCCACCAGAAGATTTATGCCCAGCGACATATTGAACGTGAAAAATACGGGTATCTGCGCGGAAGCGGCGGTTATCTGCGAGCGCTCCTCGTCGGTGTAGCCCGTTGTCGCTATCACCAGCGGAACATTGTTCATCTTTCCGTAGGAAAGCAGGTCGGTCAGTGCCGAGGGGTGAGAAAAATCGATGATAACATCGGGCTTCTCCGCCATGTCGAAAACGCTCTTGTAAACGGGGAAATCATCGTACTTCTCGCCGAGCTTGTCTATTCCCGCGATTATTTCGCAGTCGCCGCGTTCCTTGCAGAGGTTCACGATAACGCGCCCCATTCTGCCGCAGGCGCCTGTTACAGCTATCCTTGTCATTGAAATTCCTTTCTGAAAAACGGGCGGGCTGTCAGACCCGCCCGAAAGCATTTACTTGATCGTGCCGATAATTCCGAGGGGCTCCATGGCCGCTCTGAGAACTTCCACCTGCGCCTCTGTCATGGAGCAGAGGGGCAGTCTGCACTCGCCCGCCCTGAAGCCCATGATGTTGAGCGCTTCCTTAACGGGGATGGGATTAACGTCCATAAACAGAGCCTTCTCAAACGCCAGCAGCTTCTTCTGCATTTCGAGGGCTTCCGCATGCTTGCCGCCCCTGAAGAGCATGATCTCGTCGTGCTTTTCCCTGGGCATGCAGTTTGCAGTAACGGAAATAACTCCCTTTGCACCCAGTGCGAGCGCGCAGAGGGCTTCGTCGTCATTGCCCGAATAGATGTCAAGGTCAGTGTAGGTGGCGATCTGCATCATAAGATCCATATTGCCGCTTGCTTCCTTGGTGGCTACGATGTTCGGGTGCTTTGCAAGCTCCTTGTATGCGTCGATGGAAATGTTCACGCCCGTGCGGGAGGGAACATTGTACAGAACGATCGGGATGTTAACGCTGTCTGCAATGGCGGTGAAGTGCTTTACAAGACCGCGCTGGGAAGCCTTGTTGTAGTAAGGCGTTACCAGCAGCAGAGCGTCCGCGCCGAGCTTTTCGGCGTCCCTGGACAGCTCGATGGCGTAAGCGGTATCGTTGCTGCCCGTGCCCGCGATAACGGGGATACGGTGGTTGACGCGCTCAATGCCGTAACGGAGAACCTCGCGGTGCTCGTCGTCGGTCATGGTTGCGGATTCGCCTGTGGTGCCGCAGATAACAACCGCGTCCGCGCCGTTGTCAACCTGAAAATCCAGCATTCTGCCGAATTCCTCGTAGTTGATGCTGCCGTCAGCGTTCATAGGGGTTGCAATGGCGGTCGCAACGCCTGTAAAAATCGTATTGCTCATAAAATATCAATTATCCTTTCAGACCGAACGGATCAATCCAGATAACCCTTGGCTGCAAGCAGCTCTGCCATCTCTACCGCACCGCCCGCAGCGCCGCGGAGTGTGTTGTGGGAAAGGCAAACAAACTTGTAGTCGTACTGGGTATCGGGGCGCAGACGTCCGATGGACACTGCCATGCCGTTTTCAAGATTTCTGTGAAGCTTAGCCTGGGGCATATTGTCCTCTTCGAAGTAGTGGAGGAACTGCTTGGGAGCGGAGGGCAGACCGAGCGCCTGGGGCTCTGCAGTGTATTCCGCCCAGATCTTCTTGATCTCCTCAATGGTGGGCTTGTTTTCAAATCTTACAAATACTGCTGCGAAATGACCGTTGGAAACAGGAACGCGCAGGCACTGTGTTGTGATCTTCGGAGCGTCAGCCTTAACGATCTCGCTGCCCTCGATATGACCCCAGACCTTCAGGGGCTCCTGCTCGGACTTCTCTTCCTCGCCGCCGATGTAAGGGATAAGGTTATCAACCATCTCGGGCCATGTTTCGAAGGTCTTGCCTGCGCCGGAGATAGCCTGGTATGTGCACGCGAGAACCTCTGTGATGCCGAACTTTCTCAGGGGAGAAAGAGCGGGAACGTAGCTCTGGATGGAGCAGTTGGACTTTACGGAGATAAAGCCGCGCTTTGTGCCAAGGCGCTTCTTCTGTGCATCGATAATAGCCGCGTGGTCGGCGTTGACCTCGGGGATGATCATGGGAACATCGGGTGTGAAGCGGTTTGCGGAGTTGTTGGACATAACGGGGCACTCTGCCTTTGCGTAAGCCTCTTCGAGAGCCTTTATCTCGTCCTTCTTCATATCAACGGCGCAGAATACGAAATCAACCTGCGATGCGATCTCGTTTACGTCAGCCGCTGCGTCCTTAACTATAATGTTTTCCATGTTCTTGGGCATGGGAACATCCATGAACCATCTGTCGCCGACAGCCTCCTTGTAGGTCTTGCCTGCGGAACGGGGGGAAGCCGCGAGAACCGTGACATGGAACCAGGGATGATTTTCAAGCAGGATAGCGAAACGCTGACCTACCATGCCTGTTGCGCCGATGATGCCGACATTGAACTGCTTTTTCATAATAGTTGAACCTTTCCTTTTGTAAGATTTTCTTAATGCAATACGCGTACAAAAACCAAATGCCAGTGCTTGCGCGGTGTTGCCTTTATGCAGTGCCGTATAACAAAAAAACCGATGAGAGCAGTTTCATCGGCGTATTCCGGCAGGCATTGCGATCTGAAAAATAAATTGCAGATAGCTCTCCATCACCCGAAAGTCGATGACAATCGTACGCCTCTTCGGCGAACGACCAGATATATACACCACGGACTGTATATTCTTCGGCGGTAGGCCTTTCACGCGGCGGCGTCCGAACGCCATTCGTGCACGCGCTACTAATCGTTTCCGCACCTCTATCAGTTGACTTACGACAGCACTGTCATAAGCTTTTTTTATTTTACCACAGTTTTTTCGTTTTGTCAACGGTTTCGACGGCAAAATCCTGTCGCAAAGATAGAAATATACCGCACATTTCCATTATATTTTGTTTATTTTGTCGGCGCTGTCCCCGATTGAATTATATGACGAATTGTGGTACAATAGAAGCAGTATTATAAAATATGAAAGCAGAGGAACTTAAAATGCTCAAGAGCGATTTTTACTATGATCTTCCGCAGGAACTCATCGCGCAGACCCCGCTGGAGCCCCGCGACAGCTCCCGCCTGATGAAGATAGACCGCGCCACGGGTGAGATAACCCACGACCATTTCTACAATATATGCAACTACCTCAAAAAGGGCGACCTGCTCGTTATGAACGACAGCAAGGTTTTCCCCGCAAGAATATACGGCACCAAGCGCGAAACCGGCGTCCCGGTTGAATTTCTGCTGCTGAAGCGCCTGTCCCTCACCGACTGGGAGACTCTCGTACGCCCCGGAAAGCGCCTGAAGCCCGGCGTTATTGTGGATTTCAACGATGAGCTTTCCGCGGAGATACTTGAAACCTCCGACGACGGAAGCCGTATCGTACGGTTCTCATTCGACGGGGATTTCTTCGACATCCTCGACAGGATCGGTCAGATGCCCCTGCCGCCCTATATCACCGAAAAGCTGAAGGACAACGACCGCTACAACACCATATACTGCCGCGAAACAGGCTCCGCGGCGGCGCCTACGGCGGGACTGCACTTCACCGAGCGCGAATTCGGGCAGGCGCGCGCAATGGGCGTCGACCTCGCATATGTAACGCTGCACGTTGGTCTGGGAACATTCCGCCCCGTCAAGGAGGACAACATCCTCGACCACAAAATGCACGTCGAGCACTATTCCATCCCGCAGGAAACCGCCGACAAGATACACGAATGCAAGGCGCGCGGCGGCAGAGTCATCGCCGTCGGCACGACCTCCTGCCGCACCCTCGAGAGCGCCGCGCAGCTCTCCGAAAACGGCGAAATCACCGCCTGCACCCACGACACGGGCATTTTCATTTACCCCGGGTACGAATTCAAGTGCATCGACGGACTTATAACCAACTTCCACCTGCCCGAAAGCACGCTGATAATGCTCGTCAGCGCGTTTCTCGGCCGTGAAAAAACGCTGCACGCCTACGAAGTTGCAATTCAGGAAAAATACAGATTCTTCTCGTTCGGCGACAGCACGCTCATCATTTAACAGAGGTGAAGAATTTGATAATCAACGCGCACGCGCACGTCTTTCCCGATAAGATTGCCGAAAAGGCAGTCGCGGGAATCGGCGGATTTTATAATATGCACATGGAGCTGGACGGTACTGTTGCGGGACTTCTCCGCGACGGCGCAGAAGCTGGAGTCGACCGCTTTATTATACAGTCCGTCGCGACTATCCCCGCGCAGGTGGAAAGCATAAATAACTTCATCTCGCAGAGCGTACAGCAGTACCCCGACAAACTTATCGGCTTCGGCGCGATACACCCCGGCTACGAAGATCCCGCGCGGGAAATTGACCGCGTTATCTCACTCGGACTTAAAGGTCTGAAGCTGCACAGCGATTTCCAGAACTTCGCGATGGACGACGAAAAGGCTTTCCCCATCTATGAAGCTGCGGAGGGGCGTCTGCCGATACTGTTCCACTGCGGCGATACCCGCTCCGACCTGTCCTCGCCCGAGCGGCTGATGAATGTCGTGAAGAGATTTCCCAAACTCACGGTCATCGGCGCGCATTTTGCGGGATGGTCCATGTGGGACAGGGCGGCGGAACTGTTTGCCCACAGCGGGATATATGCGGATTGTTCCAGCTCGCTGTATGCGATGTCACCCGTGCACGCCGCGGATCTTATCCGAAAGATAGGCGCCGACCGCGTTATGTGGGGAACGGATTACCCCATGTGGAGTTCAAAGGAAGAACTTGAGCGCTTCGCGAAGCTGCCGCTTACGGCGGAGGAAAAGGAAATGGTGCTGAGCGGGAACGCGCTAAGGCTTATCGGAGAAGCATAAAAAAATCGGGAGCGTTTTTTAACGCTCCCTTGTTTATTGTTTAATATTTATCGTCAATATCAACCGAAGCGGTTTCGGCGGGCTGTGCAGCTTCCTCCTGCTTGGTTTCCTCGGCAGGAGAGCTTTCCTGCGGCTCCTCCGGTTCTTCGTGAACCTCTGCGGTGTTTTCAACAGGGTCATCGTCAAGGTTGATAACAGGCTTTTCGTGAGTTTCCTCTGCGTTTTCGGTCGACTCGGCTGATTCTTCCGTCTGCTCCTCCTCGGGTTCTGCATTGAGGAATTCGTCGTTTTCGTGCTCGGCTTCGTAACGCTCGAGATAAGCTTCGCTGTTTTCCATCAGAGAAAATCTTCCCGTGAGGTTACGCAGCTCCGCAGCCTGGCTGTTGAGTTCCTCGCCGGACGCTGCGCTTTCCTCCGCCGCTGCTGCGTTGGTCTGAACAACTGCGGTTATCTGCTCGATGCTTTCGTTTACGTCGTTTATCATCTCCGCCTGATGCCTGGACGCGTCGGAAATCTCGTTTATAAGTCCGACGGCTTCCGTGGTTATCGCAACGGAGCTTCTAAGCGAATCCGCGGTTTCATCAGCAATGGACGAGCCCTCTTCAACTGCGTCAAGCGACTGCTTGATAAGCTCGGTGGTGCTCTGAGCCGCTTCGGCGCTCTTTGCGGCAAGATTTCTTACCTCGTCAGCGACTACCGCAAATCCCTTTCCTGCTTCGCCCGCACGCGCGGCTTCTATGGCGGCGTTGAGCGCAAGTATGTTGGTCTGGAATGCGATGTCGTCGATGGTGGAAATGATGTTGCTTATCTCGGAGGACTTTGCGGAGATGTTCTCCATCGCCTTTATCATGTCCTTCATGCGCTCGTTGCTTGCGGTTATGCGGCTGCCTGCTTCCTCCGCCTTTCGGCTCGCATCAACGGCGTGCTCGGCGTTGGTGTTGACGTGTGCGTCAAGCTCTGCGACGGCGGAAGAAAGGGTGTCGATGGAAGCCGCCTGGCGGGTGGTGCCCTGTGCAAGGCTCTGCGCGCCCTCGGATATCTGCGTTGCGCCGGTATTTACCTGCTCCGCGGCATTGTTGATGTTCTCCATGGTTATGCTGAGCGACGCGGCAAGCTGCTTCAGCGAGTCGATTATCTCAACAAAGTCGCCCTTGAATTCAACATTCGTATCGAAATTGAAGTTTCCGTCGGAGATCTGCCGCGCGATATGAGTTATCTCGCGGACATATGTGCGCAGTGATTTTACCGTTTCGGTTATGGTTTCGGCAAGATCGCCGACCTCATCCCTGGTGCGCCTTGCAACATAGACGGTAAGGTCGCCGTCGGAAACACGCGCCATCTCGTTTCTAATCTCGGTTATCGGCTTAACAATGTCGCCGGTGTGCTTGATAATGAACAGTGCCGCGCCTATGATAACTACCACCGCAACTATCGCAGTGATGATAAGGCACATACGCGACTGCCCCATAAACTCGGACTGAACCGCCTCGATAACGACTACCCATCCGTCCGTGCCGCCTACTTTGGACATCGCGACGCACTTTGTAAGCCCGTCTATCTCGCAGGTGCCGAACAGGGACTTGCCGTCCTCCAGCGAAAGAGCCTGCTTCTCAAGGGTTTCAAGACCCTCATACGCTTTCTTTTCCGCGTCGGTGAGAACCACGCGCTCCTCGTTAACGTTGCTCGGGCGCTCCTCCTCGGGGGTTTCGAGCAGGTCGATAAGATTCTCCTCGGATGTAACCTTTGTGTAATCGTCATGCGCGATGACTGTACCCTCGTGGTCGATGATGAACGCGCTGCCCTGATCGCCCACTCTGATATTTCCCGAAATGTTAGAAAGATAGGACGCGTCGACCGCGGCATAAACAACGCCCACGATGGATTCGTTGTATTCCTCGTCAAACCTGATTATAGGCGCGGATATGTACATTACATAGCTTCCGTCCGCGCGGTTCTGCGGGGCACAGAGAACTACCTCGCCCACGATGGAGCGCTTGTACCACTCGAGCGCGGAGTAGCTGGTACCCCTCGGGGTGATGCCCGAAGCGGTGGTGTAGCCGTATTCAACGAAGTTGAAGCGGTCTGCACGGTTTTTCAGCATGATAAGCTTCTGTCTGGAATCAACGTCAGCCGATGCAAGCAGCGGGTTCATACCGATTTCCTTAATAACCGCGAGGGACTCATTAAGACTGCTCTCAACCTGCCCCGCGGCGATGAGCGACGTTTCGGAAAGGGTCTGCTCCAGCGTTTTTTCCGAGCTCATAAAGCTGAAATACGCGCCCAGCAGTCCTATCGGGATTATCGCCACCAGTATGACCGTTATATATCTTGCCAGCATTCTGGCCTTCAATGATTTTAACATACTACTTCTCCTTTTGCCATTAAACGGCAATAGTTGCTAATTTCCTTGCTAATATTATAAGCTTTTTTGTTAAAAAAGTCAAGAGATTTAATATTTTTCGCCCATTTTTCGGAACATTCGGTGTTTTGCACAAAAAAAATTCGGCATTAGCTGTTAATTAATAATTTTTCTGTGAATAATGTCATGCGGACAAATTTGCGCCGTGCTCTTGATTTTTATTTTATATAGTGTTAAAATATAACCATAAAGACAACTGCGGGGGTAACTGTATGAAAATAAACTGGAACCAAAAGTATTTTACCATTGCCGTGTATGCCACGCTTGCGATAGTGGTAAGCTCTTTGGCGATAATGATAATATTCAACTTTGACGCTGTCGCTTCAAAACTTTCGATAATCGGCACGGTGGCGACGCCGGTGGTGATAGGCATTTTCTGTGCATATCTTCTCAATCCGCTTATGACAAGGTTTGAGCGCGGACTGTTCAAGAAGCTGTATTACTCGCCCGAGCAGAAGAAAAAAGGCATTGCGCGGGCGCTTTCCCTCACCTGCACGATGCTTTCGGTGCTTATTTTCCTCACGCTGGTGATAATCATGGTCATTCCTCAGCTGACTACGAACATCATCTCTATTTTCAACAACATGGATTCCTACATCGCGACGGTGCGCGAGTACCTTAACAAACTCTCCGCGGACTACCCCGACATTGCGGAGTTCCTCGGAAATCCGCTGGACGATTTCAGCAAATTCATCTCCGATATCTGGAAAAGATACTCCGGCGAGCTGCTTGGATTTGCGGGCAACGTTGCCTCGGGCGTCTGGGCGGTAATCGACACAATGAAGAACGTCATCATCGGTCTTATCATCTCGATATATCTTCTCGCGAAGAAAGAAATGTTCGTCGGGCAGACAAAGAAGCTGCTCTTTGCGTTTTTCAGGCCGGAGCGCGCGCAGCGCTTCCTCGGCGTCTGCAGGGAGGCAAGCAAGAAATTCCTCGGCTCCATCATCGGAAAGATCATTGAAGCGCTTATCGTATCAATAATCGTATTTATTGGCTGCACGATAATGAGGATGCCGTATGCCCTGCTTATTGCGGTGATAATGTTCGTGTTCAATCTGATACCGTTTGTCGGTCCGTTTATCGGCTGCATTCCCTGCGTGCTTCTGCTCCTGCTGTCGGACAGCCCGATAATGGCGCTGTGGTTCGTGATATTCATTATCATACTTCAGAATGTGGACGGAAACATCATCGCGCCCTGGATACTCGGCGACTCCACAGGACTTCCCGCGGTGTGGATACTTATTGCGATCCTTGTGGGCGGAGGGCTTTTCGGGATACTCGGAATGTTCCTCGGCGTACCGGTCTGCGCGGTAATTTATATGCTGTTCAAGGACTACGTTGAGGGTCGGCTGAAAAAGCGCGCTCTTCCCACGCACACGAACAGCTACGTCGGAAACGTAGACTACATCACCCCCGAATACAAATGCGAAGAAGAGGAAGAACCCGCTCCGAAGCCTGCTCCCGAGCCCAGCGGCAAGATAAAGATCCGCGAAAAAGTCCGCAACCTCCGCCGCGAATACAGCAAGAAACACTTCCACGATGAATAACATCCCGCCCGCACAAAAATGTGCGGGCGAGAGTCTGTCGAAAAAGTCTTACGACTTTTCCGACAGGGTACATCCGCCCTGCGCGCACTCATTGTCGGCAAAGCCGACAATTCGCACACTTGTGCGGATAGAAGTGTTTTTTGCCTCGGCAGGGTCGACGCAGTCACCCTTGAGCTGAGGCAAAAAACGGATTCAAAAAGCCCGCTTCGCGGGCAAATTTGACTTTTTCGACAAGCTGCCGCCCGCACAAAAACGTGCGGGCGAAATTATTTTCAAAAAAACTAAATTTTTTTGAAAAAGGGTATTGACAAAATCGGAGCAGTGTGATATAATAATACAGTCGACGGGGACAGATAAAAAAATTCCTCGAAATTAATCGAATATGTGGAAAGATGGCTGAGCTGGTCTAAGGCGCACGATTGGAAATCGTGTAACGGCTAATACCCGTTCAAGGGTTCGAATCCCTTTCTTTCCGCCAGATTTAAAACAAAAGAACCGCTGAAAGGCGGTTCTTTTGTTTTAAATGGCATCGTTTTTCATTTCGCAGTCGGAGCGACTGCGATTTCGCAA
>CAKSPC010000042.1 GCA_934481445.1 uncultured Oscillospiraceae bacterium
TCTCCTCTATCTGCTTGACTATCTCAGCGATACGCTGCTGCTTCAGTTTCATGCTTACGGTGTTGACTATAAGACGCGCCGAAATCGGAGCAACGTCCTCCCAGACCTCAAGCCCGTTTTCCTTGAGCGTGGTTCCGGTCTCTACGATATCAACGATAGCGTCAGCCAGACCTACCAGCGGAGCCAGTTCCACCGAACCCTCTATCTTCACGATATCAATATCCATGCCCTTATTCTCAAAGAATGCGCGGGTGACTTCCGGGTACTTTGTGGCGATGGTCTTGATCCCGTAGCCCTCGTAGAAATTGCTGCCCTTCTTTCCGGCAAGCGCGAACTTGCATCTGCCGAATCCGAGGTCGCTGATCTCAAAGAACTTACCGCCGTGCTCCATTATGGTGTCCTTACCGACTACGCCGATATCGCACACGCCGTGCTCGACATATGTAATTACGTCCGCAGCCTTCGCAAGAACTACTTCGATATTCTCGCCGGGAATGTTCAGTATCAGGCGCCTGCCCTTGTCGCGCAGCTCCGATACGTCGTAGCCTATCTTGTCGAGCAGGTCGACGGTCTTGTTTTCAAGTCTGCCCTTTGTAAGAGCAATTCTGATGGTCTTGTTCTTCATGGTCAGACCTCCTTTACGGTAACTGCCGAATTTGCTCCGACAACGTCCATGCGGCGTATGCCGTGCTGTTTTGCGTACTCAGCGGCTTCTTCCTCAGTGGCGCTCAGTGAATTGAACACCGTCAGACCCTCGCCGATGAGCTCTGCACAGTGGGCAAGCCCCAGAGTTTCACAGCCGCTCATGCTGAACACCAGCACGTCCACCGGCTTGGTGAGCGGCTCGTGCACGCTCTTGAGGAGCACCTTTGCAGCCGCTTCAACGTTCACCGCAAATCCGACCGCCGTGGAGTTCCTGCCGAAATCCCCGAGCAGCGTGTCGTAACGTCCGCCGGAAAGCACCGGAAGTCCGTAGCCCTCGACATAACCCCGGAACAGGATACCGGTATAATAATCCTTCTTGTGCGCAAGTCCGAGGTCTACCTTTATCTTGCCGGAATATCCCATCGAGCAGAGTGCGTCGTAGGTCTCGCGGAGGGTATTCAGCTTTGTGCGAAGCTCCTTGCTGTACATGTACTTTTCAGCGGCTTCGAATACCTCGCTCTCTCCGAACAGCGACGGCAGCGCCTTCACGGCATCTGCGGCACTGCATGAAATACCCTCGAGCGCCTCGCTGAGCGCGGGATAATTCTTATTTTCAATAAGAGTATGTATCAGCTCCGCCTTCTCCTCGGGGAGGTTCAGGTCGTCGACTACGGTGCGGAAAATTCCGCTCTCGCCTATCTCAAGCCGGAAATCCTCGTCGACTGCAAACAGCGACTGCGCCGCAAGTGAAAGCGCCTCGTAATCCGCCGCCTTGCTCTCGCCGCCGAGTATCTCTATATCGACCTGGGTGAATTCGTCGTCTCTGCCGCTGTTCTTGGGATTGACCATGAAAATGCTCTGGTTACAGTAGAGCTTCAGCGGAAGCTTTTCAGCCCGAAGTCTGGTAGCCGCAAGTCTCGCTATAGGCATGGTGTTATCCGGGCGGAGAACCATCAGACGGTTCTTTCCGTCGACCAGCTTGTACATAGTCTCGGACGGGAAATAATGCACCTTTCCGTTAAATACCTCATAGAACTCCAGACCCGGGGTTATTACCTCGGAATATCCGTATGCAGTAAATATTTTCCTGAGCTTTTCCTGGATCGTGCGCTTTGCTATGCACTCGTCAAAAAGCTGATCCCGGGTTCCCTCCGGGGTGAGAAGGTCGTATCTTTTCACTTTGAATTTCCTCCGCTTTAGTATAGTAATGTGCTATCACACTATCATATTACTCTAACATTATAACGCATTAAAGCGGAGTTGTCAAGAACATGCAGATTTTTTGTCAATTTGCATAAATCGAGTCAACAACTCCGCTGTAATATCACATATCAAACAAGGACATCTGCGCGGAATTCGGGATATCGCCGAACACGCCCATTTCTCTCATCTTGTCGATAACAGTGCTGTTAAGTCCGCTCTGCTGCTGGATATCGTCGATACACATGTAATTTCCGGCGTCGACAACCTCCTTGAGCTTGAATGCCGCATTAGAGCCGCAGCCCGCAATAGACAGGTACGGCATACGCAGCTTTCCGTCCTCGATGTGATAGGTAGCCGCTCCGGAAAGCTTTGCGTCCACCGGCAGAACGCCGATACCGCGGCACAACATCTCATTGATAAGGAGCAGCGCGTCAAGCGTACCCTTTTCCTTTACGCCGATATTCGGCATAGCCTGCAGCTCGCGGATACGGTTCTTTACAGCTTCCTTGCCGCGGAGCACTACGTCAAGCTCGATATTTTCAGTGTGCTTTGTCAGGGTCGCGGCGTAGAACTCGCAGGGTCTGTTTATCTTGAACCAGCAGAGCTTTACCGCGGAAGTAACGTACGCGGCGGCATGCGCCTTCGGGAACATGTACTTTATCTTCTTACAGCTCTCGACGTACCAGTCGGGCACGTTGTTGTCCTTGAAAGCCTGATATATCGTGTCGTCGAACAGCTTGGTAGCGTTACCCTTTCGGGTTATCTCCATGATCTTGAACGCGAGGCTCGGCTCTACGCCCTTGTGGAGCAGGTATACCATGATGTTGTCACGCGTTCCGATAACCTCGGAAATCGTACAGGTTCCGTTTTTGATGAGGTCCTGCGCGTTGCCGAGCCATACGTCCGTACCATGCGACAGACCCGAGATCTGAAGCAGGTCGGAGAAGTTCTTCGGCCGCGCGTCCTGAAGCATCTGCATTGCGAACGGCGTGCCGAACTCCGGTATACCGTATGTCCCGCAGGGCGCAAATATGTCCTCCGGAGTAACTCCGAGAGGCTCAGTGGATACGAACAGGTCGTAAATAGCGCGGTCGGTGGTGGATACGTCCGCGATCTTCATTCCGGTCATATCCTCGAGGTGCTTGTACAGCGTAGGAACATCGTGTCCCAGCTCGTCGAGCTTCAGAATCGTATCGTGCAACGCATGGAAGTCGAAGTGGGTAGTTATCATGTCGCTGTCTGTCTTGTCGGCGGGGTGCTGTACCGGCGTGAAGTCGTACACCTCGTAATCATTCGGCACAACGACCATTCCGCCAGGGTGCTGCGACGTAGTGCGCTTTACTCCGGTGCAGCCTATAGAAAGGCGCTCCATCTCGGCGTTGTTGAATTCAATGCCGCGCTCCTCGCAGTACTTCTTTACGAAGCCATATGCTGTCTTATCCTGAACTGCGGAAATGGTACCCGCTTTAAACACGTGATCCTTGCCGAACAGTTCTTCGGTGTAGCGGTGTACCTTACCCTGAACCTCGCCGGAGAAGTTAAGGTCGATATCGGGCGCCTTGTCGCCCTTGAAGCCAAGGAACGTTTCAAACGGGATATCGTGGCCGTCGCGTATCATATCCGTGCCGCAGTTCGGGCAGTTTTTCTGCGGGAGGTCAAATCCCGAGCCGACGGAGCCATCGGTGATAAATTCGTTGTATCTGCACTTCGGGCAGCGGTAGTGCGGCGCGAGGGGATTTACCTCGGAAATACCCGACATTATCGCAACAAAAGACGAACCTACCGAACCTCTGGAGCCGACGAGGTATCCGTTATCTTCGGAGTATTTAACAAGCTTCTGCGCGATCATGTACAGAACCGAGAAGCCGTATTTTATGATGGCATCAAGCTCCTTTTGCAGGCGCTTTTCAACTATCTCGGGCAGTTCGTCGCCGTACCACGCGTGCGCCCTCGTCCAGCAGAGGTCCTGCAACTCCTGCTCCGCGCCGTCGATGGACGGCGTGAATGTTCCCTTGGGGATAGGTCGTATTTCGTCGGATATCATATCGGCGATGAGATTTGTGTTCTTTATGACCACTTCATGCGCCTTTTCCGCGCCGAGGTACTCGAATTCCTTCATCATTTCCTCGGTGGTGCGCAGGTACAGCGGAGCCTGATTGTCCGAGTCCTTATAACCCTGGCCCGCCTGCAGGATCGTGCGGTAGAACGAGTCGCCGGAATTCATGAAATGCACGTCGCAGGTTGCAACGCAGGGCTTTCCGAGTTTATCCGCAAGCGCGACGATTTTTTTGTTGAGATCCCGCAGCGCTTCGTCGTCGGGCACTCTTCCCTCGCGGACAAGGAACTCGTTGTTGCCGATGGGCTGTATTTCAAGATAATCGTACAGCGAGGCTATCTTCTCGATATCCTCCTCGGGCTTGTTGTCAAGTATAGCGCGGAAAAGTTCGCCCGCTTCGCAGGCGCTTCCGATGATAAGCCCCTCGCGGTGCTTCTCTAGTTCGGAGAGAGGTATTCTCGGCTTCTTGAAGAAATAGTTGAGGTTGGACATGGAAATCAGCTTGTAAAGATTTTTCAGACCGACTGCGTTCTTTACAAGGATTATCATGTGGTACATCGGCAGTTTCTTAGCGTCGACGCTGCCGATAAGACCGTTCAGGTCGCCGAGAGTTTCAAGCTTGCCAAGCTTTGATGTGTTGAAGATAAGGCACTTGAATATTTCGGCAAGCATTTTCGCGTCGTCTATCGCGCGGTGATGGTTAAAGTTGCCGAGCTTGTATTCCTTTGCGACCGTATCAAGCTTGTGATTTTTTAGGCTGGGCAGAGCCGCGCGGCAGAGCATAAGCGTATCAACAAAGCTGAATTTGTATTCTGTTCCCGTGCGGTTTGCAGCCGCGCGGATAAAGGATGTATCAAATCCCGCGTTATGCGCGACCAGCACGCCGCTGCCCGCAAAGGCGATAAATCTTTCGAGCGCTTCCTTTTCAAGCGGAGCGTCCGCGACCATGTCGTCGGTTATGTGGGTTATCTCGGTTATCTTTTCGGGAATATGCCGCTCGGGATTTACGAAAAGCTGGAACTCCTCTACGATCTCCATGTTGCGGAGCTTTACCGCGCCGATTTCTGTTATGCGCTCGGTTTCGGCGGAAAGACCCGTTGTTTCAAGGTCGAATACGATGATATCATTATTTATGGGATAATCGCAGCAGCCCGAAACCAGTGCGCCGCTGTCGTTTACGAAATACGCCTCAATACCATAGATAATCTTGAATTCTCCGCCGTTCTTGCGGATTTTCTCGACGGTATTCATGGCTTCGGGGTATGCCTGCACGTTGCCGTGGTCGGTGATGGCTATTGCCTTGTGACCCCACGAATATGCCATATTTATAAGGTCGGCGGCAGGGGTTATCGCGTCCATATCCGACATATTCGTATGCATATGCAGCTCGACGCGCTTCTCCTCGGAGTTGTCGTGGCGCATCTGATTGAGCTTTATGGAAGCGATGGAGAAAGGACGGACAACAAGGTTCTTCGTGAAATTATCTATCTCGAACTTGCCCGAAACAAGTATCGCCTTGCCGGATTTGAGGTTATCCTTTACCATATCGGTGTTGGTGGCGGGGGTGATTATCTTGAACATATGCGCGGAAGTATTGTCGCTGAAATACACGGTGTAGATGAGTGTATTTCCATCGCGGGACACCTTTTCTTCAGTGTAGAATATCTTGCCCCAGAAGGTCGCGATGTCCTGGTCGCCGTATGCCCCCGACATTGGAGAAGGCGGGTCAAAATTGCCCTTGCCGTAGAAAAGCTTCGCCTGCGGGTCGAATTCCTCAATTTCAAACGGAAGCGTTATTTCCTTTGCTTCCTCGAGGAACTGCGGACGCCTGCCGCCGTTGCCACCGTTTCCGCCGCTGCGGAAGCCGCCGCCCCCGCCCTGCCATTTGGGCTGCTCTGCTGGCGCGGTTTCGGTAACTACTACCTTGGGCACCGGAATGCTCTGCTCCTGCTTGAGATAATCGGCAACATCAAGCTCGGACTGCGACGACAGCATCACCTTGATATTCTTATCAAAAAATCCACGGACGAAATTTTCAATCTTCTTGTCCATTTCAAGACCGAGCAGAAGCTTCTGCCCGCCCGTCTTGAGGGTTATTTCGTATGTAAAGCCATCGTCGCTTATTTCCGCGCCGTCAAAATATCCGTTGACGGACGCGTTTTTCTGCTTGATAAGCTCGATTATCTGGAAGATGTAATCGGCGTTGAAAAGCGAGCTGTGGTACTTCGGGTATATCGTCACGTCTGCGCCGCCAAGCACCGTGGAAATCTTCCCCGCCGCTTCGGAAAGCTCTGCAGTGGTAACAAGTACATCCATTCCGAGGCTGATGTTCATGGTGTTCTTCGCCTCGGTGTAGACAATTTTCAGCACCTTTCCATCGGCGATGCACAGCGGAAAATCAATGTTTTCAAACAGCAGTTTTAATGGTGCGGGCATTGATCAACGTCCTTTCTGTATCATATCTATTTCTTTTTTCAGTTCTTCAAGTATCATATTTTCGGGCACTTTGCGGAGTATCTCTCCCTTGCGGAAGATTATCCCCTCGCCGCAGCCGCCGGCAATGCCTACGTCAGCTTCGCGGGCTTCCCCGGGGCCATTCACAACGCAGCCCATGACCGCGACCTTTATCGGGACATCGACGTCGGCGAGCATTTGCTCGACCTTTTCCGCGAGCGGGATGAGGTCAATTTTTGTTCTGCCGCAGGTGGGGCAGGATACAATCTCCGCGCCTTTCCAAAGACCGCATGCCTTGAGGATATCCCTTGCTGCATACACTTCCTTAACTGGGTCGGCGGTGAGAGAAACTCGGATGGTGTCCCCTATTCCGTCGCAAAGAAGCGAGCCTATGCCGACGGCGGATTTGATTATACCCATCCGCTCGGTGCCCGCTTCGGTCACGCCAAGGTGCAGCGGGAAATCCACCTTTTTCGCCAGCAGGCGGTATGCCTCTATCATCAGCTTTACATTGCTGGATTTTATGCTTATAACGATGTCGTCAAATCCGCACCTGTCCAGCAGGTCTACATGGCGCAGGGCGCTTTCCGTCAGCGCTTCCGGGGTGGGACTGCCGTATTCTTGCAGCAGTTCCTTTTCAAGAGAGCCCGAATTAACGCCTATTCTTATCGGAATACCTCGTTCACGACAGGCGTCCGCAACAGCGCGGACATTCGCCGAAGAACCTATATTTCCCGGGTTTATGCGTATTTTGTCCACGCCCGCTTCAACACACGCAAGCGCAATTCTGTAGTTGAAGTGAATATCCGCAACGATGGGCACATTAACTGCATTTTTCAGTGCGGCGATAAGCTTCGCATCCTCTATCCTCGGCACCGCGGCACGGATTATGTCGCAGCCCGCCTTTTCAAGAGCGACAGCCTGCTTCACGCTGTTTTCGATATCCTCCGCGGGGGTGTTCAGCATGGACTGAATGTATATCTTTTCCCCGCCGAGGATCAGATTCCCGACCTTTACCTTTTTTCTGCTCAATTAAATTAACCTCCCGTAATGAGCCGCGCGATATCGTTATACATCGCAACGACCATTATAAGCATAAGAAGAATAAATCCCACAAAATGCACCATGCCCTCGACCTGCGGCTTAACAGGCTTTCTGCGTATTGCCTCGACAACAAGGAACAGGAAGCGGCAGCCGTCCAGAGCAGGTATGGGAACAAGATTGAACACACCGACGTTTATCGTTATCAGCGAAACGATATACATGAAATCCGAGAAAGTGTATTTCGATACCGCTTCCGCGATAACTGTTCCCACACCGATGGGTCCGCTTAGTGTGTTCAGCCCGTATTTCCCGCGGATAAGGTCGATCAGCGTCATGAAAATAAGGCGGGCGGTGGACGCGCATTCTCTGAACGCTTCTGTGACTACGTTAATAAACGTCTTTTCAAGCTGGTACACCTTGAAATCAAAGTAAATGCCCGTTGAACCGTCGCTGTTTTCGCTGGTCATGAACTCGACATCCTTCAGCACGACCTTCTCGCCGTTGCGCCTTACGGTGAAATCAAATACAAGGTTTCCATCGTCATTGCGGCGGTCGCTGTTCTGAAGCTTGTAAGTCACATCGGAAATGGAGAAAATAGTTGTGCCGTCGATTGAGAGTATTTCATCATTGACATGAAGCACGCTGCTGCTTACGCTCTGGTCGCGGAATTCCGCAATGGTTGTCGACGCCATCACTGGGGCGGTGCACAGAGAAATAATAACAACGATATATCCGAGCAGCAGGTTCATTATAGGCCCCGCAAGAATAACAATCATTCGCTGCCATACGGGTTTTCTGTTGAATGCGCGCGGATTTGGCGCGGTCTGAACGATGTTCCCCTCGTCGTCCATGTCCTCGCCGAGATCCTCCTCAAACGAGCAGGAGCCGCCTATCGGAAGCGCACGGATGGCATAAGTGGTTTCCTTACCCTGTTTTTTAAAAATAACAGGCCCCATGCCCAGAGCAAATTCCTTGACATAGATGCCGCATAGCTTCGCGGCGATAAAATGCCCGAATTCATGCAGAAGGATTATCACGCAAAAAACTACTATCGCGATTACAACAGACATTAAAACCTCCGTATATCAGCTAAAATACTTCGCAACATACTCTCTCGCCGCCTTGTCGGAAGCGATGATATCATCCAGCGACGGATCAGATATGAATTTCACGTTTTCCAGCGCGCCGTTCACAGCTTCGCCGATGTCAGGGAAACGTATCCTGTCGTGCAGGAACAGATCAACAGCCGCCTCGTTTGCGCTGTTGATAATACAGGGGGCGTTTCCGTCGAGAGCGATCGCCTTTCTTGCCGCCGAAAGACAGGTGAATGTTTCTTCGTCGGCGCGCCCGAACGTAAGCTCGCCCACATCAAACAGCGAAAGCTTCTTCGCGGGGCATGGCAGTCTGTCGGGATAAGTCAGCGCAAGCTGTATCGGAATACGCATATCCGCTGCGCCAAGCTGCGCGATAATCGCGCCGTCCTCAAACTCAACGGCGGAGTGGATGATACTCTGCCTGTGGACAACGATTTCGACCTGCTCGGGCGCTGCGTCGAAAAGACGGACTGCTTCTATCAGCTCAAGCCCTTTATTCATCAGCGTCGCACTGTCGATGGTTATTTTTGCGCCCATGCTCCAGTTTGGGTGTCTGAGCGCCTGCTCCTTTGTCACTGTCGAAAGGAACTCGCGGCTTTTTCCGTAGAAAGGTCCGCCCGAAGCGGTGAGTATAATTTTGCTCAGCTTATTGTTTCCCGCGCCCATAAGGCACTGAAATATCGCGGAATGCTCGCTGTCGATGGGCAGGAGTTTCACGTCGTTTTTCTTCACGGCTTCCTTTACAAGATTTCCGCCTGCGACAAGCGTTTCCTTGTTTGCAAGGGCGACATCATTTCCGGCGTTTACGGCGCTGAGAGTAGGCAGAAGTCCCACCATACCGACTACGGCGTTTACTACTTTTCCGCATTTCATCGCGGCAAGACTGCACAGACCATCCATGCCCGCTTCAACTCTGATATCAGTGTCGGCAAGGCGAGATTTTATATCACTGTAATATTTTTCGTTGGCAATGCAGATATATTCGGGATGAAATTCGCGCGCCTGTTTTTCAAGCAGTTCCGTGCCGGAATTTGCAGAAAGTGCCTTCACCTTGATATTATGCGCACGGCAGACATCCAATGTCTGCGTGCCGATGGATCCTGTCGAACCAAGTAAAATTATATCATTCATATCATAAACCAAAAACCACCCACCTGCCGCAGTGAAACACTCACCCCGGCAAATGGGCAGCAACATATCGTTTTACACAATAATTTCGGGAGTAATGTAGCAAAATATCACATAAAGAAACGGTGATACAAAAAGAACGCTGTCAAATCGGTCAAGTATTCCTCCGTGCCCCGGGATAAGATTGCCGAAATCCTTAACGTTATACTGCCGCTTTATCACCGACGCTGACAGATCGCCAAGCACTCCCGCGACTGACGCTATCATCCCGACGGGTATCAGCACAGCATACGACATATGCGCTCCGTCCGAAAGGAAGAGGTTGTACACAAGGCACTGAATGAACACAACAACGCCCACTGTGACTATACCGCCGATAAGACCTTCAACGGTTTTTTTCGGAGATATCGTGGGGCAGAGCTTGTGCTTTCCGAAAAATGTGCCTACAAAATAAGCGCCCGAATCGCCGAACCATGCGCAGAACAGCAGGTAAACAATCATGAACACACCCATGGTGTTATCCGCGACCGAATACCGCACAAACAGCATGCAGCTAAGCGAAGCAGGAATTACAAGCGCCGCGCATCCGCACATTGCAACCTGGTCAAATTTAAGCGTCTTATGTTCCGCCAGCATAATTATCAGCAGGATCATAACGAACACAAAATACGCGGTCACGCAGTACGGCTTCAGAAAGTCAAGGACCAAGAAGAACGGTATCACCACTGAAAATCCCACGCAGTACCAGCACAAAACCTTGTGTTCGTTGCATTTAACCGCATGGATAAGCTCCCACACGCCGATAGACGAAATCAGTGCCAACACAACCAGATAAAGCCAGATATTGTCGATCAACAGTATGGTAACGCCTATAACCACTCCAACCAAAGCAGAAAGAATTCGTACAGCCATATAGCGTCCTTCCCTCTGAATATTTACAATCCGCCGAACCGGCGGGAGCGTCCTGCATAGACTTCTATTGCATATTCAAGATCTTTTTTCGTAAAATCGGGCCAAAGTACGTCCATAAAGACGAACTCGGCATAGGCAGCCTGCCAAATAAGAAAATTGGAAAGCCGCTGCTCGCCGCTGGGTCTTATAACAAGGTCAAGCGGGGGCATTTCTTTAGTATAGAGCCGCTGCTCAATGCTGTCCTCTGTTATATCGGAGGGTTTCATCCTTCCCTCGGCGCACTCACGCGCAAGCATTTGTGCGGCGGCGGTTATCTCAGCTCTGCCGCCGTAATTCAGCGCAATGCCGACGATAAACCCCGTATTATTTTCAGACGTCTGCATTATATCCAGAAGCTCATCGCGGATATCCTTGTCAAACGGAGTGATATCACCTAAAATGATTATCCGTATGTCCTCTTTTGCAGAAGCGCGGATATCCTTGATATACCTCCGGAGAAGATCCATTATTCCGCGGACCTCTTCCGGCGGGCGCTTCCAGTTTTCGGTGGAAAATGCGTAGAAAGTGGCACATTTTACCCCTAATTCGCGGCACCAGTTGATGGTTTTCTTAAAGACGGCGGCACCCTGATTATGCCCGAAATTACGCGGCATTCCGCGCTTTTTCGCCCAACGGCCGTTGCCGTCCATGATAAACCCGATATGCTGAGGAACAGATGAACTTTCCATCAGATCGACATGATCTCCTTATCCTTATCTGCACCGATCTTGTCGATCTCCTCGATGAACTTATCGGTCAGCTTCTGTATGTTCTTCTCTGCTTCCTTAACGTCGTCCTCGGTGATCTCGCTTGCCTTTTTCTTTGCCTTGATCTTATCCATTGCATCGCGGCGGACATTGCGCACTGCGATCTTGCTTTCCTCGCAGGTCTTGCTTACGGTCTTGCAGAGATCCTTTCTGCGCTCCTCTGTAAGCTGTGGGAACATTATACGAAGCACTCTGCCGTCGTTGGTGGGATTGATACCGAGGTCGCTCGCCTGAATAGCCTTTTCGATGGACTTCAGCGTAGAGCCGTCATACGGCTGAACAACGAGAATTCTCGCCTCTGCAACGGAAATGGACGCCATCTGATTTATGGGGGTCGCTGCGCCGTAGTAATCAACAGTTATCTTATCAAGCACGCCGGGGTTTGCTCTTCCCGCGCGGATAGTGCCAAGCTCGCTTTCAAGAGCGGCGATGCACTTGCCCATTCTTTCTTTGGTATTATCAAGAATTTCTTTCATCTTATACTCCGTTTCCTCAAAAGTTTAGTTGATGACACATTAGTTTTCGGGTTTATGTTTTGTAACGAGCGTGCCGACATTCTTGCCCATTACGGCATCGTAGATATTGTCGGGCTTGTCGAGATTGAACACGATGATCGGAATGTTGTTTTCAGTGCAGATCGCGGCAGCAGCGCTGTCCATTACCTGCAGCTTCTTTACAAGAATATCGTGGTGTGTGATGACATCGTACTTTACGGCGTCGGGGAACTTCTTGGGATCCTTGTCGTAAATGCCGTCGACCATAGTAGCCTTGAGGATTATGTCTGCGCCGAGCTCCGCCGCTCTGAGGGCAGCCGCACTGTCCGTAGAGAAGAAAGGATTGCCCGTGCCGCAGCCGAAAATAACTACTCTGCCCTTTTCGAGATGTCGAATTGCCTTGCCGAGAATGAACGGCTCCGCAACCTGCTGCATGGTGATGGCAGTCTGAACGCGTACTGTGCAGCCCATATTTTCGAGAACATCGGCAACAGCCAGTGCGTTCATCGCAGTGGCAAGCATACCGATATGGTCTGCGCGGGCTCTGTCCATTCCATCGGAACTTCTTCCGCGCCAGAAATTGCCGCCGCCGACAACTATGCCTATTTCAGCGCCTGCATCGGCAGCTTTTTTGATGCTCCTGCAGATGTTTTCGATGGTGGGCATATCAAGACCGCTTCCCTTATCACCGGAAAGCGCTTCGCCGCTGAGTTTCAGCAGAACTCTTTTATACTTGGGACTTTCGATATCACTCATAAATCAACCTCCGTAAACCACTTTATCAATAATCCAGAACACGGATGCGTCCCAGTATCTCTGCGCCGTCCGCAACCTTGGCACAAGCCTCGGCAGCTTCCTTTTCGGATAATACGCCTGTGATGAACGCAAGCTCGTTTTCGGGCTGATTCTTGGAAGAAAGGTACTCAACATCGCCGAACAGCGCCTTGATAACAGCCTTTGTGACCTCGGGGTTCTTTGCACTGAGTCTGATGTAATCCGCGCATCTGAACTCGTCAAAGGGCTTGATGAAATCCTGTGCGCTGTCTGCCCATGTGAGGGACCTGCTTGTATCGGAGTGCTTTACTGCCGATACAATATCGGATACTACCGCGCTGGCAGTGGGAAGCTTACCCGCGCCCTTGCCGTAGAACACAACATCGCCTGTTGCGTCACCGCGGACAAGAATTGCGTTAAAGACATCGTTTACGCCTGCAAGCTGGCTTTCATCCTTGATAACTGCGGGGAAAACGCCTATGGAAACCTTGCCGTCGTCCTCGCGCTTTGCGCAGCCGATAAGCTTTATCTTCGCGTCAAAGCTGTCACAGTATTCAACATCGGCGAGAGTTACCTTGGTGATGCCCTCGGTGTGAACGCTCTCGGGGTATACGTGCTTGCCGAAAGCAAGGGACGCAAGAATGCATATCTTGCGGCAGGTATCGTGGCCGTCTACGTCGGCGGAGGGATTTCTCTCTGCGTAGCCGAGATCCTGCGCGATCTTGAGGGCTTCTTCAAAGCCCATGCCGTCGCGGATCATCTTTGTGAGGATGAAATTTGTCGTACCGTTAAGTATACCCGCGATCTCGTCGATCTCGTTTGCGGAAAGGCACGCATGAAGCGGCTTGATGATTGGGATACCGCCGCCAACGCTAGCTTCAAAGAAGAAGTTTACGTTCTTTTCCTTTGCAATTGCAAGAAGTTCCGCGCCCTTTGCGGCAACAAGCTCCTTGTTCGAGGTAACAACACTCTTGCCCGCCATAAGCGAAGATTTCACGAAGTCGTATGCCGGCTTTAATCCGCCGATGACCTCGCTGACAACGCTTACTTCAGGGTCGTTGAGAATAATATTGAAATCCTTTACGAACTTGTCTGCATAGGGACTGTCGGGGAAATCTCTTACATCGAGGATATACTTGATGTCGAGTTCCTCGCCCGCCTTCTTTTCAAGGCTCTCCTTATTTTTATAGAACACTTCAACAGTGCCTGAGCCAACTACACCATAGCCCAGAACAGCGATCTTTGCCATCTTAAAACATCCTTTCATTGCCGGAGTATAGTTTTATCTTTTTTATTATATCACACAAGGGAGTTTTTTTCAAGTACATTTTCGTCCCGTAATGAAATTTATTGCACAAAGAATTTTAACCGGATTCCTTATGCCGTCGGAGGGTTATTCTCAATAAATTCCTCCAGTATGTCCGCCGCATAGCGGCAAAGCTCGGGACATGGACGCTTTTTGTAATATTCAGATGTCCTTGCCTCGGGAACGGCGCTTTTTTCGGAGGCGGAAAGCCCCAGCAGCTCGCGGCAGATAATGCTGCCGTTTTCCGCCCTGAACCTGTCGGCGAGAGCCTGTATTTTTTCATAGAGCTCTTTCTTGCCCTTCTGTTCTTTGGGGTCGGAGTAGCCGTAAAGCTGGCTTACCACCATCACAATACCCGAGAAAGTACCGCAGACTTCGCGCATTCTTCCCATGCCGCCGCCGAAGCCCGACATTATCTTCACGGTCGTCTCAACGTCAAGTCCCATTTCGGGAGCGAACGCCGCCGCAACAGCCTGCGAGCAATTATATCCGTCGAGGAAATATTTATATGCTAAATCACCTTTTGAACTCATTTGCAGAACTCCTCAACAGCGTCCGCGATGGGATCCGCAGCAGCGGTTTCCATCAGCTCAAGCATTCCCGTGTCAACAAGCTTTGCGCATTCGGGGTCGATGGGCAGCTTTGCAAGAACTTTCAGACCGAACTTATTCGCGGTTTCGTCGATGTGGCTGTCACCGAAAACCTTTATCTGCTTTCCGCAGTCGGGACATACCGCATAGCTCATGTTCTCGACAAGTCCGATTATCGGAACGTTCATCATTTCCGCCATTTTTACAGCCTTGCCGACTATCATGGAAACAAGCTCCTGCGGCGATGTCACAACGATAATGCCGTCAAGAGGGATTGACTGGAAAACGGTCAGCGGAACGTCGCCTGTTCCCGGGGGCATATCGACGAACATATAGTCAACGTCATCCCAGATAACGTCCGTCCAGAACTGCTTCGCAGTGCCCGCGATAATGGGACCGCGCCATACAACAGGGTCGGTTTCGTCGGGGAGAAGCAGGTTTACGGACATGACCTTTATGCCCTTTTTGGTAATAACGGGATATATCGCGTCCTCTGTTCCCTGTGCTTTTTCGTGCAGACCGAATGCGTTCGGGACGGACGGACCTGTGATATCAGCGTCAAGAACGGCGGTGTTATATCCGCGGCGGTTCATCAGCACGGCGGACATACAAGTTACCATTGACTTGCCGACGCCGCCCTTTCCGCTGACGATGCCTATAACTTTCTTTATTTTGCTAAGCTCATGGGGCTTTGCGATAAGGCTCTCGGGCTTGCGCTCGGAGCAGCTTGCGGAACAGCTTCCGCAGTCATGTGAACATTCGCTCATTTTCTTTGTTTCCTTTCGTACCTGTATTAATTCAGCTTTCGTTGACTGTATAAAGCATTGCATTTCTCTGGCAGCGGTCAAGCTCGAGGAACAGTCTGTCAACCTCGTTTTCTGTCCCGCGATCAGTTGCGGCATGCCAGATGTCGCGGTAGCACTTTCCGCCGAAAATCGGCGTTTTGGATGCAGCATTGTATATATGCGCGGATTTTTCGGACAGCTTAGGGCGGCGTATAAGCGGTATCAGACGGGCTTCATCCTTAGCAAAGGGGATGATGTCGTCAAGAAATTCCATATTTGCATTCCTGCCGTTGATTTCCTCAATACCACACATGAACCAGTTGATATAATTGCTGAGTCCGCTTATCCCCATCGCCTCGGTGAAGTCTATCAGCGCAGTCAGCGCCGCCGCAAGTTCACCGCTGTTGTCCGCAAATCTTGCCTTGGCAAGCGACTGGTCGCTGCAGGGTGTTTCCTTGTAAACAACGCTCCACTTGTCCGTTTTGGGGTCATATGTCCACCCGGGAACATACAGCGAAGCGTGACCATCCTCATACAAACATGCTAGGGCAACGCCTTTGCTGTCGATATCCTCGGCGTTTTCGGCGGTCTGCTCCGAAAGAACGGCCTTGATGTTGCAAAGCCGCAGCTTGTTATAGCTGTATCTGAACCACTTTTCGGGGCGGTCTATCACCTTTGCTTTTTCGCCGAACAGAGTTTTTCTCGGGAGCAGCCCGAACTTTTCCTCTGAAATATTTTTCACGCCGATCAGCTTGAATGAAAAGCCGTTTTTCATGCCTGTGCGGACGCTCGCCACAATGGAGCAGGCGTGGTTTGCTGCCATTCTGTTTTCCTTGGCGGCAATATTCGCGAGCCTTGAAAGAGCGTTATCATCAAGCTGTGCCGTTGTTTTTTCTTCCAAATTATCCGCTCCTTAAACTTTTATATGCGCTGCGAAGCTTGTTCCGTCGATGCTGCCCTCTGCGCCGAGAAGCTCCAGCACCGTTGCGCCGATATCGCCGAAACCCGCGCGGGTGCCAAGGTTAACTCCATGCCTGATTTCATCACCGTATATCAGCACGGGGATGTGCTCGCGGGTGTGGTCTGTCCCGCTGTGGCAGGGGTCGCAGCCGTGGTCGGCGGTTATGATAAGCACATCATCGCTGTTCATTTTCTCCATAAATCCGCCCAGCCACTTATCAAATGTGTTGAGCGCTTTTGCATAACCCATCGGGTCGCGGCGGTGGCCGTAGCTCATATCGAAATCAACAAGGTTCGTAAAGCACAGCCCCCTGAAATCCCCCGACTGAATGCGGGAAGTTATCGCCATGTCGGTATCGTTGCCTATCTCGCGCTCGGCGAAGGTTATCCCCTTGCCTGCAAAAATATCATATATTTTTCCGACGCCTATGGTTTCAAACCCGCTGCGCGAAAGGATATCAAGCATTGTATCCTTCGGCGGAACAAGCGAGAAATCATGCCTGCGGGGCGTTCTTGTGAAAGGATATTCACCCTCGAACGGGCGCGCGATAACTCTTCCCACGGCATAATCGCCTGTGAGAATTTCACGCGCCATGCAGCAGTATTCATACAGCTTTTCGGGCGGGACAATGCTTTCGTGCGCGGCTATCTGGAACACGCTGTCCGCGGAGGTGTAGACGATAAGGTCGCCTGTGCGGAGGTGCTCCTCGCCATAATCAGCGATTACTTTCGTGCCGGAATACGGCTTGTTGCAGAGTACTCCCCTGCCCGTCGCGGCGCTGAATTTGTCGATAACTTCCTGCGGAAATCCGTTCGGAAACGTCGGGAAAGGTTTCTTTGAAACGATACCCGAGATCTCCCAGTGACCCGTTGTGGTGTCCTTGCCCCTTGAAAGCTCGGACAGCCGCATATATGCGCCCGTCGGCTCGCTGCATTTATCCCCGACGGTAACGCCGTCGATGTTGAACAGACCAAGCCTGCGCATATTCGGGACATCGAGTATTCCTGTATTAAAGCAGGAGCGGACAGTGCTGCTGCCGGCATCGCCGAAATCCGCCGCGTCCGCCATCTCGCCTACGCCGAAGCTGTCAAGAACTATAAGAAAAACACGTTTTGCCATTCAGTCCTCCTTAGTCAGAAGCTTCACCGCGGAACTTGTTCCGATACGCTCACATCCCTCCGCGAGGAACATTTCCATATCTTCCTTTGTGCGAACTCCGCCCGCGGCTTTCATTTTAACGCCGCTGCCGATATGCTGCCTGAAAAGCCGTATATCCTCTATTCTTGCTCCCGCGGTGCCGAATCCCGTCGAGGTCTTTATGAAATCCGCCCCCGCGCGGGTAACGCAGCCGCAGAGAGCGATTTTTTCCTCTTCGGTAAGATAGCAGGTTTCTATGATAACTTTCAAAATTTTTCCGCCGCAGGCGCGCTTTACATCAGCGATCTCCTTTTCAACTGCGGCGAAATCGCCGTTCTTTACGAAGCTTATGTTGATAACCATATCAATTTCATCCGCGCCGTTTTTTACGGCGTCGGCGGTTTCAAAGCACTTCGCCGCCGTTGTGGAGTAACCCAGCGGAAACCCTATCACCGTGCAAATGTTCATCGACGGATATTTCTCGCGCACATGGGCAACGTAACACGCGGGAATGCAGACAGATGCTGTCTTATATTTAAGCGCTTCGTCGCACAGTGCGTCTATCTCCATTTCGGTACAGTCAGCGCGGAGAAGCGTGTGATCTATGTGCGAAAAAATTTCTTCTCGTGTCATGATTTTCACCTCAATCCGTAAATCTGAAAGACTTGAACGAAAGCATTCCGTCGCAGCTTATTTTTAACGTAAATATTCCGTCCAGCGGCACGGCTTCGCCTGTTACCGTTACAAATTCGGAAAGGCTGTCCGTCGGAGGGATAATTACAGAAGATATCTCCTGCCCCGTCTGCTCGCAGACTACGCTTACCTTTGCGGGCACGCCCGGATTGGAAGCGGTAATTTCTATCTTACGCTTTGCCTGCAAGCGGCAGCCCTCGTAACGGAGAAAACTCTGCCAGTCATTTATCAGCGCATATACATTGAGCGCGCGGTCGGCTGTGAATTCCACACCGAGGTAATCGCAGGAAACGGTCGCGAGAACGGCTTTTGTTACATCAATGCCTTCATACTCGGGGGCGTCGACCTTGATGTCGACGGTGCGCCTGATATCGCCTGACGACGCGCCTATCTGAAGCTCATATGTTCCGCCGAATACCTCGAATTTTTCGTTGTTGATATCCCACAGTGCAAGGTCATCGACATCAAATTTCAGCGTAACGCGCTTCTTCTTTCCCCAGGGAACATTCACGCGGGCAAAAGCTTTGAGCTGCTTCTGCGGAAGCGGTCTTGCCATCCTTGGATAAGAAACATAAAGCTGAACGACTTCGTCGGAATCAAAATGTCCCGTGTTTTCGAGGTCGAACGAAACCGCAACGTTATCCCCGGGCTTATAAACCGGCTTGTCCGTTTTTACGGAAGCATATCTGAATGTTGTGTAGCTGAGCCCATGCCCGAACGGGAACAGCGGCTTGCCTTTATAATAAAGATAAGTACTTCCCGTGCGGATAATGTTGTAGTCCTTTATATCGCAGAGTTCCGCGTCGCTTGCATACCATGTCACAGGACACCTGCCCGCGGGAGATGTATCGCCGAACAGAACCCTTGTTACCGCCTGACCCATCGCGGGACCGCCATGCGCCATATGGAGAACTGTTTCCGCCTTGTCATCCAGCGCATAGGGATAACCGGAAATAATGAACATAACGGCGTTCGGTCTTATGGAAGAGATAACTTCGAATATCCTGCGCTGCTTTTCCGGTAGGTCAATATGCTTTCTGTCAGTGCATTCGCGTGCGCCTATCTGCGGGTTATTTCCGCAGAAATAAACCACGTCATGCGTTTCGGAAATTGCCCTGCGGACGCGCTCTGTGCCTGCGGAAAATATCTCGGTGTTGAAGAGGTTTTCCTTGCCCGCGCGAAGCTCCGTCGAAGCCTTTACGGTCTGATCATCGCTGATTTTGAGAAGCCTGTTCTGCCAGTTGCGGATAACGCACTCGCTTCCGCGCCGCTCCATATAGAACTTTTCCTTGACGAACCATCCGTAAACATTGTCGGATGTGCATTTCATAACGCCGCTGTCGCAGAGGAACTTATTGTTGAACCGAGATTTCAGCGAGAACGCACCATCGCCCCAGTCATACATATCAAAAAGGCAGTTTTCATTTATCGTTGCGCTGTCACAGACGAGAGTTCCCTCCTCGTCAACCGAGAAATAGAACCCGTTCACCGCATTGCGAAGCGCCACAACATCGCACCCCGATTCATACACGATGTTTTCGCGGCCAAGCTCCGCGGTAAGCGCACCAAGGATAGTCTGGTCGTTTTCGGAATATCCGGTGTACCAGTCGCGGAAGTTCATGTCCGCGTGAACGCCTATAACTGCAAGCTTCTTGTCCTTTGAAAGCGGAAGCACTCCCTTATTGTTGCGTAGAAGAATTACAGATTCCTCCGCCGCCTTTTCCGCAACGGCAAAATGCTCGTTGCAGGCGATGATGTCATCCGTATATTTGAACGGGTGTTCATCAAATTCACCCAGCAGGAAGCGCGCCTTGAGCACGCCATACAATGCGCTGTCGATGTCGCTTTCTGTCATTGTGCCGTCTGCAAGCGCCTTTCTTGCAGCGTCGCGGACGATCTCCTCGCTGTCGGTCATGATATCCGCGCCGTGGTTTCTGTATATCCTCGCGATTGCTTCCTTATGCGTTTCATCCGTTTTATGAAACTGCACATTCTGCACAAAATCGCCGCCGTCGGTGACGGAAAACAACAGCCCCCACTGCTTCTTGCATATGCTGTCAAGCTCGGGATTGCAAAGCGCTTCGATGCCGTTTATCGAATTATACGAAGTCATCAGCGAACGCGCTTTACCCTTTGCGATGGGAGTTTCAAAGGCTTTCATGTAATATTCATGCCTGAGGATCTCGGGGACAGACGCATTGTCGGATCCCCTGTTTTCCTCATTATTGTTTGCGAAAAAGTGCTTCAGCGTGGGAATGACCCGCGCAAACCTGTCGTCCGTTCCGTACATTCCCTCGGTATACGCCGCGGACATTTTTCCGATAAGGCAGGGATCCTCGCCGTAGGCCTCCTCGTTTCTGCCCCATCTCGGGTCGCGCTCGGGGTCAACGGTGGGTCCCCACACGAACAGCGAAGTTTTCCCCTTGTCGTTATAAACGCGCGTTTCCTTGCCTGTCACACTGCCAATTTCCCACATTATATCGGGGTCGAATGTCGCCGCAAGTCCGAAAGGCTCGGGAAATACCGTCGTCGGATACTCTTCGTTATTGCCGCGGCAGACCAGTCCCCTTGCGACCTCGGCGCCTATGTATGATTCTTTGAGCCCGAGGCGCGGTATGGCATTTTGATGAGTAGTTATAAGGAGCAGCTTTTCTTCTGTGGTAAGTTCGTTCAGCAGGGCTTTTGTTCGTTCGTCAAAGTCCGGCAAGGTGTTCTGAAATTCAAACTCAGGCATATGATCCTCCCGCTATTATATCTTATTATCTGACCCTTTTTCTTATGATGGAATGCGGCGGCACGCAGACGTCCGTCTTTACGGTAAGCTTTTCCGTGGCACGCCGTGCTATTTCTGTTTCTTCTCCGTTGGAATCTACAAGTATTTCCGGCTCGAACTTAACGGGTTCTTTTCCCGGGGAGAGAATTTCAAGCTCATCATGCACCGTGAAATAGTTTCGCTGGGTGAGGTACATGATGCCGTTCTCGCATTTGTCCGCCGTGCCGACGAAATCAAACTCGCGCATATATCCGCTGTCCGCGAAATACTGACCGCCGTTTGTAACATCGGTGGGATCCTGCGATCCGCTGCCCTCGTTGGGATGTCCGTAGAAAAATCCCGTGCAGTAAGGTCTGTGGCTTATTTTGTTTACCTCGTCGAGTATCCACTGCGCAGGCTTCTCACCGCGAAGCACCGCGTCAAGCGCGGCGCGGTAGGCGTTGGTGGTGAGCGCGGTGTAATACGCGGACTTTGCTCTGCCCTCTATCTTGAAGCTGGTTATTCCCGCATCAACGAGGTCGTCAAGGTGATCTATCATGCACATATCGCGGGCGTTAAGGATATATGACCCTCTTTCGTCCTCGAAAACCTTAAAAAACTGGTTGGGGCGCTTTTCTTCCATGAGATAATATCCCCAGCGGCAGGGCTGCGCGCACTCGCCGCGGTTAGCGTTTCTGCCCGTGAGATACTCGGAAATAAGGCACCTGCCCGAAAAGCTTACGCACATTGCACCGTGGACGAAAACCTCGATTTCCATGTCCTCGGGTATCTTTTTGCGCATTTCACGAATGCTTTCGAGGTCTACCTCCCGCGCGAGGACAACGCGCTTTGCGCCCATTTTGTACAGCTCGCAGGCGGTCAAGTAGTTCACAACGCCGGTCTGTGTGGAAACGTGCAGTTCCACCTCGGGGGCGTATTTTCTGACCATAGCCATGACGCCGACGTCCGCCGCAATTACCG
>CAKSPC010000043.1 GCA_934481445.1 uncultured Oscillospiraceae bacterium
GTATCCGTGTCAGTATCGGTATCAGTATCTGTGTCCGTGTCAGTATCTGTGTCGGTATCGGTATCGGTATCCGTATCCGTGTCTGTGTCGGTATCCGTGTCAGTATCGGTATCTGTGTCAGTATCGGTGTCTGTATCTGTATCTGTATCAGTGTCAGTATCTGTATCAGTGTCAGTATCTGTATCGGTATCTGTATCGGTATCCGTGTCTGTATCTGTATCCGTGTCGGTGTCTGTATCCGTATCGGTATCAGTATCGGTATCTGTATCTGTATCCGTATCGGTATCCCCGTCATCAATATCGAAGTCAAAATCGGTATTGGTTACCTGATGGATCTCGCCGGTCTGATTGATCCTGTCGGCAATAACAACGCCATTTACATTACCGCTGTTAGCGAAAGTTGCATAAGGCGCAACGAAAATACCACCATTAAGTCCTGTCCAGATATTTCCCGCGTAGCTGCCAAAGTTGAAAATAACATTGGATACGCTTGCAGTCCAGTCGGGAACATTAACGTTTCCAAACCATACGTCTGTGGTGCTGTCATCAGTAATTACGTTTACGATAACGCGAACGCCGTTGTTATGCTCAAGAAGGCTTCTTACAACAGTTTCGTTGCGCGAAAGATCATCCGCATGGATATTTACAACAATGGTGTCGCCCTTTGAAACCTCGCCCTTGGCAATACAGTCGTATGCCCTGCTCAGAGAGTAGGGTGAATCCGTCCTGTCAAAAGGAGTATCGCTCATTATCGCATCGCCGTACTTCGCAAGGGAGTTCAGCACGCCGTCAACATCGGCGAATGCGTCTTCGGAGGTAGCTTTACGGATGCTTACATTCTCATAGCCGCCGTTCACGTTGAAATAATATTCGATACCACCTGCTCTGACAGCTGTCTTATTGCCGTTGTCATAGGTGAATATCTCACAGTCAAAGCCGAGTACCAGCTCATACTGTGTCCCCGCGGTGACCTCAATGTTTGGCAGGCGCTTGAAATCATCAACGCTTGCAATGTAAATTCTGTATATCCCGTGCTTATCGGTGCCGTGAGCAACGATATTGGTATTCTTAACCTCCGTGCAGTCGGTCCTTTCGGAGGCAATATTACCCTCAACATGGTTGGAGTAAAGCGAGCGTGAATACGCCGCAAATTCCTTTATGGAATCCAGCACACAAAAATAGTTGTATGTAGAATAGGACTGTGTTGTCGCCAGATAAACATTTGTGTCCAGCGATTCGTATGCGGGACTGCCGCCTGCCTGCTTGACTGCCTTGTCTGTCTTGCTTGTGTCAGCACCGCCGAGAGCATCTGCCTGCTCCGGAACAGCTGACGCAGCCGCGGATGCCGCGCGCGACGTGAGAACTGTCAGCGCAAAAGCAAACATCAACGCCGTTTTGCCTTTATTTGATCTGCGTTTTTCTTCGCTCATAACAGTGTATCCTTTCTTGTCAGAAAAAATTTACCCACAGCAGAATTATCGTGCTACACCTATGATAACACTATGTTTATATTTATAGTTATTATATCACACATTTTCCTGTGTGTCAATATGATGATATGAATTTTTTTATTAAGGCAATACCGCATAATTATTGTCGTGCGATTGCGCCGTCAGATTTTTCGTCAGATTGTACAATGAGGAGTTGTTGACGGAAGCGATAGCGTATTCAAGTCAACAACTAGCGACGCAAGGCTGGTCTGTCGGTCAGCCCCCTCTGTCGCTTCGCGACACCTCCCCCATGGGGAGATCACGCCTTGCTAGGACGAATTGTGCAAGATGCAGGTTTGGCGCAACACGGAACAAATCCGTTGAGTAATTATGTGATTTTTTGCGCCAAACTAGAAAGATGCAAGCAAGCGTGCGGCAAAGGCGTTAGCCGTTAATTGTGCGGTGTTGCCTTAAATTTGGAAGAAAACAATCACCTTATCGCAAGGCGTTTACGCATGATCTCGGGATTATATGCGTAATCCTCCGCGGTTTGCGCGGTTATAATGCCGTCGTTGTACAGATTCATTATACAATTGTCCATCGTCTGCATACCCGGAACGGACTGGATAACAGTGTCTATCTGATGCGTTTTTTCCTCGCGGATAAGCGTGCGGATGGCGCTGTTCATCGTCATTATCTCGAATGCGGGAACAAGCCTGCCGTCCACTGTCGGAAGAAGCTGCTGTGATACCACGGCGTTCAGCACCATCGAAAGCTGTATGCGAATCTGGTGCTGCTGATTCATCGGGAAAACGTCTATTATTCTGTCAATTGTGCTTGCCGCGCCGAGGGTGTGCAGGGTGGACAGCACCAGCTGACCCGTTTCCGCCGCAGTCATGGCAACGCTTATCGTTTCGTAATCGCGCATTTCGCCGAGCAGAATGACATCCGGTGACTGCCGCAGGGCAGCGCGCAGCGCGTCAAGGTAGCTTTCGGTGTCAATGTTTATTTCGCGCTGGCTGACGATGCACTTTTTGTGCTTGTGGAGAAACTCGATTGGATCCTCAATCGTTATTATATGCCCGCTGTGCTCAGAGTTGATTTTATTTATTATGCAGGAAAGCGTCGTGGACTTGCCGTTGCTTGCCGCTCCCGTAACGAGCACGATGCCGCTCTTGCATTCGCTCAGCGCCATCACCTGTTCGGGGACGCCTATCGCCGCAGCGTCAGGGAGCTCAAACGGAACATATCTCATGACCGCAGCATATGTGCCGCGCTGCTTGTAAATATTCGCCCTGAAACGTCCCATGCCGGGTACGGATACGGAAAAATCCAGTTCCCGCTGCGGCATATTGTCCCTGCCGTATCCAATGTTAGCCATTGCGTATATCCCGCATACAAGGTTGAGCGTATCCGCGGCGGTGAGCGGGGTTTCCTCCAGCCGTATCAGCTTTCCGTATGCCTTGCAGCAGAGCGGAGCGCCGGATACTATAAATATATCCGAAGCCGAGCATTCCACCGATTTTTTAAGTATATCCATCAGTTCCATCGTATTTCTTCCTTTCATGCGGGAATGCCGCTGCCGTCCCAGACATTCAGCCCGCCGCTTTCTTCCGCGCCGTTTGTCGCGGTGATAAGGCTCTTCTGTTCATACCGCGCACCGCCGTGCATTTCCGGGTTAGCGTAGAATACCACCGTCATTATAAGGCTCTGCCTGTCGGTTATTTCTGCGGAAATAACTGCCCGCACATCGCCGCCCTCGGCGGTAGTAACAACGCCGTCGATATCCGCCGCGCATTCTGCAAAGCTCTCCGCGAAAAACTCGCTGCCACCGGCAGACAAGGCGCATTCATCCAGCCGCGCAAGCGTTTCGTTCAGCCCAAGTTCAGCCTGATAATACTGCCTCGTGTATTCGCCCGCGCGCATATTCACAGCCTCGCCCGACTGTGCCGCGCGTATGCTCATAACCGCGAAAACCGCAAGGCACACCATCGTGAAAATTATCATCACGGAAACATAGCCTATCCCCGCACCGCGCACGCGTATGCCGTCTTTTTTATTCATCATCGGCACCTCCCGCGGGGATATATGCCGAGCATTCCAGCGCGTAAATTTCCTCCCCCGCCGACCTGAACGAAAGATAAAGCACGCGCAGTTCTCCTGCATCATATTCGGTTATCTTCTCCGAATATACAAGCTCCACGCTGCCGCTTTCGAAGGGCCTGCACCCGCTGTCGAGCATGATAACGCCGCTCTCGGAATAATCGGATGTACTGTCACCGAAAACCGCCGAAAACGCATCGCTCCTGCTGCCGCCTATCGAATAGGCCTCCGCCGCCGACTGCGCGCACAGCGAAGCATTTTCCAGCGCCTGCCCGAGCCGCGCCTTATTGTCCGCATAGGCGAACACCCGAAGCACCACCGCCCCCGAGAAGCTGAAAAACAGCAGGGATATTATCAGCTCGACAAAAAACAGGTTCATCGTCTGCTTTCCGCCCGTGTTGACTTTTATTTTCAGATGTATCACCCTTCCCTGACGAGAACGGAATAATCCTCTCCGTTCAGCGATACTGTTATGCGGTACAAGCCGCCTTCGTCACTTATTTCCATGCTGTCGAGGGAGAAAATAGGCTCGCCGCCGCTCACCTCGGGGCGCTCTCCCGCGGCGGCGGTGCGCTCGTACAGCTCACCGTCGTCAAAATAAATAACGCTCATAACACCGCCGCTCTCCGCGGCAATGCCGTTTCCGCCGCCTATTATCTCGGTGCGGTCGGCGGAGCGTATCTTGTTTGAAACATACCTGAGCGCCGCAGAGCCGCCGAAAATCCCGTCGAAATCGCCGCTTATCCTTGTGTATGTGCCCGCGGCGGTAACGATCATCATAAGGGTGCAGACCGCAAACAGCACGAAAAGCAGCATACTTCCCGCCGCATTCGCTGAATCAGCGCGTTCCTTTACTTTGTAATTCTTCATCTCACCACGCCCTTTCCACGACCGTTACGCTCGGGCGGACGTTATCCGCAAAGCATTCGTAATGAACGGTGTATTTTTCGGTGTCATAGTATACGCCGTAGTTTTCGGTGAGATATTCTATGCTGTCGGGGTATGCACCCTCGATGGCGTAGCACATGGTTATCCCCTTTTCGACGCTTTTTCTTACGGAAAGCAATGCTTCCTTTTCGGTGGCAGCGCCCGCGTTTCCCACCGCCGCCGCTAGCCACACTATCGCCGCGGCAAACACCGCCGCGGGAATAGCATACGGCAGGCTGCGCCTGAATAAAGATCGTTTCATCCGCAAATCTCCTCAGCCGAGCACCGACATAATGTTCATCAGCGGTATCATGACCGTAAGCAGTATCGCACCAATGACCGCCGTAAGTATAATGATTATCACGGGCTCTATCACCGCGATCACGCCCGAAACGGAACGCTCCGCCGCCGCGCCGCTCCTTTCGGAGAGCTTTTTCCATGCTTTTTCAAAAGAACCTGATGTGTATGCGATTTTCAGCGAATGCGAATATATCGGCGGAAATATCTCCGCGCGGGACATCGCTTCCGCGAAATTCACGCCGTCAAGAAGATCCCTGCGGCACTGCTCCAGCTTTTCGCGGAGCTTCCTGCTGTTTACAAGCCCGATGGCGTTCTCAACGGCTTCGTCCGAGGATATGCCCGCGCTTATCATAAGGCTCAGCGCCGAGGAAACCTTTGAAACTCCTACCTTCCATGCAATGCCGGATGTAGGCGGGAAAACCGCCGCAAATCTGCCTAGCGCGTCCCGCGCGGCGGGAATGCTCGACATCACAGCTACCGCCGCCATCAGCGCAATTACCACCAAAAGAACGACAAGAATCACCGTGCCTAGCCCGTATGCAAAGTCGATGGTGCTTCTTACAGCTTCGTTAATCGTGCCGTCGAACTGCGAAAAGATATCGCCGAACATTGGTATAACAAGTACCATCAGCACTATCATAACCGCCGTCATCATAACCAGAAGCATGAGCGGGTGCAGTACCGCCGTCCTTACTGAGCGGGTAAGCTCCGCGCGGTCCTCGTAGTAGCCGGAAAGACCGCTGAGGACATTCTCAAGCCGTCCCGTGACAGCGCCTATTTCCACCATCTTCACCGCGTATTCGGGGAATACCCCCGTACTTTCCATCGCCTGCGCCAGCGTTTCGCCGCTGTTAAGCGAGCGGGAAATCATCCCGCAGACCGCCTGTATCCTTTCGTCGCCGATGTCCTCGCCGAGAATGCCGATACCATCGCCGAGGTTCATGCCCGAATTAAGCATGAGCGCGAGCTGTTCGCAGAAATATGCCGTTTCATCGGGGGTCAGTCGTTTAAGTTTCATATATTTCATGCCCTTCTGTCAGTAATAATATATGGCGGAATAGTTCGCGCCGTTGGAGATGTACGCAGATATCGCGGACTTGTCGGAAGCGCTGGCGTAAAACGTTGCGTCGACAATGTTATAGCCCTTGGACGACAGCAGGAGCTGCGGGGTTATCCAGCCGGTTTCCGCCGTGTAGACCTCGTTCCACGCGTGGTAGATATTCGGGGATGCGTAGCCGACCACAAGCCGCGTGGGTATCCCCTGCGACCGCAGCATTGCGGCAACAAGCGACGCATAGTCGAAACATATTCCTTTTCGGCGGGAAAGCACGCTGTCGGGGTCGGGAAGGTACCCGCTCTGCACTGTAGCGGCGAGGTCATAGTCATAGGTGATATTATCCGTTATCCATCCGAACACCGCTGCGGTCTTTTCGATAACATCGTCCTTGCCCGCGCAGAGCTCCGCCGCCTTTTTCACGCAGGCGGATTTTTTTGTGAACATCACATAATCGTTCGGATAGAGGAACATTGCTATCTCGTCGGAAATTTTCGCGGTGAATTCCGCTTCGACGGCGCGGGAATATTTCGTTCCGCTCAGCTTTTCGTAAAGAATCACGGAATATGTGCCGCTGCCGCATGACAGCGGGAAATAGCAGTCCGCGCCGTCAAGGGAAAGGTCATGGTTGTAGGTCATGTCCCCGCAAATAATGCGAAGCTTCGCGCCTGTGCTCGAACCTGTGTACGCCGCCGAAATATACCCCAGCGAAGCATTCGACCAGTCTATCACGCCGCTGTCGGATGAAGCGACGTCGACCCCCGGAGAACTTACCGTCTTTACATCGGGTATGACCACCTCGGCGGGCGGTGCGGACGCGGCTGTGGTGACTGTGGCAGAAGCTGTTGTGGTGGGTGTAGTTGTTGCCGCCGTTGGCCGCTCCGGCGGGGTTTCGATTTCTTCGGGAGGGTCGGAAACCTCCTGCGAGGGGTCTGCTTCTTCTGATGAAATATCCGCGTCCTCCGTCGGCTCCGGATCCATGGAGATTTCGGACGGCCCGGTGCTTTCCTCGGATGATATAACGGGTTCGTATGTATCGGACGATATTTCCTCGGAAATATCGGTATGCGGCCCCGAGGGGACGGATACGGCGGCGGGCGGCCGCTCCTGTGCGTTACAGCCCGAAACAGCCGCTATGACGAGCGCGCACAGCAGTGCCGACGCTCTTTTTAATAAAATGTGCTTTTCAGGCATGGCAAATGTCCTTTCGGATCAATCTCTCTGTAATCTGAGGTTCCTCAGCAGAAGGTAGTTTTCATCCACTGTGCTGAACACCCTGCGCTGCGTGCCCTGCATTATCTCGGCGATATATTCCCCCGCCGTGCGGTAGAATTCCTGCTCATAATGCACGATATGCGCGCCGCCCAGCGGGAAGCTGTCGGAAGCATAGAAGTGCTTGGAAATGTCGATAACATAGCACCCCGTAACCCCAGCAAAACGCTCCTCGCAAAGGGAAATGAACTTGCGCTTTATCTCGAACATTCCGTCCTCCTCAAGCGGGCGTGTCCTGTCATCAAGGGTGATATACGCGTCCTTGGGCTCCGCCTTTATAAGTATGATGTTTGTGCCGTATTTTTCTGATATTTTCGCCGCAAAGCGGGTTATCGCCTCAAAGCAGCAGCGCATATCTCGCTTTTCGAAGATGTAGCACTCCTTGGGGCGCGGCTGAAGCTGCTTGTAAAAATCCGTCCTGCATATAAAATCATCTATGCCAAAAAGGCCGCCGTTGTATTCCGCCGTCCTGCATATAAGGTCGTAGAAATCCACGACTATCCAGCGGGATGTGCTGTCCTCGATAACATCAAATCCGCTGCGGGAAACGGAGCCTTGGAAATTCTTTCTGCGCCAGCCGCTGCCGCAGAAAAGCCCGTCGTCCTCGGGGATATCCATATCCACCGACGGTTCGGAAGCAAGTATGGGCGGCTGCTTGAAAATAAACTTTCCGATAAATGCATTCTTGCTGTTGTTCACGGATTCGCGGGAAATGCTGCTGCCCCATATATCGATGGTGTTATGCTTTATCGCTGCGGCATAGCGCTTCATCTGCGTTTTTCCGCGCAGCAGGAACACCAGTTCCGCGCTGTTTTCGTTTACGGATAAGCCCGTTTCCTGCGAAAGCAGACGTACCATCGTCCTGATTATCGCAAACTTTCCGCGGAATGCAGGCAGGAAGAAATCATACGATTTGTTAAGGTCGCCGCGAAGCAGCGCTTCGATTATCTTTGCCGCGCGGATAAGCTCCGCCGCGCCGCTGTCCCCTGCAAAAAACTCCTCCACGCAGGAAAGATCGGACTTCCCCGCCTGCTTCAGCTTTATAATGCGGCTGCCGTTCGCTGCGGCAAACTCCGCCGAGGTATAGGCGACGAGCTTGTCGGCGGCGTTGTCCATGTCAAGCAGTCTGCTCTGATATGACCGCGCGGTCATGCTGTCGTAATATTTCATCGCCCGCGCGAACCAAAGCTCCGCCGACGGCGCGGAAACACAGCTCCGCCCCACCCCCGACATTATCTCCGCCGCGGCGTGGTATGCGTCGGAATAATACGCCTTTTCATACGAGGACAACTCCGTACCCTCGCCGAAATAATACTGCGAAAGATCGACCACTGCGGGGTTCGCGATGGAAATGAAATAGTCCTCCATATCGCGCATAAGCTTGTTCAGCTTATCCTGCGAGGGCACGGTGCGAAGCTCCCGCTCGCTTACGCGGCAGGCACCGAAACTGCATCTGAACAGGATTATCCTATCATGCGGAATATGCGAAAGAAGCTCCTGCGCGTATTTTTCGATAAGCGGCTTCCACAATTTTTCGCCGAACGGCGGGCGTATCCTTACAAGCTGCGCCTTATTTTTGCGGAAAAACTCAGACGACCGAAGCTGCTTAGTGTTCGTGAAAAAGCAGGGGTCGCTGCCCGGCTCGCCTATCGTTTTGTAGCAGGAAAACGACGCGGGTATATAGAAATCCACCGCCGCAAAATCCGGCGCGGTCTTTTCGATGTATCCGCGAAGATCCTTGCTTATATCCAGCGCAAGCTTGGGATTTTCATGTTCTTCAGGGGAAAACTCCCGCGCGGAGCACAGCGACAGCGGAGAAAGCAGCATTGCTGTTTTGTCCGTGCGGACGTTTCCACAGGCGAATATCCTGCCCAGCACAGCCGAGCCGCTCAGCAGCACCATCGGGCGATACCCGCAGAACGCCGCCCTGCTTCCCAGTATTGTTCTAAGCCGCTCAAGAGAAAGCTTTCCCTCCTCGCTGAACGGATGCGAATTTTCCGTGCAGACCGCCCCGCGGGCGCCGTTCTCCTGAAATATCGGAACAAACGACACGCGGGCGGACGCCCTGCCGCCGTCGCGGAAAAGCTCCGCGCGGAGCACCGCGCCGTCGCGGTTTTCTTTCATGCCGCGCATACCCGACAGGAAGTTGCCCAGAGAAAACGCACACGGCACACTGCGGCCGTCCTGCGTTTTGATGTACGCAAACTTCTGCGGAACATGAGGGTGCGCGCCTATTATGATATCAGCCCCCGCCTCCGCAAGCGCGCGGGCGGCTTTCGTCTGACTGCTTCTTACGCTGAGGGAATTGCCCGCGCCCCAGTTCATGCACACAGCGACAAATTCCGCACCAGATTTCCTCGCCTGCGTTATGACATCGGCATAGGCTGCGGTATCTTCAGCGCCGACGATATCCCGCGCGACGACCGCCATGCGGAAGCCGCGGACATCAAACAATGAATACCCGCCGCTTATGCTCCTCATGCCGTATTTTTCGATGTTACTGTCGGTGGCTTCGCGCAGGGAGCCGATGCGCATTCCAGAGGTTATCAGCGCGTTAAATCCCGCCGCGGAAGCCGCCGCGAGCATGGTCGACGGCGCATTGACATTCGGCGTGCCGTCGGGCAGAACAGGCTGCTCAAGCTCATACGCCTCGGAGTCGTCCGCCGCGTGGGAATAAAACCCCACCGAAATATCCGCCTTGGAAAGCATGGGCTTCACGCCCGAAAATGCTTCGTGGAAATCATACGAATACGGCTTCGCCGCGCGCTGCTGCGCCGCCGTGCACATGATATCCCCGCAGAACATAAGTACGGCGGAATTACTGCCGAAATCCGCTTTACGATCCACTGTGACCTTTATGCGGAGCGTCTGCCCGTCGGACGCGGAAAGCCTTATAAATGTTGTCCCCGCCGCCTTTGCGGTGATAACTCCCGCATCGGATACCGCCGCGATGCGCGGGTCGTCTGACTTGAACGTTACGGTGACATTTTTATCGGAGTGCTCCCATTTTATCTGCTCGCTGCCGCCTGTTTTAAGGCACACGTTTTCCTGCGCGGTAAGCTTATCCGCGTGCGGCATAAAAGGCACCTTTTCCGAGCGCTCGCCGAGGATCTCCCTGCCCCTGAAATACAAAAAGGCACAGACCGAAACAAGATATTCGCAGTCGTTCTCGAAGCCCGAAATAAGCCGCTTCGTCCGCTGGGAATATCTTGTTTTTATGCACCGTTCGGGGTCGTCCGCGCGGAAAAAAGACAGAATATATCCGTCCGCGCCCTTTACCCTTTCCCACGAAAGCCGTGCCGACCTGCTGCCCGCTTCCGCCCTGAGATCATTCGGAGCATTCAGTTTCTGTGCCATTGAAGTTATATCCTTTCGTTAGTGTTCTGCCTTTTCGCGCATTTCCTCCAGCCGCGCGTAGTTTCTGTAAAGCGAATAATACGCGCCGCAGAAATGCTGTATATCGTCTATCCTTATCCGATATCCGTCATGCCTTACGAAAAACGCTCCCAGCGCAACATACGGATGCCTGAAATACATCACGAACTCGGGATAGCCGTAGCCGTTGAGCATATGCTCGGCGCGGTGGAATATCGTTTTTACGAAATATGCCTCGTCGAATTTATCAAGGCAGCTGCATTCAAGATGCTCGTCGAGCACCCTTGTGTACAGCTCAAACGTTACGCAAAGCAGCTCGAGATATGTATGATAGGATGTCGCGCGGCGGTATATCTTCCGGAGATTTACCTGCGCGTTTTTCAGCGCAAAGCTTAAATACTTATCCTCGGGGCAGTGCTTCGTAAGCTCGTTCATCGCATATGCGACCCAGTGGTCGGCATACTGCGTGTAATCCTGCTCGATGAACCTGTCAGCCGCCTTTTTCGCGGCGCTGAGCCACATTTCGTTCCCCGTAAGGCTGTACAGCCTGCCGAGGGCGAACACGGTTTCGCCATCGTAATACACGGTTCTGAACTTATCTTTCGGGGACAGCGACGGATAATTCAGCACATGGAAAAACGAACCGTCGCGGCTGTCGAACAGCTCCAGTATGCCGTTTCCGTATTCACGGCAGAGCTTCACATATTTATCCGAGCCTGTGGCGTTCATGTATTCGGTGAGCATTATTATCGCGATGGCGTTGCCGCCTATCTTGACTTCGTTCAATGTTTTGTCTGCAAGGTAGAGGGTGTTGTCAACTCCCTCGCGGGAGGGATATTTGTAGAACGAATTTTTAATCATATACCCGATGGCGCTTTCCGCCTGCCGCAGCGTGAAGCTGTCCCCCGTAATACGGTACGCGCAGATAAGGCTCCATATCGACGAAGAATGCCGCAGGATGTTATACCCGGGTATCTCCTTATGAAAGATAGGATAATATCCGTAGTCGAACTTTCCGTCCAGCCCGACCTGCATGGAAAGATACTCCGACGAGGTCGAAATGACCTCCAGCGCAGTTTTATCGGTAAAGCGGTCAAGCACCCGCCTGCCGCAGTTCAGCCCGTCGCCGTAAAGACTGAACGTATCCCCGTTTTCGTCGCAGAATGCGCTTTCGCAGTCAAACAGCACCACAGTTCCGGGCATTTCCGCAAGGGTTCTAAGCCCCTGCGAAGCGAGGTATTTATTTACCCGCGCAAGCTCGATGGTCTTTTCCTTGTAGGATATCACGCGGTTGCCGTTTATCTCCGCTTCTATAAGCGCGTCGGACATATCCCCGCCGAACGAGATACCGCGCCTGAAAAACTCGTGAAATCCCTTAGCTATTTCGGATATCACGTCGCATAGCAGCGCAGAGGCGCTCCTGCGGGTGATATCCGCCTTTATCCACAGCGGGTTCAGATCGGAGCAGGCAACGACTTTCGCTGCTTCGGCGCAGACTTTCTCCCATGCCGCGCGGGGATCATCGTCCGCGGCGCGGAACACTTTCGCCCTGTCCTGCGTATCGCAGACGGAAAGGAACGCCGCGTATTTTCCGCAGACATCCGCGGCTGTTTCGCTGCGGTACTGCTCAAATCTGCGCCCCGAAAGGATCTTATCCCGAAGCGCCTCGGTCTTTTTTTCAAACACAGAGTTGAATTTGTTCATACGCAGCTCCTTTTCGGTCACTCGGCGCCCCTGAAATACAGTCCGCGGGTAAGGCTGCCGGATGGTTTTCCGTTTTTAAGGTACATATCAAGCACGGGGGCAAGCTCGGTTTCGGTGGTGAATTTAAGCACTGCAAAATCGAACATGGACAGCGTGCTCTGCCTGTCGCTCATGATAAGCGTGTCCGGGTTGAGAATCTCCACGCTGTTTCCGCCGCAGAGAACGGGCATTCTGTTTCCCCGGCGGTCGTTTATGCTGCCGCCGCAGGAAGTACCCTCCCCGAAAGGCGAAACGCGTCCGCAGGGTCTTCCGTCGGCAATAGGACACCGCCGCATGTTCATCAGCGGCAGTCTGCCGTAGGCGAGAATGCCCCTCGGTATGCCGCAGGAAATCTCCGAAAGCTTCGCCGCGGTGCCCTCAAAGGACAGCGTTATATCCGCAAATCCGATCTTTTCACACTTCTGTGCGGAAAGGCTGTTCAGAATGTTCATGCGGTATCCGCCGCGGACCTCGAAGCCGTGCTGCTTCAGCAGATACGCGTGACCTAGGGTCTGCGCCATCGCCTTTGAAAATCCGAGCTTTTTCAGTTCATCCAGCCGCCGCGCGGTTTCGTCCTCGCAGTCGGCAAGGTACAGCGGCGGCACGACGCATATCCTGTCCTTATCGGGAGTATCCGCCCCGACAAGCCCCATCGGCGCGTAAATAAGCTCAAACGGAAGCTTCAGCGCCTGTCCAAGCTGCTCTGACGTGGAAACCTCAGCGCGGAAAAGCGTTTTCGGGTATATTTTTTCGGAACGAGGAATTGCAATGTCGATGTCGTGTATCTCATAATCGTGCGAATTTTTTTGCAGTACCGCCGCGTCGAGTTTTTCGCACAGTTCGCGGCGCAGTGCGTTCAGTTCCGCCGCAGGGATAAACAGTCTATCGTCGGTATCCGCCGTGACATTTTCGGCGAAGAACTGCGTGCCGCCAAGCTTTGACATGCGCGCACATATCGCTTCGGAAGTTGTGGGAGCATTCTGTGCTTCCTGCGGAACTGCGCCCTGCGCCGAAACGGTGATATCCCACGCCTTAGCGGAAGCGCACATCGGCTCGCCGCGGCGTACCGTCGCCGAAATAACGGCGCCTATGCGCGGGTATTCGTCCTTGTATATCGCCTTTATTCCCGACAATGCCTTTGCGGAAGCTTCCACATCATCCTTTCCGCGAATGCCCTGCATATCGTTCATCCTGCCGGTGAAATAGCCGTCGGTAAGGCCGCCGCGGGAGAAAATACCCTCCAGCCGCCCGCGGTCGTATTCCTTTCCGTCAAGGCTTCTGCGGCAGGCGTCTACCGCGCAGGCAACATATTCGGGGCGCTTCATCCTGCCCTCGATCTTAAAGGACGAAATGCCCATCTCCGCAAGCTCGGGAAGGTGCTCCGCAAGCGAGCTGTCTTTCAGCGAAATGACATTGTGCCTGTCCCCGCAGGAAAAATCGAGCCTGCACGGCTGGGCGCAAAGCCCCCTGTTGCCGCTCCTGCCGCCGAAAATGCTGCTCATATAGCACTGCCCGCTTACGCACACGCACAGTGCGCCGTGCACGAAAATTTCAAGCTCGGCGGAGGTGTTATCGGATATTCTTTTTATCTGCTCCAGCGAAAGCTCGCGGCCTATCACCGCACGGGAATAGCCTAATTCCTCAGCGGCTTTTACGCCGCTCACGCTGTTCAGCGTCATCTGTGTGGACGCGTGCCGCTCAAGCTGCGGCGCTATTTTCCGCGCCAGCTCCGCCGTGCCGATATCCTGTATGATAAGTCCGTCCGCGCCGCATTCCGCCGCGGTTTTTATGCACTTTTCAACGGCGGGGATCTCCTCGTCGTACATCAGCGTGTTCAGCGCGACATACAGCTTTACCCCGCGGCGATGGCACTCCATACAGGCGGCGGCAAGCTCCTCGTCGGTGAAATTTTCTGCGTTCTTTCTGGCGGAAAAGCTTTTCATCCCGACATAGACCGCGTCCGCGCCCGCATTCAGCGCGGCGGAAAGGCTTTCGACCCCTCCGCATGGTGCCAGTATCTCACTCATAATGTAAGCTGTCCGTCCTCGAGCATTTCTTTTATCTGCTTGTCAAGCGAGGTGTTGGTGCGCTTCAGCGACTTTATCTCCTTCGCCTGATCGGCATTTTTAAGGATAAGTTCCTCCACCTGCCTGTTCAGCTTTTCAAGCTGGCTACGGAGTTCCTCGTCCGCCTGCCCGGACTGCTTGAGCGCGGCATTCTCGCCCTCTACCTGCGAAAACCTTACCATAAGATCCTCGTACTGAACCGAGCGTTTTTCCAGTTCTGCGATACGCTCCGCATCGTCGGCGAGCCTTTCGACGGCGGATACATTCTCCTCCTCGAGCTTCTTTGCGCGGGCGGAAAGGTCTGCATTTTCCTTTTCAAGCAGGTCAGCGCGCTCCGCCGCTCCGCTGCGGGCGGCTTCGTATGCTTCAAGCTTTGCTGAGGTCTTTTCGGCTTCCTCGCGGGCTGCGGTAAGTTCAGACTGCAGCGCGGATTTTTCCTCGGCGAGGGCGCTGCCCGTCTTGCCGAGTTCTTCGTTGGACTTTTCAAGCTGCGCGTTGATTTTTTCCAGCTCGGAATAGGACGCTCTAAGATCAGCGTTTTCCTTTTCGGCGGTTTTGAGCCTGTTCATTTCCTCGTCGGAGGGCTGCGCTTCCGCAGACTTTTTAAGCTCGGCGTTCTGCGCGGTCAGTTCCTCAACGGACTTTGCAAGCGTCTCCTTTTCGGTCTTTAACGCCGCGATATCCTTTTCGGCGGAGTTGGCACGCTTTTCCTCGCGGTGATATGCTTCCTCGAAATTCTGCGCTTTTTCAAGCTTTTCGGAAAGGCGCTTGTTTTCCTCGGAAGCCGTAACGGCGCGGGCTGCTTCCTTTTTCAGATCAGCGACCTGCTTTTCAAGCTCCGAAATACGTTTTGCCTGCTTGTCATGCTCGGCGGCGCTGTCCTTTGCGGCGGCGGTGAGCTGGTTGTTTTTCTTTTCAAGGCTTTCGGATATTTTCATAGCTTCATCAAGGTCTGCCTTTATGCCCGCAAGCTCGGCGTTCTTTTCGTTTGCTTCCTTGAGGGTATCCGCAAGCTGGGCGTTCTTCCCTTCAAGCTCGGAGAAGCGCTTTTTAAGCACGGAGAGATCCTCGCTGTCCTTTTTGAGCGCGCGGTTTTCCGCCTTGAGCGCGTCGTTTTCCGCGATGGAAGCTTTCGCGCGTTCCTCAGTCTTTTTCGCGGCGTCAAGCTCCGCCTGCACTGCGGACAGCTTTGCGGAGGTTTCGCGGGATTTTCCCGCATAATCAAGCGCGGTGAATACCGCCGCGTCGGATTTCTCGAAATCCGTAAGCGCATCACAGTAATCCGTGATGTTTTTTTCCACTTCCGCAGCCGTTTCATTAAGCTGGCGGGCATTATCGGTCCTGAGTGTGTAGCTTCTGCCGCAAATTGTGATGGTGATCTTTTCGTTAAGCATGATGCAACGTCCCTTTCGATGATGATATTGTGAAAGCCGGTCATTCCTCGGCATAAAATTTCTCACTTTATATTATATATCAATTTCGTGCCGATTTCAAGTGTTTTATCAAAAAACGCGCAAAAAACGGAGCGGCACCGAAATGCCGCCCCTAAAAGGAGGATACTGTTATGTCAGAGAATAATACAGATAAGGCCGCCGCAGCCGTCGTTAACTATGCGCTGGATGGTTTCCTGAAGCTTCATGCGGGCGTCCGCGGGCATACGGCAGAGCTTGTTGTTAAGCCCCTCGTTCACAAGGTCATGCAGGGACTTTCCGAAGATATTGCTGCTCCATATCCCTTTGGGATTTTCCTCGAAATCATTCAGCAGGTACGCGATAAGCTCTTCGGACTGTTTCTCGCTGCCGACGATGGGATTAATTTCGGTGGTTATGTTCGCGGACATCATGTGTATCGAGGGGGCGCTGGCGCGGAGCCTTACGCCGTATTTTCCGCCCTGGCGGACGATCTGCGGCTCCTCCAGGGTGAGTTCATCCTGCGTGGGAAGCACGATGCCGTAGCCCGTTGCTTCCACCTCTTCAAGAGCGCCGCGGACGCGCTCGTATTTCTTCTTTATCGCGGCAAGCTCCGCCATGCATGGCATGAGGTCGCTTTCGTCGTGAAGCTCTATACCTGTGGTTTCGCCGAGTATCTTGTAGAAAAGATCGTCGCGCAGGGCAATGTCGATGGTGCCCGAGCCTGTGCCGAGATCAAGCTCCGCAGAAGCACAGCTTTTCACACATTCGCACTCGCCTATTTTTTCTGCGAAGCGCGCGATATCGTTAATGCCGTGCACATCCGCAGCGGCGGTCTTTATGCTCTCGTAAAGCTCCTTGCGCAGGGGATGATCCGCGTCGAGGGAACGCACCCATTTCGGCATTTTGACCCGCAGCTCGCACACGGGAAATTTAAGCAGAAGTTCCCCCATTATCTCGTTTATCTTCTCTTCATCAAGGTCGACGCAGTTGAGCGGCATGACCTTTGCGCCGTATTTTTCAGAGAGCGACTGCGCAAGCGATATGCTTTTCGGGTCTTTCGGGTCGCGGCAGTTCAGCAGCACCACGAACGGCTTGTTTATCTCGTTCAGTTCGGATACTATGCGCTCCTCAGCGGCTTCGTATTCCTCCCTCGGAATGCCTGTGATGCTGCCGTCGGTGGTCACGACAACGCCTACAGTAGAATGATCCGTTATTACCTTGCGGGTGCCAACCTCCGCCGCCATATTGAAAGGCACCTCTTCGTCAAACCACGGCGTCTTTACCATGCGCGGGGCTTCGTTTTCGATGTACCCGACCGCCCCGGGGATTATGTACCCAACGCAGTCGATGAGCCGCACGTTCATTTTAACGCCGCCGTCAAGCTCCACGGTGACAGCTTCTTCGGGGACGAATTTCGGCTCGGTAGTCATGATAGTCTTGCCCGCCGAGGACTGCGGAAGCTCATCCCTGGCGCGCCCGCGGCGGTATTCGTCGGCGATGTTCGGGATAACGAGGGTGTTCATGAAGCGGTTTATAAAGGTGGACTTGCCCGAGCGGACCGGGCCTACTATGCCGATGTAGATATTGCCGCCCGTCCTCTTTGAAATATCCGAATAGATAGAATTGTTCATTATTTTATGTCACGCTCCTTTATATCGTGGGGATAACGATCATGCCCGACAGCGCGGTCTGCTCGTTTTCAACGCCGTTTTCACGCATAAGCGCCTCGGTGGTCGTGTTGTATTTCTTCGCAATGCTCCAGCAGTCCGCGGGGGCGCTGCCCGTGTAGCATATCCTTAACGCATAATCGGAAGCGCACTCCTTCGGCTTATCGTCGAGGATGGTAACGGCGGTCAGGGCATCAACGGAAGCATTGTCCCGCAGCCGCGCGCCGAATGCGATGTGTGCGGTCATTCCGAGAGTGCCGTCGGAGCGTATGGAAAATTCAGTATCGGTGACATCCGCGCTCGTTTCGGCGGAGGTTTCGGGGGTAACGCCGGTGGCGGGAAGCTCCTGCGTGAACGCCTCCTGCTTTTCGAGATAAAACGGCGAACCGTCCTCCGCAAGCCCCATCGCATGGAACATCATCTGCCCCGAAAGAGTCATGACGCCGTCGTTTCCGCAGCGGCAGGAAAGATTGCCCATCTCCGCCGAGCAATCCCACACAACGCTTATCGGACCGTTTTCGCCGGTGATATCGCAGCGCTGCACGAAATTCTCCGACATGACGCGCGGACGGGTGCTTATCTTCAGCGGCACGGACGACAGTTCTGTTTCAAAATTCAGCGAATATGCGTCGTCGGCAATGAGCGCTTCCTCCTCCTTGTCCGCGCGGGCGGAGCACTCCATAAGAAGCTCGCAGGAAATTATGCCGCTGTCCGTTTTCGGGGTCAGCTCGCAGTTCATTACGGTAAGCCGCGGGACGGTGACATATTCGTCGGTTATACCTGCAATGTCAAGAATAACGCTTACGGGGATATCCGCGGACATTTTCTCCATATTCCTGCACCCGCTGCTTTCGGGGGAATATACTCCGTAAAGCGCGTTGACGCTCACCGTGCCCTTTACAACCGCCTTATCCGCGATAACGCGCAGGTCTGTCACCCCGGATGTTTCCGAGCTGTCGAGGATAAATCCTATCCCCGCCGCGCCCGTGTCTATCTCCTCGCGGACGGTGAAGCGGCGCACGGCGGAAAGCGTGCTGCCGCAGCAGGAAAGCTTCTTCGTCCTCACCTCAAGCCCGGCGGGCAGCGGCGGAAGCTCCGTTGTCAGCGGCGACGTCATGCGTATTCTTATGCTGACCGCGCCGCGTATGTCTATCCTGCGGCTGCTTACCGCGCGGCAGTTGCAGTAGTCCGTGGACGGCCGCAGCGTGACGATAACGCTGTCCGGGGAAAGATTTTTCCTGCCTGTGTCGACGGTCTTTGAAAACGAACTGCGCTGGTCGGAGCAGAATACCTCGTCGGAACCCTCCGTCAGATACAGCACCTTTATGTACGCCGTGCCGTCCACTGTGAGCCTGCCGTCGGCGGAAACGCTGTAGGACGCCACCCTTGGCGTTACACTGCATCTGAGTATCCTGAAAATATCGGGACAGTAATCCGGAAGCACGAACTCAAGTTCGACCCCCTGCTCCGTCTGTCCGTCGTACACAAGCTCTTCGGTATGTACTGCGGACTGAACGCAGCTATAATTTCTTGTTTCTTCCATAAGTATCCTCCTTGTTTATCGGAAATGCCTGCTTTCAAAGGTAGTGTATGCTTGTATTGCCGCAGGTATTACAGCGCGTACATTTTTTCGGACAGATTATTTTCAAAACATATTGATTTTTTTTTGTGAATGAGTTATAATTAATAAAAGACTTCATGCAGACTTACAGTTTGTCGAAAAAATCGAATTTGCCCGCGAAGCGGGCTTTTGAAATCCGTTTTTTGCTCCGGGTTTCCCGGGGCAAAAAACACTTCTATCCGCACAAGTGTGCGGTTTGTCGGCAACGCCGACAAACCGTGCGCGCAGGGCGGATGTTCGGCGGAAAAGTCACTTTAGTGACTTTTTCGACGGTCTGAAAGACTTCATGCAGTCTTATTGTTGTATTTAACTATATCCGAAAATATATTCACAAAGGAGCGTTAAAGAATGGAAAACAACATTCTCCTTGAAAGCGGAACCAACGAGCTTGAAGTGCTCGAATTTATGGTAGGCGGGCAGAATTTCGGCATCAACATCGCAAAGGTAGTCGAAATAATGAACTATCAGCCGATAGTTCCCGTGCCCGATTCCCCCGAGGAATTCGAGGGCGTGTTCACGCCGCGCGATAAGGTCATCTCCGTTATCGACCTGCACAAGGTACTTCACAAAGAAAGCCCCGACAAGGAGCACGACCTGCTCATAATCTGCCACTTCAATCAGATGGACATTGGCTTCCACGTTTCCTCGGTAAAGGGCATTCAGCGCATTTCGTGGGAGGACATAGAAAAGCCCCCGCGCATTTCCGGCGACGGCTCCAACAACATCGCAACCGGCATCGCGAAATTCAGCGACAGGATAATACTTATCCTCGATTTCGAGAAGATCGTTTCCGATATGAACCGCTCCGCTGTAATCGACACCACGGGTGTTTCCGCGACGGGTCACATCCGCTCGGAAAAGCACATCGTCATCGCAGAGGATTCCCCTTTCCTTAACACGCTTATCAGGAACACTCTCAAGGACGCGGGATATGTTAACGTAGTTTCCTTTGACAACGGCAAGGACGCATGGGATTATGTCAGCGGCCACAAGGAAATGGAAGGCGACATTCTCGATCAGATCTCCTGCGTTATCAGCGATATCGAAATGCCGAGGATGGACGGACATCACCTTACAAAGCTTATCAAGGACGACGAGGTCCTCCGCCGCATACCCGTGTATCTCTTCTCCTCGCTTATCAACGAGCAGATGCGCATAAAGGGCGAAAGCGTCGGCGCGGACGCACAGTTCTCAAAACCGCAGATAGGAAATCTTATCAACTACCTCAACGAACATATCTGATTTTTTACATAACGCTTCTGAAGCCGAACCTTTGGTTCGGCTTTTTTGCAATTTTCATCCGACTGCATTCGGTTTTACTTGACAAAACGGCTGTATAGTTTTATAATTAAATAGGTATTATTTTAAAAATAGGAGGAACGTCTATGACAACGACTCCCGCAAACGAACATAACGGGTTGGAAACACTCATCGGACTTTTCACCATGATGATAGAGCTCGGCAAGCCGTACACCCTTTATATGGAAAAAAGCTTTCTGGAGCTTCTCTGCCTTCCGACAGACCTCTCGCCGCAGGATACCTATGCCGCGTGGGAATCGCACGTCAGGGAGGACGACCGACAGGCTATCCTTAATGCGATAAACAGCAGTATCCTCGGGCTTCAGTCCGAGGTAAAATATCACTGGCTGCACGACCGCCTCGGCTGGATAAACGTATCCAGCACGGGGATACTCACGGATGTTTCCGGCGGAGTTATAACGATAAAGGGATTCTTCAAAGGCGTTATCCCCGAAAAAAAGGACGATGGCAGCATTGACAGCAATTCCGCGCTTCTGCGCACGATGGTCATGGATGTTATTATGGACAGCTTCACTGTCTGCGCCCTTGCCAACGCCGACACGAATGCCATGTATTTCCTGCACAACAATGTTTTCCCCGATATGGCGCAGAGAAACCTGACATACGACGAATGGCGTGAATTTATCCTCGGCATGGTTTTCCGCGACGACGCGGACCTTTACCGACGCCTCAGCTCGCGGCAGACCCTCAACGCTTATCTCGAAAAAAACAACGGCGAATTGCAGTTCGAGGTGCGCTATCTTGACCCGAAAACCGGCAGATACAACCGAATGCGGCAGAGGTACATCCACTTCAGCAAGCCGCTTGCTAACCGATATACAATGCTGCTTGTATTCTCAAACATCCGCAGCGACAGCCGCGATGATTTCAAGGAGAGTATGCGCCGCAGGCTTATCGACGGGCTCGCCCTGCCCTATCGCGAGCTTGACCTTATCAACCTCAAAACAGGCGTGCTCTTCACATCCAGATCCCGCGGCGGCGTTTATACCGAAGCATTTGACGAATCGGGACAGTTTGACGACGCCGTCAAGGCGTATCTCGGCGACTGTC
>CAKSPC010000044.1 GCA_934481445.1 uncultured Oscillospiraceae bacterium
CTCACCAAAGCGGCGCTCCCCTTTTTCCGGGGCAGGGGGATTCACCGCCGCCTGCAAGGCGCGGTTGAGGGCCACGGTGCCGGTGGCAGATTTCCGGGTGGGAGAAAGCACCTGAATGTCCGACACGGGGATGCCCATATTGCCAGGCAGACGGCGGGCCACCAAATCCACGATGGTGTCTACGGCGCGGACGCCGTCCAGCCGCCGGAGGAAGAAGAAATCCCCGCCTCCGTTTTTTAGCTTCGGCACCTCGCCGCGGTTCACGCCGTGGGCATTCATGACGATGGCGCTTTGGGCCGCCTGACGGAAGATTTCCATCAAACGGACGGTGGGCACCGTACCGCTGCGCAGAAGGTCGGACAGCAGGCACCCGGGACCTACGGAGGGGAGCTGATCCGGGTCCCCCACCAAAACCAGCCGGCAGTCCCCCCTCAAGGCGGCCAGCAGAGCATGCATCAGGCTGACATCCACCATGGAGGATTCATCGATGATGACGGCGTCCGCTTTCAGCGGATCGCTCTCATCGTGGGTGAAAACCAGCCGCCCGGTGTGATTGTCAAAATTCGTCTCCAGCAGCCGGTGGATAGTAGATGCCTCCCGACCGCAGAGATCTCCCAGCCGTTTGGCTGCTCGGCCCGTGGGGGCGGCCAGAGCAGTCTCCAGCCCCATGGCGTCAAACAGCGCCAGAACACCCCGGAGGGATGTGGTCTTACCGGTGCCTGGGCCGCCGGTGAGCAGCATGATCTGTTTTTCGGCGGCAAGGGCCACAGCCTCCCGCTGCTGGGGGGCGTAGGTGATGCCCTGCTCACGCTGGATGCCATCCAAAATGTGCTCCAGCCGGTCCGGCGCGGTGTACTCCCGCCCGCTCATCTCGCTGACGCGGAAGGCCACATAGCACTCATCTTCATAAAGGCCGGAAAGGTAACAGGCCCTCTCCCCCGCCAGCGGCTCCTCCACGATGTCGCCCCGTTCGTTCAGAGCGTCCAGCCCCTGCTCCACCAGCTCGGTGTCCTCCAGCGAGAGAAGATCGGCTGTGGCGGGCACCAGCTTCCTGCGGGGCAGAAAGGTATGGCCGTTATTGAGATTATAGGTCAGTTCAAACAGAATGGCGGCCTCGACGCGCTGGGGATCGTCCGCCTCGATGCCCAATTCGATGGCCAGCCGGTCCGCCGTGGAAAAATCCACACCGAATTCCGGCTCCACCAGCAGATAGGGGTTCCCCTTCAGCATCTCCAGCGCCATGCCGCCGTACCGGCGGTACAGGGGCATTCCCAACTGAGCCGGGAACTCGTGAGCCGTCAGGAATTCCAGCAAGCGGCGCATCCCCATCCGGGCGCGGAACAGGTCGCTCATCTCCCGGGCGCGCTTGGGGGTAATGCCCCGGATACGTGTGAGCTTTTCCGGTGACTCCTCCAGCACGTTCAGGGTGTCCTCCCCGAATTCCGCCACCAGCTTGCGGGCGGTGGCCATTCCGATGCCGGTGACCACGCCGGAGGAGAGGTATTCCAGAATGGCCTTGCTGCCCACGGGCAGGCGGCGCTCCACCACCTCGGCCTTGAACTGCTCGCCATAGCTTGCGTGGTGCATCCATCGGCCGGAAAGGGTCAGTCCTTCCCCGGGGGCCACCTCCGGGATGCAGCCCACCGCGGTGATCTCGTCCTGGGCGGTGGTGAGGCGGAAAACGGTATAGCCGTTCTCTTCGTTGCGGAAGATCACAGAGTCCACCGTTCCCTCCACGGTATTCCATTCGCGCTCTTCCGCCACGGCTCACGCCTCCTTCCCTTCGATCTCACGCAAAAAACCACTCACGTCCTCCGGACGGCAGAAAAAAAGTCCCGTCTGCTCCTCCGTAAGACGGCAGGCGACCTCCTGCCCCGCCTCGGTAAGGCCGCAGTCCACGATCAGGATGCAGCCGCACCCACAGCCGCATTCCCGCAGCCAGAGAAGGTGCCGTACCGTCTGCTCCACCATTCCGCCATCGCCGGACCCGGCCACAACGGCGCAGGAATTCCCTTCCGGCGGAAAGGTGAACAGCCTGCCCAGTAAGTACCAACAGGCCACAAATCCCGCCGCGGCCAGCACAAAAACCGTGATTTCTTCCCACCATGTGCCCATAAAAGCCACCTCCGCAGCATTCTATGCAGCGAAAGGGCTTTCGGCTCAGACCGTGATGGCGGAAGAGACTCCGAAGGTGATGGTCAAAATAATGACCCCCGCAATGAGAACCCCCATTAGAATGGCGGGGACGGCATCCCGCAGGCGCATATCAAGTAGCGCCGCCACCAGCGCACCGGTCCAGGCGCCGGTGCCCGGCAGGGGGATAGCCACCAGAATGAGAAGACCCCAGAACCGGTATTTCATTACAGTATTCCCCTTCAGGTGAGCCTTGTGCTCAATTTTGTCCAGAAGGCGGTTAAAGCGGGGCATTTTCCGGCGCATCCAGTTCAGAATGCGGCGGATGTACAAAATGATAAAGGGCACCGGCACCAGATTGCCCGCCACGCTGGCCAGAAAGGCGGCCCACAGCGGAAGTCCCATGCCTACTCCGAAGGGAATTCCACCACGAAGCTCCACCACGGGCAACATGGAGACCAGCGCGGTGAAGATCACCTCGCCAAAATGCGTATTGGTAAGCCAAGGCAGAAGTTCCACAGCATTCCCTCCTTCCGTTCGGTTTTCCGGCGATCCGCGGCTGGTAAGTTCATCCTTGTTATTGTACCACCTTGTCAGGCAGGTTGACAATTAAAGAATCATTAAGATTCTTTAATTAAGCGCCCCGTCGGAACCGACGGGGCACTTTTCAATCAGGTTTCGCCGCGCTCTTCCACGCACATGTCGCGGCAGAAAACAGATTTCACATCGTTCCCATCTGCGGGCTGGAAACTCTGTGAAGCCTTTTTCGACAAGCTGCTGCACTTCTCCGCACTGTTATTCCAGCATCTTTTTCAGGTATTGGCCGGTGTAGCTTTCCGGACAGGCCGCCACTTCCTCCGGCGTCCCCGTGCAGACGATCGTTCCGCCGCCGCTGCCGCCCTCCGGCCCCAGATCGATCACATGGTCGGCGGTCTTGATGACGTCCAGATTGTGCTCGATGACCACCACGGTATTCCCGTTGTCCACCAGCTGCTGAAGGACATTCACCAGCATGTGGACATCCGCCGTGTGAAGGCCGGTGGTGGGCTCATCCAGAATATAAATGGTGGAGCCGGTAGAGCGTTTGGCAAGCTCAGTGGCCAGTTTGACCCGCTGGGCCTCGCCGCCGGAAAGGGTGGTGGAGGGCTGCCCCAGCTTGATATAGGAAAGGCCCACCTCGTTTAAAGTCTTGAGTTTGGTGTAAAGCCGGGGCATGTGCTCGAAGAACTTCATGCCCTCTTCCACGGTCATGTCCAGAACTTCGTAAATATTCTTGCCCTTGTAGCGCACCTCCAATGTTTCGCGGTTATAGCGCTTGCCCTTGCACACCTCGCAGGGCACATAGATGTCGGGCAGGAAGTGCATTTCGATTTTCAGGATTCCGTCGCCCTCGCAGGCTTCGCAGCGACCGCCCTTGGTGTTGAACGAAAATCTTCCTGCGGTGTATCCGCGCATTTTTGCGTCGTTGGTCTGCGCGAAAAGCTCGCGGATATCGGCGAACACACCCGTATATGTCGCGGGGTTGGAGCGCGGCGTTCTTCCTATGGGCGACTGATCTATCATTATCACTTTATCGAGATGTTCGACGCCTTTCATATCCGTGAATTTGCCCGCGCGGATGCGTGCCCTGTTGAGCTTGGCAACAAGGTGCTTGTATACTATTTCATTGACCAGCGAGCTTTTTCCGCTGCCGGAAACGCCTGTAACGCAGGTGAAAACACCCAGCGGAATTTTTACGTCGATATTTTTAAGGTTGTTCTCCTGTGCGCCGATTACGGTGAGCCATCTGTCTGAGGTTTCGCGCCGCTTATCGGGAACAGGTATTTTCTTCTTCCCGCTGAGGTACTGACCTGTTATAGAATCCTTGCATTTCAGCAGACCGCTTACAGGACCGCTGTAAATAACTTTACCGCCGTTAACGCCCGCCGCGGGACCGATATCAACGATATAATCCGCCGCGCGCATTGTATCCTCGTCATGCTCGACGACAATAAGCGTGTTTCCGAGGTCGCGGAGTCTTTTCAAAGTAGCGATAAGCTTGTCGTTATCGCGCTGATGAAGTCCTATGCTCGGCTCGTCGAGAATATAAAGAACTCCAACCAGCGAGCTGCCTATCTGCGTTGCAAGGCGTATGCGCTGGCTCTCGCCGCCGGAAAGCGTTCCCGCCGAGCGTGAGAGCGTGAGGTATTCCAGCCCGACGCTGCGCAGAAATCCAAGGCGAGATTTTATCTCTTTCAAAATCTGCTCTGCGATCATCATATCGCGCTCGGAGAGCGTGAGATCGTTCAGAAAATTAAGCGCGGCAACTACCGACATCTTGCAGAATTCGCTGATGTTCTTCCCGCCCACCGTTACGGAAAGAGCGGCGGGATTGAGCCTTTCGCCGTGGCACTCGGGACATTCAACATCGCTCATGAATTCCTCGAGGGAATCGCGGGAATACTGGCTGGAGGTTTCCGTATATCTGCGCTCGATGTTGTTTGCAATGCCCTCGAAATCGGTATAAAACTGCCCACCGCCCTGTGACTTTGGGCGCTTTATAAGTATCTTTTCGCCCTTTGTGCCGTAGAGAAGCTCGTCTATCGCCTTGTCCGAAAGCTCGCTTAGCGGCTGGTCAACGGTAAATCCGTGCCGCTCCGCAAGCGCGTCAATGTACATTGCAGCGATGGTGCCCTCGGCGTAGTTCCAGCCGAATGCCTTTATTGCGCCATCTTTTAAGGAAAGATTCATGTTCGGCATGATAAGCGCCGGGTCTACCCTGCGGTAGCTGCCTATGCCAGTGCACTTCGGGCAGGCGCCGTACGGATTGTTGAATGAGAACATACGCGGCACAAGCTCCTCAATGCTTACGCCGTGCTCGTGGCAGGCGTAGCTCTGCGAGAAATGCAGCTCTTCCCCGTCAATAACATCAATATACACAAGTCCGCCGGTAAGCGATCCGGCAGTTTCGATGCTTTCCGTAAGGCGGGTCTTTATGCCGTCCTTGATAACAAGGCGGTCTACGATTATTTCAATGCTGTGCTTTTTGTTCTTTTCGAGGGTTATTTTTTCGGAAAGATCATATGTCAGCCCATCCACGCGCACGCGCGAAAAGCCCGACTTCCTTGCCGCTTCAAACTCCTTTTGGTGCTCGCCTTTTCTTCCCCTTACAACGGGCGCAAGCACCTGAAATTTCGTTTTTTCGGGAAGCTCAAGCACTCTGTCAACTATCTCGTCAACGGTCTGCTGCTTAATTTCCCTGCCGCATACAGGGCAGTGCGGCACGCCAATTCTCGCATACATAAGTCGCAGGTAGTCGTATATTTCCGTTACGGTGCCCACGGTAGAACGGGGGTTTTTGGAGGTTGTTTTCTGGTCGATGGATATTGCGGGAGAAAGTCCTTCAATGCTGTCGACATCGGGCTTTTCCATCTGACCGAGGAACATCCTCGCGTAGGATGAAAGGCTCTCCATGTATCTGCGCTGTCCGTCGGCGAAAATCGTATCGAAAGCAAGGGAGCTTTTTCCCGAGCCTGATACGCCGGTGAATACCACAAGCTTGTCGCGGGGAATCGTAACGTCTATATTCTGCAAATTGTGCTCGCGGGCACCCTTGATTATTATTTTATCGTTTGCCAAGGATATCTTCCTTTCTTTTGTTCCTGCTACATAGACTGAAGTTCTTTTATCTTATCTCTCAAATATGCGGCGTGCTCGAAATCAAGCAGCTTTGCCGCCTTTTTCATTTCGGAGGTGTACTGTACGATAAGCTTCTCGCGCTCGGCACGAGGCAGCCACTTTGCGTCCTTTTCCTTGCCTTTCTTCTTTCCGCGTGATGAGCTTCCGTCGGCGCGCTTGGTTATTTCAAGCACGTCGCGCACTTCCTTGATTATTGTCTTGGGAACAATTCCGTGTTCCTTATTGTATTTCATCTGTATTTCGCGGCGGCGGAGCGTTTCCGTGATGGCAAGCTCCATTGAACGGGTAACGCTGTCTGCGTACATGATAACTGTGCCCTCGGCGTTTCTCGCCGCTCTGCCTATCGTCTGCACGAGGGAGGTTTCGCTTCGCAGGAATCCTTCCTTATCAGCATCAAGAATAGCGACCAGCGACACCTCGGGAATATCAAGTCCCTCGCGGAGCAGGTTAATTCCTACAAGCACATCAAACTCGCCCGAGCGGAGGTCGCGGATTATTTCCATACGCTCCATTGTGTCGACGTCATGGTGCATATAGCGCACCTTTATGCCTGCCTTTTCAAGATAATCGGTGAGATCCTCCGCCATCTTTTTTGTAAGCGTCGTGACGAGCACGCGCTGCCCTTTTGCGGTGCGGGTATTTATCTCCGAAATAAGATCCTCTATCTGCCCCTCCGTTGGTTTTACGATAATTTCGGGATCCAGCAGACCTGTAGGACGGATTACCTGCTCGACGATCTGCGTGGAATGCTCCCGCTCGAAATCGCCCGGGGTCGCGGATACGAATACAACCTGATTAACCTTGTCATAGAATTCGTCAAAGTTCATGGGACGGTTGTCGTATGCACACGGAAGTCGGAAACCATAGTCCACAAGATTTTTCTTGCGGGCGAAGTCGCCGCCGTACATACCGCGCACCTGCGGGAGCGTTACATGGCTCTCGTCTATCATCATGAGGAAATCCTCGGGGAAATGGTCGAGCAGCGTGATGGGAATGCTCCCCTTCGGACGCCGCGCGAGAACTCGCGAGTAATTCTCGACGCCCTTGCAGGTGCCTATTTCCATCAGCATTTCCATGTCGTATTTTGTGCGCTGTTCTATGCGCTGCGCCTCTATAAGTTTGTTGTTGTCCTTAAAGAACTTTATGCGCTCGTCAAGCTCCTGCTGTATTTCATCAAGAGCGTCCGCCATTTTTTCCCTGCCGATGATGTAGTGCGACGCGGGGAAAATCATGCAGTGGAGCAGCGTGCTGCGCACGTTTCCGGTGACAGCTTCAAACTCGCTTATGCGGTCGATCTCATCGCCGAAAAATTCTATGCGAACTGCGGTTTCGCTGGTGCTTCCCGCGGGGAAAACCTCCAGTGTATCGCCTTTGACGCGGAACTTGTTTCTTACAAAATTCAGCTCGTTGCGCTCGTACTGCATATTGATGAGTGTCTGAATAACTTCCTCGCGGGATATCTCCTGTCCCTGCCGCAGCGAAAGCGTGTTTGAGCGGTAGTCCTCGGGGCTGCCGAGGGAGTATATACATGAAACACTTGACACGATGATAACATCGCGCCGCTCCGCCAGAGCCGCTGTTGCGGAATGGCGCAGGCGGTCTATCTCGTCGTTGATGGCGCTGTCCTTTTCAATATAGGCGTCGGTGGACGGGATGTACGCCTCGGGCTGATAGTAGTCGTAATAGCTGACGAAAAACTCGACCGCGTTGTTAGGGAAAAATTCGCGGAACTCCGCACAGAGCTGAGCGGCAAGCGTCTTATTGTGGGCAAGCACAAGCGTTGGCTTGTTCACGTTTGCAATTATGTTTGCCATTGTAAACGTTTTGCCCGAACCGGTTACGCCGAGCAGCGTCTGCTCCTTATCTCCCCTGAGTACGCCCTCGCTCAGTTTTGCGATGGCTTCGGGCTGGTCGCCGGTCGGTTTATACTCGGAATGAAGTTCAAATTTATCCATACTTCTCCTTAATATTCGCACATTGTTCATCTATATATTATACACATGAACATTTAAAAAGTCAAGTACAATTTGATCATATCCATATATCAGCAAGAATATTTGCGCACCGCATGGAGTAGCTGCTGTCGTTGTTGACGATTATGTGATCAACAAGATTAATTCCGATGTTTCTTAATGCCTGCGCAACGCGGCGGGTGGCGGCAATATCCGCAGAGGACGGAAGCAGAACTCCGTCGGGATGGCAGTGCGCGAGGGCAACGTTAGAGCACTGCGTTCTGATCGCACGCATAACTATCAGCCGCAGGTCAAATTCAACGGAATCATGACCGCCGCGGGCGATCTCTGTTTCGCCGATAAGGTTGAGAGATTTGTCGAGGAAAAGAACATGAGCCTCTTCGTTCCGCTTCCCTTTCATAAGGTTATAGCAGAAATCCCGCAGCGATTCGGAGGAGCACAGGCTGATGGCGCTGTATTCCTCGCGGCTGTATCGTGCGGTGAAATCTTTCATGAAGCTGATAAGCGCGGCAGCGGTAACACCCACGTCGTTGACTTCCCGCAGTTCGTCATATCCTGCTGCGAGAACGCCCGAAACAGAGCCGAATTTATCAATAAGCTTGTGGCTGATGTCATTTGTGTTTCGGCGGGAATACGCCGTGAATAGGAAGATCTCGAGTATCTCATGCTCTTCAAGGCTGTCTATACCGTGGTCAAGATACCTTTTAAGAAGCCTCTGGCGGTGTCCCTTGTGGATATTCTGCTCGTCTGTCATGCTTTCACTCTCCTTTTTTGCATACAAATCAATTATATTGCTTTTTGCGGTCTTTTGTCAAGTGTTTTATGGCGCTGCTGCGAAAATCAGGCGAAAAATTTTCGGAAAATCCATATTGACAATTTGGACGGATTAATGTAAAATTAATATGTATATTTATATCTTATGAGCGGAGGTTCTTTTAATGGAAAAAGTTGTGGTCAGCGCCAGCCGTACCTATGATATCCTTATCGGCGGCGGACTGATAGATAAAGCGGGCGAATACATAGCACAGGCGGTTAAATCCCGCAGGACGGCCGTTATCACCGATGATAATGTAGACGCATTCTACGGCGAGAGGCTGATGAGATCCCTTGCGGGCGCGGGCTTTTCGGCGGTAAAGTATGTATTCCCGCACGGCGAGGCTTCAAAAAATCATGCAACGCTTCTCGGAATATATGATTTCCTTGCGGAGAACGGATTTACGCGTTCCGATTTTCTTATTGCACTTGGCGGCGGCGTTGTCGGCGATACGGTAGGATTTGCGGCGGCAACGTATATGCGCGGCATTGATTTCGTGCAGATACCCACATCTCTGCTGGCGCAGGTAGACAGCTCCGTCGGCGGCAAGACCGCGGTCGACATCGCGGGCGGAAAAAATCTCGTAGGCGCATTTCATCAGCCTGCGCTGGTTCTGTGCGATACAGATACGCTTAACACCCTTACTCCCGAATTCTTTGCGGACGGACTTGGCGAAGTAGTAAAGTACGGCATGATAAAATCCGCCGAACTGTTCGATATCCTCACCGAAAAGGACATAAAGGAGAATATTATAGATATAGTTAAGCGCTGCGTTACCATCAAGGCGGAGGTCGTAAAAAACGACGAGCGCGAAAAGGGCGAGCGTATGCTGCTTAATTTCGGACACACCCTTGCGCACGCAATTGAAAAATACTATAACTACAGCGGAATGACTCATGGAAGCGCAGTTGCGGTCGGCATGAGCGTGTTCACACACATCGCCGAAAGACGCGGAATGTGCGCCGCGGGCACATCTGAAAAGCTTGACGCGCTGCTTATAAAGTGTGGTCTGCCCATTACAGACAGCGCCCCGATGGATGAGCTGTATAAAAACTCTCTTGGTGACAAAAAGCACCTTGCGAATGGCATGAACATCGTTATCTGCCCTGAAATCGGAAAGAGCAGCGTTGTTAATTATACCGAGGAAGAGTACGCCGAATTTCTTAAAAGCTGAGGAGAAACCTGATGAATATTGAAATAACCCCGAAGATGCTTAGCGGAACCATCGTCATACCGCCGTCGAAAAGCATATCCCACCGCGCGCTTATCTGCGCCGCTCTTTCCGAGGGCGAAAGCGTTCTGAAAAACGTCCTTGACTGCGAAGATATCGACGCCACCCGTTCCGCGCTAGAAACACTGGGCGCAGAATTCCGCACGGAAAACGGCGTTACATACGTTAAGGGTATAACAAATCCCCCTGCAAAAGCTGAGATAGACTGCCGCGAGTCCGGTTCTACGCTTCGCTTCCTTATCCCCGTTGCGGCGGCGCTCGGCGTTGAAGCTACCTTTACAGGCACCGGAAAGCTTCCAACGCGCCCCATCACGCCATATCTTGAGGAATTCCCGAAGCATGGCGTGGAGTTTGTTTCGGACACTATGCCCTATCATATCAAGGGAAAACTCACCGCGGGTGTTTATCCGGTTACTGGCGATATCTCGTCGCAGTTTATAACGGGGCTTCTGCTTGCACTTCCGCTGGTGGAGGGCAGCAGCACGATACAACTCACCACGCCGTTACAGTCCAGACCGTATGCTGATATCACAGTGAACTGCATGAAAACATTCGGCGTGGAAACGCTCGAATTTAACGGAAATTACTCTGTAAAGGGCGTTCAGAAGTACATCCCCTGCGAATACCACGTTGAGGGCGACTGCTCGCAGGCGGCGTTCTTTGCTGTCGCGAACAGGCTCGGCGCAGATATTACGCTGGATGGGATCAACCGCGCGAGCGTTCAGGGAGACCGCGCCGTATTTGATATAATCGACGGGCTGCTTCAGGTGGGAGAAAACTACGCCGGTTTTGACGTGGATGCGACGGATATCCCCGACCTTGTTCCTGTGCTGACCGTGCTTGCCTGCTTTGCGGACAGCACCTCACACATACGCGGGTGCAAGCGCCTGCGCATAAAGGAGAGCGACCGCCTTGTATCCATTTCTACGGTGCTTAATTCCCTCGGCGCGGATGTGAAGATAGTTAACGACGAGCTTGAAATTAACGGCGTTAAGGAGCTTCACGGCGGAGTATGCAGTAGCTTCAACGACCACAGAATCGCAATGTCCCTTGCGGTTGCTTCCCAGCGCTGCACGGATAAACTTATAATCACGGACGCGGAATGCGTCGGAAAATCCTACCCGACATTCTTTGAGGATTTCCGTTCTCTCGGAGGTGAATACGATGTCATCATGCTTTAACGGAGGAATAACCGTGTCACTGTTCGGCGAAAGCCACGGAAAGGGCATTGGTGTTGTTATCGACAATCTCCCTGCGGGCGAAGAGCTTGACCTTGATGAGATAGGAAAGTTCATGGCGCGGCGCGCTCCCAAAAAGGACGGTACCAGCACTATGCGCTCCGAAAAGGATATTCCCGAGATACTTTCGGGATACTATAACGGAAAGACCACGGGCACTCCCCTTGCGGCGGTGATTTTCAACACCGACCAGCACTCGGGTGATTACGGTAATATTTCTCATATCGCACGCCCCGCGCACGCGGATTACACGGGATATCTCCGCTATAATGGCGCGAACGATCCCCGCGGCGGCGGGCACTTTTCGGGAAGAATAACCGCGCCGCTCTGCTTTGCTGGAGCGGTCTGCGCGCAGATACTGAAGCACAGGGGAATAACCACCGGCGCGCATATACTTTCGGTAAAGAATGTGCGTGATGAAGCGTTTGACCCCGTGAATGTAACAGCGGAGCAGCTTGAGGCGGTCAGGTCGCGCACGTTTCCGGTTTTGACGGACGAAGCGGAAGCGCAGATGCGCGCGGTCATCAATTCCGCAAGAGAAGCGCTGGACAGCGTGGGCGGGATTATTGAATGCGCGGCGGTCGGCTTCCCCGCCGGTATAGGCTCTCCCATGATGGACGGGCTGGAGAACACGATTTCAAGGCTTGTCTTTGCAGTGCCTGCCGTTAAGGGCCTGGAATTCGGAAACGGATTTGAATGCGCAAACCTTTTCGGCAGCGAAAACAACGATTCATTTGAAATAAATGACGGAAAGCCCGTCACCGTTACGAATAACCACGGAGGTATCCTCGGCGGAATAAGCTCGGGGATGCCCGTGATTTTTCGCGCGGCGTTCAAGCCAACGCCATCCATTTCTCGCCCGCAGAAGAGCTTTGATTTCAAGAATATGACGGAGCAGGAGCTTGTTATCAAGGGCAGGCACGATCCGTGTGTTGTTCCGCGCGCGGTGCCCTGCATTGAATCCGCAATGAATATCGCATTGGTTTCGGCGCTTATGGAACATCCGAATATCTGAAAAACGGAGGAGATACTTTGGAAACACCAAGGATCAGAATTGAAAACATCGACAAGATAAGAGTTTTGGTATGCCATCTGATATATTCGCTCGGCTGCCCTCTGACAAAAAATCAGCTTATCGAAATAACCTCGCTGGAGGAAGCGGTAAATTATTTCAATCTTATGTCCGCCCTCGAAAATATCGGCGATCGCCTTTGCGTTGTGGAAGAAGTTGACGGCGAGACTGTCTACTCCAACACAAAGCTCGGCGTAAAGGCAGCGCGCGAGCTCGGCGACACGCTTCCCGCGTCGATAAAAGAGAAGATGTTTGACGAGGCCGTTAAGGTATACACCCGCGACGCGATGAAGAAAAAAGGCTCGCTGCTTGCCGTACGTTATGTCAACAATGCAAACGGAAGCTGCACGGTCGGAATAACCGTAAAGGATGAGGAAACAGGACGGCAGAAGTATTATCTCAGCGTTTCCGCAGAAAATTCTGAACGCGCCGAACAGATCAAGGATAAAATCACATCGGATCCAAAGGCTTTCTCAAAGTATCTTGATGACTATTTCGGATAAAAAATCAACCGCTGCAATTTTGATATGCACCTCCAAAAGTAAGACATTTTTGGAGGTGCATATTTTTTGTGGGTAAAACAGGAAAAAACGTACTCGCCAGAATTCAAAAAAATGTTATAATGGATATGCGAGAAAACCACTTGGGTTATAAAGAAACAACGAGGAAGTATACATCTGTTTGACAAGCTGCCTGATAATGCAGTGCCTTTGTTTCTTTCAGATCAAGGCTGGAAGTATCAACATAATGAATATCACTGTTTATTGGCTGAGCATAACATAACACAAAGTATGCCCGGAAATGGAAACGGTATAGATAACGTTGATGATTTCATTAATGAACTTCATAGTTATATCTATTATTACAACAATGATAGAATTTCCACCAAATTATAAGGAATGAGCCCGGTGCAATACCGGACTCATTCCCAACCAATTTAATATTTTTTGTCTAAACTTTCGGTGGCACTTAATTTATGCAGCGGCTTTTTTTAGCAATGTATCTTCTCCTGATAGATATTGAGCAGTTCGCCGAACCGCTGGAAGTGCACGACCTCGCGGGCACGCAGGAACTTGATAACCTCGTTTACGTCGGGATCGTCCGACAGACGAAGAATGTTATCGTATGTTGCGCGTGCTTTCTGTTCTGCGGCTAGGTCTTCGGCAAGATCTGCGATGGGATCGGCCTTAGACTGAAGATATGCCGCCGTGAATGGTACTCCGTTTGCGTTTGCAGGATAAACCGCATTGGCGTGGTCAACATAATATGCAGCGTTTCCGTATTTATCAAAGCTGCGTGCACCCTCGCCGTCGGTAAGCTGTCCGACTATCGAACCGATTATCTCTAGGTGTGCCAGTTCCTCCGTCCCTATGTCCGTCAGAAGTCCCTTTCCCATGTTGTCGGGCATTGTGAAACGCTGCGAGAGATAGCGCAGGGATGCGCCAAGTTCTCCATCAGGACCGCCGTATTGGCTTAAAATAATCCCCGCAAGCCTCGGATTTTTGTTTTTTATGCAGACAGGTATCTGCGTCCTTTTCTCAAAAATAAACATATCATCACCTCAATTCTTTCAATTAAGCGGCGGCCATACGCCCTCGGGCCAGTCCCACTTTCCGTCCTTGCCTGCGGAGCACGGCGTCAGTGGGTAGAAGCTGTCCTCGAAGGCCGCCTTGCAGGCCTTGTACTGGCGGCACGCTTCGCGGTACATCTCAACGGCGCGAGCGTCGTTCGGATGAGTGTCAAGATAAAGCTTCAGATCCTGCGCGAAAAAATCTGCCTCCATAATTGCGCGGAGAAGCTCTTCGCAGCTGTTCTGCGGCGGTCTTACGTTGTTGTTCTGCCGGGGATTCGGGCGGGAGTTCATGTTATTTCCCATTGTAAAGCCCCCTCTCATATTCGTCAATAGGGATGTTCAGTTCGGGGAAGATCGTTCCCACTCTTATAGCCTTGCTCGGTGAATACACCTTTTCCATGCGCTGCACGGGAACATAGGCGTAGCCGGGGCGCCTTACGGGCTTGAACGGCTCTTTGTAGTTTTCCATAGATTGCTCCTTTCTCATCGGATGCGGCGGTATATCGCCTGATTAATAATATGTTCCTGCCGCGCTTTTGGTTACGCGGCATAAACCGTCCGCGCCGAAAATAAACTTGTACAAAAAGAGTTATCCGTTGGAAAGGACTAAATCTATGACAGAAAAAAACTACGTAAAAAACACCGTGATATTGTTTATTTCCATGGCAATAACAAAAATAGTCGGTGCGCTGTTCAAGATACCACTTGCAAATCTCCTCGGCGGAACAGGCATGGGTTACTTTTCTACAGCATACGGACTTTACTCGCCTGTTTTCGCGCTGACCGCAGCAGGAGTACCAACCGTTATGATGAGGATAACCGCGCAGAGCCTTGCAGCGGGCAGAAACGAGTATGCTGCGGCGGTCAAAAAAAATGCACTTGTTCTTTTTTCGGCGATAGGGCTTGCCGGAACGCTGGCTGTATTTATATTCGCCGCGCCGTTTGCGCGATATATTGCCTGCTCCCCCGAAAGCACACCTGCGATCATGTGTATTGCCCCCGCAGTTATGCTGTGCTGCACTGCCTGCGTGCTCAGGGGTTATTATGAGGGCATGTCGGATGTTATGCCGTCTGCGTCTGCGGCGGTAGCGGAGGCGGCTTCGCGGGCGGTTTTCGGGCTTGCGGCGGCATTCGCGGTGCTTTTCAGGGCGCGGGAGTGTGCAGAGAGCGGCAGGCTTTTCTTCGGGAGGATAATCTGCAGCACGGACGAGGCTCTTCCCTATGCCGCGGCGGGAGCAGTGCTGGCGGTGAGCATAAGCGAGCTGTGCGGTCTTATAACCCTTATATTATGCGACCGCAGGCACAGCCGCCTTTGCGCGCCGTGCAGAATGGTTTTCAGCAGGCGGGAGATTTATCTCAGACTATTGAAAGAAGCTGCGCCTATAGCAGCTTCTGCACTGGTCATGAACTGCGTTTCCTTTGCCGACCTGCTTACCGTTACGCGCACGCTCGGCAATTCCGTTAAGGTTAACAGCGCGTTCTTTACAGAGCATTTCGCGGATATACTGCCATTCTGCGGCGGATTAGAGGGGCTGCCGAACTTCATGTACGGAAGTTATACGGGAATCGCAATGTCGCTGTTTATGCTGATACCATCCTTTGCGGGGATGACGGATAAGACATCCTCCCCCGCCATTGCGGCGGCATGGGAGATTCGTGATAGTTCGCTTATTTCAGAAAATATAACCATGCAGCTCCGCGCCTGCTCGCTTATCGGTTGTCCTGCATGCTTCGGTGCGGCGGCGCTTGCCGAGCCGATACTTCGTATGCTGTACAGAAGCCGCGAAGCGGAGGTCACGGTCTGCCTTGATTCTTTTGTGATACTCTGCATGGGCGGACTGTTTATGGTGCTTTCCGGGGCAATGTTCGGAATATTCCAGGCGGTCGGAAAGGCACATATCCCACTGATACTGATGATTTGCTCCGTTGCGGTGAAGCTTGTGCTCAATCCGATACTTATATCCTTGCCGCAGCTCAGCATTGCAGGTGCGGCTGTTTCCAGCGCTGCGGGGTATGTTATCATGACAGCAGGCGCCTGCATCGCGCTTCACCGAATTATTCCGAGCGGCGTGAGCGTTTTTCGGGCTGTGTTCCCTGCGGCACTGTGCGGCGCTTCCTGCGGCGTTGCCGCAGGATTTTCATATAATTTTATGACAAGATACCTTGATAGTAATTTAGGCGTGATTTTATCGGTCGGAATAGGTGCTTTTGTTTATGTAATATTACTGATTTTAACAGGGAATTTTCGTGCAGGTGGCATAATAAAGCGAAAAATCGAAAAAAATTTTAAAAACCCCTTGAAAAATAAATGAAAATAGGGTAAGATATATAAGGTATCGTCAAAAAAGCGGCAAAGGAGTTATGATCGTATGTTTGAATTTAAGGAAAGGTATGATATTAACGACCTGCTCGCTATTATGAAGATCCTACGTTCGGAGAACGGCTGTCCGTGGGACAGGGTGCAGACTCATGAAAGCATCCGCACTGACCTCATTGAAGAAGCGTATGAGGTTTGCGAGGGCATCGACTGCAACAGCCCCGAAATGCTTCGCGAGGAGCTGGGAGATCTCCTGCTCCAGATAGCATTTCATTCGCAGATAGAAACGGAAGCCGGTAATTTTAATTTTGATGATGTATGCAATGATATCTGTCAGAAGCTTGTTTACCGCCATCCCCACGTTTTTGGTGAGGTAAAAGTAAGCGGCAGCGACGATGTTTTGAAAAACTGGGACGCACTCAAAAAGGAGAGCAAGCACCAGGATACTTATTCGGAAACGCTTGAAAGCGTGCCCAGGACCTTCCCTGCCCTGCTTAGAGGAGAGAAGATCTGCAAGCGCGCGTCGAGGGCAGGTCTTCCGATAAACGACGCAAAGGCATTTGCGGACAGGATACGTCATGGCCTGGACGAACTCGAACAGAGCGGTTTTGCCGCGGAAAATGCACATAATTCAGAGCTGATGGGCGATTTGCTGCTGTCTTTTTGTAATTTAGACAGAATTATGAAAACAGACGGCGAAAAAGCCTTGACTTATTCTACAAACAGAGTTATAATTGCATTCAGAGCCATTGAGGACGCGATCCGTGCCGACGGCAGAAAGCTTGAGGATCTCACGGATGAAGAGCTTCGCCGCATGGCTGAAAAAGTTTTTAGCGGTCAGTGACCGTTAGATAGATTATTTTGGAGGTTTAAACAACATGACAAAGGCAGAATTAATTACAGAAGTAGCAGCTAAGTCCGGTCTTTCCAAGAAGGACACTGAAAAGGCTATCGCAGGTGTTATCGACACCATCACAGAAACACTCGCTAAGGGCGACTCCATCCAGCTGGTTGGCTTCGGTACATTTGAAGTACGCGAGCGCGCAGCAAGAACAGGTATCAATCCCCGCACCAAGGAAAAGATCAGCATCGAAGCAACAAAGGTTCCTGCATTCAAGGCAGGCAGAGCTCTCAAGGACGCAGTTGCTGAATAATTCTATCTGAATTTATTCTGATAATCGGATCGATCATTCGCGAATATCCGATATTGTCTTTTACACGAACGGCGGCGGGTTTACCCTGCCGCTTTTTGTTACAAAAAAGGAGATATTATGAGATTAGATAAATATTTAAAGGTTTCCCGCCTTATAAAAAGAAGAACCGTTGCAAACGAAGCCTGCGACGCGGAGAAGGTTTCTGTAAACGGCAAGCCTGCACGGGCTTCCTATGAAGTTAAAACGGGGGACATAATCGAAATAAACATCGGCGCAAAGCCGCTGAAAGTGCGCGTGCTGGATGTTAAGGAATACACCAAGAAGGACGAAGCCGCCGCTCTTTACGAGGTGGTATAAGGTCATAATCCTCCCCTGCTGTGAATATAAATCGTATAAGAAAACGGATAAACAGTAAGGAGAGTATTTATGCAGAAACAAACGACCACAGTTCCGCACAATATTATCATGGAAAACAGAAAGTGTCTGAGGATATCGGGCGTAAAGGATATCGACAGCTTCACCGAGAGCCGCGTTGTTCTAAGCACTGTTATGGGCGAGCTTGTTATAAAGGGCGACGACCTTCACGTTATAACCCTCGAGGCGGACATGGGCGATTTTACAATGACAGGATGCGTAAGTTCGCTGGCATACAACCGCCACAGCGTACTTGACGGTCCCGTTAAAAAGATATTCAGATAAGCGGAGGGAATGATGTACTACTCTGTTCCCGACTGCTTTATGATCGCGCTGTTCTGCGGATTTGCGTTCGGTTTTGTGTATGAGGCACTGCGTATCATTCGGCTGATACTGAGGTTCAAGGCTGCGGTTTTCCTGTGCGACGCTCTTTTTTTCGTGCTGTCGGCGTTTGCGATAGAAGCGCTGTCACCACTGCTGGGAAGCTATGTGCGAAGTCCGGTTGTTATAGGTTTTTTTGCGGGGGTATTCGCGTATATCGTTACGCTGGGGCGCATTTTTAACCTTATGGAAAGCGCTGCCGCGGAAGCCTGGCGGCTGACGATAGGTCGTTTTATAAAGTTTGTCATGCGGAAGCTTAAAGGCGTTTTTGGAGCATTTGCACATAAAGCACGGGCTGTATTTGGCAAAGTATCCGATTTTTCTTCAAGCCGACAAAAAAAGCTTCTCGGGTACTTGAAAACGCATGATAAAAAAGTGTATAATAATAGTATTACAGAAAACAAGGAGAGTGAAATAGGTCATGTCATTAAAGCTCAGGTCAGGAGAAGCGGTTGAAAAGGGTTCGCGCCATGTTCCTATGCGCATTCTTGTTTTTCTCGCAGGGATAATTTTTATTACGTTTATCGTTTACTCGATTATTTCCGATAACGTTAAGGCGCGGGAATACAGCCAGAAATACGACGAGCTTGTTGAACAGACCAACGCTGTTCTTGAGGAAAACGAGCAGATCAGCCGTTATCTTGATGACGATGCAAATCTAGACGAGTATATCGAGCAGATAGCCCGGGAGAAGCTTGATTTTGCAAATCCCGACGAGCGGATTTACTACATCGTCCCCTCGGGCGATAACTGATGGCAGTATATTTCAGGCAGCCGTTCGGCTGCCTTTTTTGCTGCCATGGTATTGACAAATTTTGCTCAATTGTGTATAATAAAAAAGTATCAATATACTTATGAAAGGCGCTGTTATGAATTTTCTGACAAAACTGCTAAAACGAATTTTCAACCGCACGACGGTCTGCATTATCGGCGTTGTTATACAGGTTTGCTATCTGATTGCGATATTCTGGACGCTCGGCACGGCATTCACATATTCTTATTTTGCGTTTATGGTGCTTGGTATTGTAATGTCGTTTTATATCGTCAATTCCGACCTTAACCCAAGCTATAAGATCGCGTGGCTCATTCCCCTGCTGGTCGTGCCGATATTCGGCGTTATGTTCTATATTTTCTTCGGAAACAGCCACTCCGGTGACCGTCTGCGAAAGCGTATGAACAGCTACAACGATGAGAGCAAGCTGCTTCTGCCGCAGGACAACAAGCTGATGAAAAAGCTGCATAACGATACCCGCGTTGTTGAGAAGCAGGCAAACTACCTGTTCAATTACGGCGGATATCCCGTATATACAAACACAGCTACTACTTACTTCCCTCTCGGCGAGGATAAATTTGCAGCGATGATAACCGAGCTTGAAAAGGCGGAGCGCTTCATTTTCATGGAGTATTTCATCATACAGGAAGGCAAGATGTGGAACACCATCCTTGAGATACTGGAGCGTAAGGCGGCGCAGGGCGTTGATGTCCGCGTTATATATGACGATTTCGGGTGTCTGTTTACCCTGCCGTTCAAGTATAACGAGGTGCTGGAGAGCAAGGGCATACGCTGCAAGGTGTTCAATCCGTTCAAGCCTATATGGTCGGCGAAGATGAACAACCGCGACCACCGCAAGATACTTGTTATCGACGGTCACACCGCATTCAACGGCGGAATCAACCTTGCAGATGAATATATCAATGCGATAGAAAAACACGGTCACTGGAAAGATACGGCTGTAATGCTCAAAGGCGAGGCTGTCTGGAGCTTTACGATGATGTTCCTTACGATGTGGAACTATCTCGACAGCTCAAAACCTGACGACTATACTGTTTATATGCCCCGCAAGGAAGAAATTGAGGATTACAAGGGCAGCGGATATGTTATTCCCTTTACGGACAGCCCGCTGGATGATGAGCCTGTCGGAGAAAACGTTTATCTTAACATAATAAACGATGCGAAAGAGTACGTTTACATCACGACGCCGTACCTCATCATCGACAACGAAATGAGCACCTCGCTTATTCTCGCCGCGAAGAGCGGTATCGACGTGAGAATAATCACGCCGCATATTGCCGACAAGTGGTTCGTTCATGCGGTAACGCGGGCGCATTACAAGAAGCTTGTAAAGTTCGGCGTGAAGATATACGAATATACCCCAGGCTTTATCCACGCGAAAAACTTTGTTTCGGATGATACTGTATCTGTTGTCGGGTCTATTAACCTTGATTTCCGCAGCCTTTACCTGCATTTTGAGTGCGCAACATGGATGTACAAAACGGACAGCGTGCTCAAGGTCAAGGAGGATTATCTGAAAACGCTCGAAAAATGCGAGGAGATAACCTACTCCGACTGCCGCAAGGTCAATATTTTCGTGCGGATAGGCCGTGGACTGCTGAGACTGTTTGCGCCGATGATGTGATTTTGTCACAATTTTATATAAAAAAAGGGACGCCGTTAAGCGTCCCTTTCAGCTTGTCGAAAAACCTTTAAAATTTCCGCGTAGCGTATTGGTTTTCGCTTCCTTTTGACACAAAAGGAAG
>CAKSPC010000045.1 GCA_934481445.1 uncultured Oscillospiraceae bacterium
GTTTTATTCTGGGAACCTCTAAAAACCGGTTTGAAAAGGGAAAATGGGTAGAGTGCGCCGAATGCGAGAAAAGCCGACGAAGTAAGGCTGTAAGCCTTACGAGGAGGTTTGCCGAAGCAGGCGGTGTGCTATACACATTTTCACTCAAACAAGGTTTTTAGAGGTTCCCTTTTGACAAAACAAAAATCCCGCAGGAACGACCCCGCGGGACAGCATTATTTGTTTGTCAGCTTCATCCGAAGCAGCGGGACGAAATCGTCCCCGACCGCCGTTTTCTCCCGCGCTCACTTATCCGCATTCGCGGGGGCAGTCTTATTCTTCCTGAAAACAAAGATCTTGCTCAGGACATAATTCAGCACCAGCACCACGCAGTTTGAAAACACCTTCGCACAGAACTCATACAGCCCGTTGTGGAAACCCGTAAGGTCGACCAGGAAAAACATTATAATAAGATCGACCAGCAGCGTTGCCAGCCTTGAGGCGTAGAATTTAAGCGCCTCCACCACAAATCCCCCTGCGGTTTTGACCGTGCTTGAGAACACATAAACGCGGTTCGTAAGGAACGCGAACGTCACCGAGAATATCCACGAAAGTATTACGGGGAGCGCGGTGTTGCTCTCAATCCCAAAGGAAGATGTAATGTTGAATATCCAGCTCAGCCACGCGGGCACGCTTTCCTCGTTAGGGAATATCCAGCGGAACAGATAGTACGTCGCAAAGGAGATCACCGTAGTGCCTATCCCGAAAAGGAAGTACATGACCAGCTCGCGGTATTCCGTAAAAAGCTTCTTCCTGCCCTCCGCCGTTTTCAGCGCGGCGACGATGTCCTTTACTTCAAATCCCTTGATTTTTATAGCAGATCACCTTAATCCTTTGCGGTGAGCTTGTAAAGTACCGCGCCGTGCGGCTTTACGACAGCCTTTACGCTTCCGCTTACCGTTCCCACTGACTTACCCTGCCAGATGTCGTATGCTTCCATCCCGCGGGCGATGGGAAGTTGCGCGGAAATCTCGCGCTCTTCACCCTCGGCATTGAACAGCGCGATGTAGTAGCGCTTTCCGTCAGTATGCGATGTGAACCACGCGATATCTTCCTCGCCCTCGCGCTTGGTTCTGAACAGCGGGTGGGCGGAGTGCGTGTTGTTAAGCACCTCGATAAGCTCCGCGTTGGTCAGCAGCGACATCGTGAAATCATCAAAGCGCGTCATTTCGCCGCCGATGATAAGCGGGGAGCGCATCATACACCACAGCGTCAGCATGGTTATCTGCTCGTCCTGCGTGAATTTTGTGGTGATGTTCTTGTCGTAGTCCTGAAGAATGTTTCCTATGGGCAGCATATCGCAGTCGGGGAAATGTCCCGCCGCAGCGTGTATGCACCATGTCTGCGCGCGTGAGAACATATCGTAAAGCAGCTCCCACTTATCCCAGAAATCATCCGTAATGCGCCACATATTCGCGGTCTGCTTGTAAAGCTCAGCCTTTTCGGGGAGAGCGGGTCCAGGCGAAAGGCTGAGCACCATATCGCGGCCGCAGCCCTTCAGCGCTTCGCTGACCATAACAAGCTCCGCCTCTTCATGCGGAAGCTCGCGGCAGATGTCGTCTATCTTGATGAAATCAACGCCCCACTGCGCATAAAGCTCGAAAATGCTGTTGTAATACTCACGTGCGCCATCCTTTGCGGGGTCAACGCCGTACATATCGGTGTTCCAGTTGCATATACTGGATGTTTTTGCGATCTGGCGGGCGGTCTTGTCCGAGCCTTTGATCTTGAGGTTCTGATGAACAGCCTGACGGGGTATTCCGCGCATGATGTGTATGCCGAATTTCAGCCCGAGGGAATGAACATATTCTGCCAGCGGCGCGAAGCCCTTCCCTCCCGCTGAGGACGGGAAGCGGTTCTCCGCGGGGATAACGCGGGAATATTCATCCACGCACAGCTCAGTGAACGGATGATACTCGTGGCTCTCCGCCGTTGGCTCATACCACTGGATATCGACTACGATGTACTCCCAGCCGTACTTTTTGAGGTGCTTTGCCATGAATTCCGCATTTGCGCGGACGGTCTGCTCGGTGACGGAAGCGCCGTAGCAGTCCCAGCTGTTCCACCCCATAGGGGGCGTCTGTGCAACCATAATTTTTCTCCTTTATTACTGTACTCCGTAGACACGTCTTGCAATGTCAACGGTTTCCTTTGCGTCCTTGGCGTAGAAATCCGCGCCTATCTTCTCTGCATACTCGGGGGTGAGCACCGCGCCGCCGACCACTATCTTGCAGTCGACATGATTTTCGTGCAGCAGCTTTATGGTGTTCTCCATGCTCTTGAGGGTGGTGGTCATCAGCGCGGAAAGCCCGACGAGCTTTGCTTCGTACTTCACCGCCGCGTCGACAACGAGCTGATAATCCACGTCCTTGCCGAGGTCGATGACCTCGAAGCCGTAGTTTTCAAGCAGGGTCTTTACGATGTTCTTGCCGATATCGTGGATATCTCCCTTTACTGTCGCGATCACTACCCTGCCCCTGCTCTCGCTTTCGCCTCCGTTCTTTGCAAGGAACGATTTCACCGCGTCGAACGCCGCCTGCGCCGCTCCCGCCGACTGGATAAGCTGCGGCAGGAATATCGTGCCCTTTTCAAATTTTTCGCCGACGGAATCCAGCGCGGGGATAAGCTGCTCGTTTATCAGCGTCATGGGGTCGGTGCCTTCTTCAAGAAGCTTTGCAGCCGCTGCCGCGCACTCCGCCTTTAATCCCGAGGCGACCGCGTGGCTTATGCCCGTACCCTCCGTCACGGCGGAAGCCGCCGCAGCCGTGGACTTTATCTGCGTGGTGACAACATTATCCGCGCCGAAATGCGCGATGAAATCGGTGCCGTGCCTGTCGTAACCCGAAAGCAGCCTGTACGCGCTTACCGCTCCCGACATTGCCGCGATGTTCGGGTTGATTATCGGCAGGTCGAGCCCGCTGTTCATCGCCATGGTGAGGAATGTGGAGGTGACAAGCTCGCGGTTCGGCAGGCCGAACGAAATGTTCGATACGCCCAGCACGGTTTTCAGCCCGAGCTTTTCCTTTACCATGCGGACAGCCTTTATGGTTTCCATAACGCCGTCCTGCTCTGCGGATGCGGTGAGGGTAAGGCAGTCGATATACACGTCCCGCTTCGGTATGCCGTATTCAAGGGCGCGGTTGAGTATCTTCTCGGCTATTGCGAAGCGCTTTTCGGCGGTCTTGGGTATGCCGCCCTCGTCAAGTGTAAGACCTACCACCGCCGCACCGTATTTCTTTACCAGCGGGAGAACTGTTTCAAGCTTCTCGTCCTCGCCGTTTACGGAATTCACTATCGGCTTGCCCGCCACAACGCGCAGCGCCGCCTCCAGTACGTCCGTTTCGGTGGTGTCTATCTGAAGCGGGGTGTCCGTTACGGACTGCACGGAATCCACCGCCGCAAGCATCATTTCCTTTTCGTTGATATCCGGCAGACCGACGTTTACATCGAGTATCTCCGCGCCCGCGTCCGTCTGGTCTATCGCCTGACGCATGATGTAGTCGAGGTCGCGGCGCTTCAGCGCTTCCTTGAACAGCTTCTTTCCCGTGGGATTTATCCTCTCGCCGATTATGCGCACGGTGTCTATCTCTACCACCCTGGAAGCCGAGCAGACCGCCGCGGGTATTTCGGGGTGAATTTCTACGGTTTTCCTGCCGTTGAGCCGCTTTGCGACTGCGGCGATATATTCGGGAGAGGTTCCGCAGCAGCCGCCGAAAACCTTTACACCCATATCCGCCATCTGCGCGATAATATCCGCATACTCATCGGGGCCAACATTATAGAGATTTGTTTTCGGGTCGGGAAGTCCCGCGTTGGGGCGTATCATAACGGGCACGCTCGACCATTTGAGAATTTCCTCCGCGATGGGAAGCGCGTCCTTCGGGCCGAGGGAGCAGTTCATGCCGATCACATCCGCGCCCAGCGCAGATAATGTCAGCGCCATGGAAGCCACTCCGCAGCCTGTAAATGTGCGCATATTCTGCTCAAACGACATCGAGCATACCACCGGGAGATCGGTGTTTTCCTTTGCGGCAAGCAGCGCGGTCTTTATCTCCATGAGATCTGTCATGGTTTCTATGGCGATGAAATCGGCGTCCCTGCCCGCAAGCATTATCTCGCGGAACATATCGTACGCTTCGTCAACGGGCATATCCCCCGCGGGTCGCATCATCCTGCCAAGCGAGCCCACGTCCAGCGCAACAAGGGCGTCGGTGCCCTCGCAGGCCTTGCGTGCTATCTCAATGCCGCGCTGAATGACCTCGGTGACGGTGTATTTGCTGTTCTGAAGCTTGTGGCGATTGGCGCCGAATGTGTTTGCATACACCGCCTGCGCGCCCGCCTTTATATACTGCCTGTGGATGTCCTCGATAAGCTCCGGCTCGGTGAAATTAAGCTCCTCGGGAAGTCCGCCGAGCTTCAGCCCCGCTTTCTGGAGCATGGTGCCCATCGCACCGTCCAGCAGTATGAAATCATCCGAGTTCAGAAGTTCTCTGAATTTCATTTTGTTGTTCTCCTTAGTATAGTTCGTTGAGCAGCCTTTCCTGCGCGGAAAGCTGATATTCATCGGGTATCGCGCCGCCATAGCGCACGGCGTTGTATTCCCCGACCATTTTTTCTATATCATTGCGGCGGAAGGCGAGCTCGCCCTTTTTCCCGTGCACCGTCGTGGTGTCCGACGGAAGATGCGGGAATGCCGTCCTGTCAAGCCGCAGCAGAAACAGCAGGTAGCCCTTTCTGTATTTCTGTACGGGATCCTGCTCCCTGCGGTAGTCACGCAGGAGCTGCTGCGCAGTTCTGCGGCCGCCGCGCCTTGCACGCTGCACCGAAAGGCTGTCCGAAAGCTCGTCAGCAAACGGCAGCGGCTCGGGCTTCTCCGCTTCCTTGAAAAGCGGCGCCATCAGTTCTTTCAGAAAATCGATTATCTGTTTTCTGAAGCGGATCATAAGGACGATAACCCCGATAACAAGCAGCACCGTAAGCCCCGTGAAGAGTGTATTGTCATTGTATTCCACCGTGACTTCCCCGCCGGAGAAGTCGGTTTCGCTTTCGGTATCGTTGGTGATAAATTCACCGTTTATCCCCCGCAGGAGCGAAAACAGCCCGCTCATCAGCGCGGAAAATCCGCTCATGATAAGCTCCGCCGCAGGCTTCGCAAACAGGAACAATCCCACCGCCACGGCGCATACCCCCGCGATAAGCGCGGCGTTGTACCCGCGCAGTCCTTTCGGTATAACATTCTTCCCCGCGGAGCGCTGCCGCGTGCGGGTGTCTATGTTCGTCTGATTTGCCAGCACCGCGGATATCACGATGATAACGCCGAACATAACACAAAGCTGAAACACTCCCGTGGACTGTATGTCCTCGTCATGCGAGAGCCACAGCATAAACGACGCAATGACCGCCGCCGCGAAATACCCCGCGAACCATCCCCGCGTCAGTATATCGCTGTACCCCAGCCCCGCGCTGTGCCTGCCGCCGAAATATACGACCACCGCCGCGGGAAACGCGTAAAAATACAGCGCCGTGGGCATTTTAAGGCAGGCGCAGACGATGATGAATGCCGCCGACGGAACAATGACCGCCGCGCGGGAGCCGAACACCGCCCATGCCCGCTGTTTCTGCGTGAAACCGCCGCCCGCTGCCCATGCTCCGCAGAGCCTGCCGCACAGCATAAACGCGGCGTACACGCCGTACAACGCAAGATAATGCCACCAGACGTATTTTTCAAACCCGAGCCCCTCGGTCAGCACCATGAACGGAAACACGCACATAAGCTGCCCCGCCGCCGCAAGCACCGCAAGCGCGGAGGATGATCTGCTGTTATTCTCCATCAATCATCACCCGCCCCCGATACGTTATAGTTTTTTCTCGGAATATGACGCAGCTCGCACAGGGCGGGCAGAACGCAGTTTTCCTCGTCCAGCGTGGCCGAAAACAGCTTGCAGCACACGCCGTTTTCTGTCAGCCGCTCTATCGTTTCGTACAGCCGCTCGGTGACAAATCCGCTGATGAATATGATATCGGTCATGCCGTAGAAATCCAGCGACGAAAGCATATCGTCGATGTGCTCTCCGCAGCCGCCGCTTATATCCGAAAGATAACGCAGGGTCTTTATGATGTGCTCGTTGCCCTCGCCTGCGGGTATCACTAGCCGCTCTCCCCGGGTGTTTGCCGTAAGTGAAAACTCCGCCCGCATCTGTCCGCAGATATCAGCAGCATACGCCGCCGCCTTTATCTGCGCCTCAAGCACGGGCAGCGAAAGGCTCTGCTCCACGGACATCGCGTTTCTCTGCATATTCATAACTATCATCATGCGCCGCTCTGTGGTGAATTCGTTGTTATATACCATCGGCGTGCCCGCGCGGGCGGTCTGCGCCCAGTGTATGCGGTTCATCGGCTCGCGGCCCGTGTACTCCCGCGCGCCGCTTATAACGAACGGGTCGGGAAGCACAAAGCGCTTTACCTGCATATCTCCGATGTAGTCGTCCCCCGAAAGCTCCCCCGAATCCATGTCTGCGGGAACAGGCAGCACCCGCACGCTCTGCCGGACGGGTATGACCGCCGTGGGCTTCGCCAGCCCGAAAAGGTCGCTCACGGAGATAGTTACGCTTTCGATATGATGCACTCCGCGCTTTTCGCAGCGGACTTTCCACACGCGGCGGCAGCGCTGTTTTCCTTTCAGGACGAACACGCCCGAAATAAGCCCTCGCTGTTCGTTCTTTTCATCGGGAACGATTCGCTGCCCCCTGAATGTGAGCCACCGCGAACAGCTTATCTCGGTGCGCACCCACGGAAGCGGGAGGTATTTTTCGTTGTCTATCTCCTCGATTATTTCTATCTCGTCGCCCTCGAACGCCTCGGGGACGCTTATTTTCAGGGAATAGCCAAGCTTTTTAAGCCCCCGCGCCGTGTAAAGGAAATACTGCCCCGCGAGCACCGCCGCGAGTATCAGCGCCATTACGAGAATTTCCATATCAGCTTTCCGACTGCTCCGTAGGCACGGGCACGCTCGAAAGCACCTGCGCCAGTACATCGTCCGCAGCCTTTGCCGCGCCGCCGTTTGCGGAATATCCGCGGCAGATAAGGCGGTGCTTTATCACATACGGTGCCGCCGTGATGACATCCTGCGGCATTACATAATCCCGCCCCTCGATCATCGCCAGAGCGCACGCCATGCGCTTCAGCGCCGCGGCTCCTCGGGTAGAAAGACCAAGCTTCACCGAAGCGTGCTTTCTTGTCGCCGCCGCGATATCCGCGATGTAACCGCAGACCGCCGCGCTTATGCGGCAGGTGTCCGCTTCTTTCTGCGCCGCGATAACATCCGCCATGGTGCAGACGGGTTTTATCCCCGCTTCCGCAGGGGCGTTCGCCGCGCCGCCGATAACGCGCATTTCCTCCGCGCGGTCGGGATAGCCCAGCGCCAGCCTGATCATAAAGCGGTCAAGCTGCGCCTCGGGCAGGGGGTATGTTCCCTGTATCTCGGCGGGGTTCTGCGTTGCGATAACGAAAAACGGAGGCTCCAGCGGGAGCGTGTCGCCGTCGATGGTGGTCTGCCGCTCCTCCATGCATTCGAGAAGCGCGGACTGCGTTCTCGGCGTGGCGCGGTTTATTTCATCCGCAAGAAGGATGTTTGCAAATACGGGGCCTTTTCTGAGCACAAATTCCTGCTGCTTTGTGTTGTAGAAATTTATGCCCGTGATGTCCGACGGAAGCAGGTCGGGGGTGAACTGTATGCGCCTGAACACGCCGTCGGCGCTCTTCGCGAGGGAGCGCGCAAGCAGCGTTTTGCCCGTGCCGGGGACGTCTTCAAGAAGAACGTGTCCCCCCGCGAACAATGCCGCGCAGACGAGTTTTATTTCGTTCCGCTTACCCTTTACCGCAAGGGAGATGTTGTCTGTAAGCTTTTCGGTAAGTTCCCTTATCATGCTGCTTCCTCCTTATCCTTGGGAAGATTTTTAAGTGTTATCACAGCGATGGTGCCAATCATCACCGCGCAGAGAGTCCATATTATCGGCTCGGAAAGCACCACGCCGAAATATCCGCCGATCTCATCAAGAGTTGTGCCCACGGTGCCGCTCTGCCCGCCGAAAAGCGGTATCATAAACACCACCGTGCAGACTTTCCATATAAGCTCTATAATGCTCGCGATGATGGGCACAAGGCTCTTTCCGAGTCCCTGCAGGGCGCTGCGCAGACCCAGCAGGACAGCAAGGCAGTAATAAAACGGAACATTCCATCTTAAATAAAGCACCGCCGTGCCGGCTACCGATGCGTCCTCCCCGGGGACTATCATCCCGACCAGCGCGCCGCCCGCAGTATATACCACCAGCACCGCCAGCGTAGCCCAGCCGCCCATAAGCAGCAGTCCGTCGCGAATTCCCTTCGAAATTCGGGAATACTTCCCCGCGCCGCGGTTCTGCGAGCAGTATGTAACAAGCGTTGCGCTCACCGCCGAGAAAGGCATTATCGTAAGGCTGAAAATCTTTCTTGCCGCCGTATGCGCCGCGATGATGTCCTCGCCGAAGCCGTTTATGCCGTTCTGAAGCACAATGGAGCCTATATCCACGATGGAATACATCAGCGCCATGCCGAAGCCCGCGCTGAGAAGCTCAACAGTCGTCCGCGCCGTGAATTTGAAATCCGACGGCTTTATCACAAGGAACGCCCTGCGCTTTACAAGATAAACAAGGCATACTATCGCGGAGATAAGCTGTGCCGCCACAGTTGCCGCAGCAGCGCCCGCAACTCCCATCTGAAATACGCACACCAGAAGCAGATCCAGCGCGATGTTCAGTATCGTTGAAATAACGAGAATTACCAGCGGGATAACGCTGTCGCCGACGGCGCGGAGTATTCCCGCTTCGAGGTTATAGATCAGCGTAACGACAAGTCCCGCCGCAACTATCATAAGGTAGGTCTTGGCTTCGTCGAAAATTCCCGCGGGGGTGTCGAGCGCCGTAAGCAGCGGGGAGATGAAGCAGAGAGTTCCCGCGATGATAAACGCCGTGGTAACGCCCGAAAATGTTATCATCCGCGCGATGGTGCGGCGCATTTCGGCATGATCCCCCGCGCCGAAGTTTTTCGCGACGATTATCGCAAAGCCCGTCACAAGTCCGTTGATGATGTTGAACATCAGCGATACCACCGCCGTTGTGGAGCCCACCGCCGCAAGCGAGTTCTTTCCCAAAAACTGACCGATTATTATTGTATCGGTAAGGCTGTACGCCTGCTGGAATATACTTCCCAATAAGATAGGCAGCGCAAATGTTATTATCAGCTTTATCGGGCTGCCGTTTGTCATATCCTTCATTTTGTGTATCCTTTGTTCCTGTTATGTATCTGTATTTTAATGTATGATAAGCGGGACAGCCTGAAAGCCGAGCACCCCCGCAATGCAGACGATCCCGCCCGCAATATTGAGCCTTGAAACCTGCTCGTGCCTGAAAAGTCCGATGAAAAACAGCGCCGCAAGTATCATCGGCTGTATGAACGAATAATTCGCCATGCTCTGCGCCGCGATGGCATTTTCCAGAATAAGCCCGATAACGTTCGGAATTTTCGTCAGCGCGATTATCACCGAGCCCTTTGTTTTCTCCTTGAATAACTTTATCGGATGTACCGCGGGTGCAAGGACTATCGTAAGGATTACCAGCGCGATGAAAAGCGACAGCGTGGAGGAAATGTACTCCTTTGTCATGTTGACGATAAGCCCGTACCCGAATTTCGCGAGCAGATATCCCGCCAGCGGGAGGATTATCTTTTTATAGTGCACCCGCTCGCCGCCGGACCGCGCTATCATAAACAGCCCCGCCGCCGTTGCCGCGATGAATGCAAGGCGGCAGATGATGACCGCTATTGTCCCCGCAGAACCGCACACAAGGTCGGTTATGTACGAAAACAGCACCGTAACGCCCAGCCATGCTTTCAGCTCGAACGCGCTCATTTCTTTCAGCACTATCGCCGACAGCCTGAACTCCAGCAGCTTTGAAAGCACCATCAGCCCCACCGCCGCGAATGACTGCCACGAAAGGGTAAACAGCAGACTGTCGAACGGCAGGTACGCGATCATAAACAGCGACGTTGCCGCCGCCATTAGCCATGTCAGCGTGTTGCCGTCCATTTTCAGCCGCGATACGGCGTACTTGTCCGACAGGGACGTGATGGTATAGCACGCGGTGACGATGAGCATAAGAATCATTTCCGCACCGCCTTATTCTACCGTGTACATAAGGTTTTCATAATGCAGCGTCACGCCGATGTCCGTTTCCTCGGGCAGCAGGAACATCGCGATGAACAGTTCTTCTCCGCTGTCGATGTCCTTCAGGGTGGCATATTCGCCCTCTATTTTTATCACTTTATATGTATGGGGTTCCATTTTCTTGTTCTCCTTATTTCTGTGCATACTTAATTGTATTATACCGTATTCTATATTAAGTGTCAAGGGCTTAAAGTCGAATTATGCAGAAAAAAAGCGGGCGCAAACGCGCCCGCCGCAGTCTGTCGAAAAACATTTAGTCTTTGTACACCAAATACACGCGGTCAAGGGGTCGCACCCCTTGCAGGTCAATCAGACACGCGCTTTCGCGCTTAGTCTTTGCAGCGCCCTTGTCGCCGTCCGCAGACGGCGAAATGCCCCGCTCACAGAAAATCTTACTCAGCGAAAGCAAAAGGCAGCTACGTTAACCCGACTTCCAAGGCGCTAAAGGGGGTGTGGGGGGAAAACAAGAGTTTTCCCCCCACAGTCTATTGCAATTTACTGCCGTTTATAACTTCCTCAGAACTAAAGCGGGCGCAAACGCGCCCGCTCATTGTTAATTTATGCCGCAGTATTGTCGCCGCTTTCGGCGGGTATCTCCACCGCAGGGATCTCATAATCCCCGTCGGAATTGATAGCACGCATCATGCCCTCGATTATCTCGGGCTCGGTCACGCTGAGGATGTTTCTGTTGAACAGTGCGAAGCCGTTTCTGCCGTTATGGCCGTTGTCCCACCATACGGGGATAATTCCCTGCGCCTTGCACGCCTTTACAACATATTCAGCCCAGTAACGTCTGAACTCGGTGTTGTTCTTGTCGAGGAGGGTGTTGTCATGCGTTCCCATCTCGCCGATGACTACGGGATAACCCTGACTTACGAACTTATCGTTCAGCAGCTGCATCTGCTCGTCAACATAGCTTTCCTGACCCCAGTTGTCGTACTTCTCAAACGCATACTTGCCCCACTGCGTCTTTGCGGAACCCATGCTCTCGTCCAGCGTGAAGTTGTACGGGTCGTAGTAGTGAACGGAGATCATGATGCGCTTTCCGTCAGCGGTGCAGCCGCTGTCCTCGGGGATAACGAAGCCGTAATCGTTAGCGGTGTAGTTGATGTTTGTATTCCAGCCGGGCATGAGCACCCATCTCCTGGAGTTGTTTCCGCCGGTCGCCCTTACGGTGTCAACGAATATCTGATTGTACGCGTTGATGTTCTCGTAGCCCTGCGCCTTGGGATTGCCGTAGGTATCGTCGAACACCTCGTTCATCGACTCGAAAATAAGATGCTCGTCGTAATCCCTGAAGCGCTCTGCGATCTGACGCCAAACCGCCTCGTACTTTGCCTTTATTTCATCCTGGTTGTCGTCCACACAGAGCAGCCAGCCGCCGTCAACGGTGTAGTAGCCGTCGCCGTGGATGTTGATTATCGCGAACATATCGTTGTCAACAACGTAATTCACGACCTCCTGCACGCGGTCAAGCCATGCACTGTCGATGGTATAATCGGGACCCTCGCCTATGCAGCTTAAATAAGATACGGGAATTCTGACGGTGCCGAAGCCCTGCTCCTTAACAAGCTTGATAAGATCTTCGGTTATTGTGGGATTACCCCATGCCGTTTCGGAGGGGACTTTGTTTGAGCTTGCCTCGAGCTGGTTTCCAAGGTTCCAGCCCATGCCCATTGCGGCGGTTATCTCCGACCGGTCAAGCTCGTCCCACTCGCCGTGGGAAGCTGCGGGCTGATCTGCGATGTTCTCCGTGCCGCTCTCCACGCTGCTTTCGCCGGCGGAAGAGCTGTTGTTTCCGCCCGAGCAGGCGGTGATCATTATCATTGCGGCAGCCGCAGCCACTGCAAGAAGCTTCTTGGTAATTGATGTCATAATTTCTCCTTAATACTTAATTGCGGTTGTTCTGCTTTTTGCGGTCAACTGACTCCGACCGCGTTATATTCTATTATAAAACGTTTTCACGGAATTGTAAATATATTTTTCCGAAATTCGAAAAATTTTATCAGAGCCGCCGCACAGCAGTTTTTTCATTAAATTATCATCGCATTCACATTGACTTTACCATGTTTGTGTGGTATTATAAATTTGTACACACATTCTTCGCCATAACGGAGGAACAACATGAACATAATTTCAATGATAATGCCTAAAATGCAGGTGGCATATGTTTTCAGCGATAATACGATACGGCAGGGACTGGAAAAATTCCGCGCCCATGGCTACACAGCTATCCCCGTGCTGACCCGTGACAACCAGTATTACGGCACCGTCACCGAGGGCGACTTTCTGCGCAGCCTTATTGACAGCGGCAGCAACAGCATGAAAGACAAGGAAAAAATGCTGATAAGCGATATAATCCGCCCCGAATTCAACCCCTGCGTGCACGTTAATATTTCCATGAAAGAGCTGTTTGAGCGCTCGATAAATCAGAGCTTCATCCCCGTGGTGGACGACCGCGAGTTCTTTGTGGGAATTGTAACACGTCAGAAGATAATCCGCTATTTCCTTGATGAATACAGCAAAAATTCCAAATCCGAGGTGGAATATAATGGATAGCAGACCATCATTCAGCGCGCTGAATATAATCCGAAAAGTGATATCCGAATCCGTTAACGAGGGCGACATCTGCATCGACGCCACCGCGGGCAGGGGCAACGACACCCTTCTGCTGGCGCAGCTTGTTGGCGACAGCGGCCATGTGACCGCGTTTGATATCCAGCAGGCCGCCGTCGACAGCACCAGAACACTGCTGGAGCAGAACGGCGTTTCCCACCGCGCCGATGTCCTGCTGAAAAGCCACAGCGAGATGGACAGCCTTTTTGAAGAGGGCGCCGTTTCATGCATAACGTTCAATTTCGGCTGGCTTCCCGGCGGAGATCATAACATCTTCACGAACAAGCACACCTCCGTCGAAGCGATAGAAAAGGGGCTGCGCCTGCTGAAAAGCGGCGGAATTATGACGCTGATAATCTACTACGGCCGAGAAACCGGATTCGAGGAGCGCGACGCTCTGCTGGAATTTCTCCCCACGATAGACAACAAGAAGTACACGGTGGTGGAAATGCCGTTTATAAACCGCACGAACTGCCCGCCCATCCCCGTGGTGATTTTCAAAGACAGATAAGGAGCGACGATATGAAGCTTGCAGAAGCGCTTAATTTAAGAGCAGATCTTCAGGAAAGGATAAGGAACATCCGCACCCGCCTTTCGAACAACGCCGTTATTCAGGAAGGAGAAACCCCCGCCGAGGAGCCTGCGGAACTGCTCACCGAGCTTGACGGCTGCATAAAGCAGCTAGAGGAGCTGATCTGCGCGATAAATCTCACCAACGCCCGTACGGAAACTGAAAAGGGCTCACTCACCCTGCTGCTGGCGCGGCGGGACTGCCTTAAAGAAAAGCTTTCGGCGTATCAGGAATTCTGCTATGCGGCTTCTAACACCGCCGACAGAAGGACCCGCACGGAAATAAAGGTGCTCAGCACCGTCCCCGTAAGGGAGCTGCAAAAGACCTGCGACAAGATGTCCAAGGAGTACCGCGAACTGGATATGTTCATCCAGTCCGCAAACTGGACGACAGAGCTTATCGCGCCGTGACAGAGCAGGTAGCCTTGCAAAGCGAATGCCAAGCCCCGCGGCGGGCCAATGCCGCACCTGCATCAGGGCAAGCGGCTGCCTTATTTTTAAAGTTACGCCGTGCAGTGTTACACGCGCACTGATACAACGCATTCTTACCACCGTGGCATTGATTGCAAAGCGAGGGCGGGAACGGGGTTTCTGCCACGGAAAAATTTTTTCAAAAAAATTCGAAAAAAGTATTGACAAATCGAAACGAATATGATATAATCTTTTATGTTGTGAAGCTGCTATAGCTCAGTTGGTAGAGCACATCCTTGGTAAGGATGAGGTCATCAGTTCGAATCTGATTAGCAGCTCCAAAAGATAAACCCCCTTGGGCGAAAGCCGAGGGGGTTTTCTTTATTATTTAAAATAAGATACAAAAAACGCCGCGCAGTAAATTCTACGCGGCGTTGCGATTAATTTATCAGAAATATGTTGCGAATATCTTATCGAGGGTGCCGTCTGCCTTGATCTCCGCCAGCGCCTCGTTTATCGCCGCCTGAAGCTCCGCGCTTCCCTTGGGCATGCATACCGCAAACTGCTCGGGAACAGCGTCCGGCTCAGACTGCTGGTTCCACGTCTGCTCGTACTTTCCCTCTGCAAGATACTTTGTGGCAACGGTGCTGTCGCAGATCACTGCGTCAAGTCTGCCCGCGGCAAGGTCATCCCACGCGTTCATCACGGTCGCATATTCGTATGTTTCGACCTCAGTGCCGTTCTTTTCGATATAAGTGGTAAGGTAAATATCGGATGTGGTGTCCTCCTGATAACCTACCTTCAGCCCCGCAAGCTCAGCGGGTGAAGCAGGCTTTATGCTGCTGCCTGCAAGAATATTTATCGACTGATAATTTTCAATGTAAGGATCGGAAAAATCAAAATCCACCAGCCTTTCGGGAGTGATGGTAACAGAGGACATAACGATATCGTAATCTCCCTTGGAAAGTCCCGCAAAAATGCCGTCCCATGCGGTGTTCATCATCTCGACCTCGCAGCCGAGCTTCTCGCCGATGGCATATGCCAGTTCAACATCCACGCCGATGGGGGTAACGCCGTCGGTATCGTAATACTCGAACGGGGGATACGCGATATCCGAGCCGACCAGCAGCTTGTCTATCTTGAATCCGCCCTCTTCTGCGGTGCTGTCGGCGGAGGAAACCTCGGAGCTGCCCGACGAAGCCGAAGATGAGGACGACGATGTTCCCGAAGAGCACGCCGTGGCGGTGAGTATCATTGCGGAAGCTGCAAGAACAGATAACATTTTTTTCATATCAGTTTCTCCTTCTTTTGAAATAAGCCTGTATTTATATATTTGCATTTCCTATAAAAGGATAACACAAATTTAATATATTGTCAACAAGATAATGCACATTTCCGTAAAGATAAGCGGCATTTTTATATATTATCACATTTTTCAGGTATTTTTCATACGCTTTTTTCAATAGATTTACAATGAATGAGCGTTGATTAACTGTATTTTTATCAAAGGGCAAAATGAAATATTCAAATATTTTTGTTGCAAAATCCGAGTTTTTTCATTTTTACAACAATTTCATTCACTGACACCGCAGACAAAACCTCTAAAAAACATTTACAAATAAGCGTTACCAAAATTGTATGAAATGACATTTTAAATCGTGCAGGATGTTTTTCTCTTGACATAGATTTATAAAAGATGTAAAATATATTAAAGGTAATATGCCTTAATTTTACCATGCTTCGGCATTCAAAGAAAGGAAGATTCCCCAATGATAAAAAAGCAGATACTCGGTGCGGTCATAGGTGCAACGACCGCGCTCGCTGTTCCGCTCGTTGCTTCCAATGCGGCAGGCTCCTCGCTTGTGGCATACGCAGCTGAAACAGTCGGAATGTTTACCGTTGATACATACGACGACGGTACGGCGGCTATAAAGACATTCACAAACACTACCGAAACCTCCGTGCAGATCCCCTCTGAGATCGAGGTCGGCGGCGAAAAATACACCGTTACAAAAATTGCCGACGGCGCATTCAGAAACAAGACAAAGCTTGAAAAAGTCATTATCCCCGAAACTGTCACATCCATCGGTGCGAACGCTTTCTACGGCTGCAGCAAGCTTTCATCCGTCAATCTCCCCGCAGAGCTGACTGAACTCGGTGCGAACGCTTTCTATAACTGTAAGCTGCTTCAAAACATCACTATCCCCGATACCCTTACAGTGATAAAGAACGGTACATTCTTCGGCTGCGGCTTCAAGGAAATAACTATCCCCAAGAGCATCAGGACCATCGAAGCAAACGCATTTGCAAACTGCGCTTCGCTGGTTACCGTAAATGTCCCCGATTACACCGAAGAGGGCAACTACATAAACATTGACGGCACAGCGTTCAAGAACTGTGCAAATCTGGATTTTGCATATTTCCAGTTTGATATCATCACAGAAAATAACAACGCCTCCATCAAGGGCATCGTAGGCAGAAGCACAAGCCTTGTTCTGCCCGATACTATCGACGGCTATAAAGTCGTTACCATCAGCAAGGGCGCCTTCAAGAACAACAAGGATCTTCAGAGCGTTATCATCCCCGAAGGCATCCGCACCATGGGTGAGGAAGTATTCAGCGGCTGTACAACCCTCACGCACGTTGAGCTGCCCACCACATTATCCAGAATAAGCAAGAATGCCTTTGCCAACTGCACTGCGCTTCAGGTTGCTCCTTTCTCCAATGAGATCGTAGCCATTGACGAGGGCGCGTTCTCAAAGTGCACAAGACTTACGGATGTACAGTTCCCCGATTCTCTCAACATCATCGGCAAGGAAGCCTTTCTTGGCTGTACACAGCTTGAGACGATCAACATGCCCAACAGCGTAACCTCCATCGGTGAAAACTCCTTCAAGGACTGCACCAATCTCAGCAGCCTCAGGCTTTCCGAGAGTATTACGACCATCCCCAAGGGTGCATTCACAAGCTGCGTTTCTCTGGAAACAGTTGTTATCCCCCGCAGCGTAACCGAAATATCCGACGGTACCGATAAGCTCGGTGCATTCCAGTTCTCGGGCGTCAAGGATCTCACACTTTCCACAAATCTCCACACCATAGGCAGCTATGCTTTCGCAGACTGCACAAGCCTGCCCAAGGTAACTATGGCGGACAGCGTTATCAAGCTCGGCACAGGTGTTTTCAGGAACTGCTCCGCCCTTACGGAAGTAAGACTTTCCGAAAAGCTTACCGAGATACCCACCGCAGCCTTCACAAGCTGCACATCTCTCCCCAAAATCGTAATTCCGGAGAGTGTTAAGGTCATCTCCGACGGTCAGATAACTGCCGGCAAGACAGGCACGGGCGCATTCGAAGGCTGCTCCAGCCTCAGCGAAGTCACACTTCCGAAAAGACTTGAGAAAATAGGCAATGCCGCATTCAAGAAGTGCTATTCTATAAAGGACATTAAACTTCCGTCCGCTGCGCTCACATACGTCGGAAACGAATCCTTTGCATACTGCAGCGGCATCGAGCAGATCGATCTTCCCAACTCCATCAAGACCATCGGCTTCGGCGCATTCCGCAGCACATCCCTCAAGAACATTATCCTCCCCACCAACAGCGAGTTCAAAACGCTTAACTACGCCGTTTTCGCGGACTGCGTATACCTCAGCAAGGTAACCATCCCCGACTTCGTTACGACCATTTCGGACGCAAGAGCCAACGGGACCGATCCCGTAAGCGAGGGCACATTCTTCAACTGCGTATCGCTGGAGGAGATCAATCTTCCCTCCAAGCTCACAAGCGTAGGCGGCGCCGCATTCGCGTGCTGCACAAACCTCAAGTCAATTTCCATCCCGAACACCGTTACCAAAATAGGTAGCTATACTTTCTATGACTGCCGCGCAATGGAAAAGGCTGAAATCGGCAAGGCTGTCACCTCCATCGGCACATATGCGTTTGAGCACTGCAAGTCGCTGACCGAGATCAATATCCCCTCCAAGGTAACTACCATCGGTCAGGGCGCATTCAGTGCCTGCGAAAACCTCAAGAAGATGACCACCAACGCCAACATCGTTTCCACGGGAAAGGCTGATGCAAGCTTCTACGAAGTCCTCTTCTATTCCGACAGCAAGATCTGCCTCCAGACATTCTACGGCGACGACCAGTACACCGTAAACCACGCCCTTGAAGAGATCGTATTCGACAGGGGTGTCACCGAGATCGGCGACAATTCTTTCAGCGGTGCTGCCGCACTTCAGAGAATAACCATTGCAAACTCCGTAAGACTTATCGGCAAGAATGCGTTCTTCAACTGCAAGAAGCTGTATTTTGTAAACACCATTCCGAAGAGCGTTGCAAAGATAGACGACTATGCCTTCTCCGGCTGCCCGAACCTCAAGGCAATGATAATCCCGTCCACAGTAACTTCTATGGGCTACAAGGTATTCGCAGGATGCGTTGACCTTACTATATTCGGCGAAGCAGGTTCCGCTGCAGACAGCTATGTCACCAACGACAACGAGGACATTTCCTTTGTCGATATCTACGCAAAGATCACAAACCCACAGCTCAAGCTTACCGACGACGGCGTTCAGCTCTCCTGGGATAAGATAGACACCAACATCAAGGGCTATAAGATCGACAAGATAGTTTACCACATCTACCGCACCGATCTTACCGCCGCAACTCCCGCAGAAACTGTAATTGCGGACACCGAAAACAACTTCTACCTCGATAAGGAAGTTACCGACAGACACAAGTATACCTACTTCATCGACTGCACATACTGCTTCACCGCAAAGGATGAAGAATACACCGTAGACACATCCCGCGTTGCGATAGGCGAAGTAAGCGTTACACCCAGCACCAAGCCCAGAAATGTTAAGGCAGAAGCAGGCGACGGCTGCGCTACCATCACATGGGATCGCGTTGAGGGTGCGACACAGTACCGCATCTATCAGGTAACAAGCAGAAAGTTCATCAACATTGCCGACACAGACAAGACATCCTATACGGTGACAGGCCTTACAAACGGTTCTGCCTACACATACCTTGTTCTCGCGGCAGTTAACGGCGAGTGGAACAGCTACACATCGGATGATTATGTTACCGTAACACCCGCGGCGGAAGTTATCGAAACTCCCTTTGTCACCGCAGAAGCAGGCGACAGCACCGCAACACTTACATGGGACGCTCTTGAAGGCGCGTCGCAGTACCGTGTATATCAGGTAACTTCCAGAAAGTACATCACCATCGCTGACACCACTGAAACCACCTACACCGTAACAGGTCTTACAAACGGCACAACTTACAGATACCTTGTCCTCGCATGCATAAACGGCAAGTGGAGCACCTACACCGATGACGATATCGTAAGCGTTACACCCCAGCCCAGCGCGACTGTAAAGCCCGTTGTATCCGCTGAAGCCATCGCAGGCGGCGCAAACGTAACATGGACTCCCGTTAACGGCGCAGTGAAGTACAGAGTTTACTACTTCACAGCAGGTCAGAAGATACGTCAGTTCGGTTCTGACACCACAGACCTCTCCATGAAGGTAATGGGTCTGAGAAGCGATACCGAAACAGGCATCATCGTTCTTGCGCAGTATGCAAACGGCAAGTGGACATCCTACACCGAGGACGACATTGCCTATGTTACCGCCGACGACGCTGTCAAGCCCTTCCTCTGCGTTAACCCCAAGGAAAACGGCGAAGTATATCTTATCTGGAGCAGCGTTCCCACATCGGTAAGATACAAGGTAATGGTTCGCGTTAATGGCGGCAACTGGGATCTCGCAGCGGCAACAAGACAGCGCTGCCGTGTAACGCTCAAAAGTCTTGACCCCAACACGGAATATGAGTTCCTCGTAAGAGGTCTTGATCAGAACGGCAAGTACACTCCCATGGGACTTGAGGACATCATCCCCGGCTCTCCCCTTTCGTGATGACCACGGATAAATAAAAAATGACCGCCGCCCATTCCGGGCGGCGGTTCAGTCTGTCGAAAAAGTCAAAACGGCAGAAAATTTGCAATAGACTGTGGGGGAAAACTCTTGTTTTCCCCCACAC
>CAKSPC010000046.1 GCA_934481445.1 uncultured Oscillospiraceae bacterium
GGCTATCACCTCCGAATACCTCGACTACGACGAGGTTATGGACAAGTTCGACAAGATGATGACATGGCTGGCTTCCATCTATGTTCACACCCTGAACCTTATCCACTATATGCACGACAAGTACAACTACGAGGCTGCCGAGATGGCTCTTATTGATACCAACGTAAGACGTACATTCGCAACAGGTATCGCAGGCTTCTCCCACGTTGTTGACTCCCTGTCCGCTATCAAGTACGCTAAGGTCAAGACCATCCGCGATGAGGACGGCATTGTTGTTGACTTTGAAACAACAGGCGACTTCCCCCGCTACGGCAACGACGATGACCGCGCAGACGATATTGCAGTATGGCTGCTTGGCACATTCCTCAAGAAGCTGAAGCAGTGCCACACCTACCGTGATTCCGAGCCCACAACTTCCATCCTTACCATCACATCCAACGTTGTATACGGCAAGGCAACCGCTTCCCTGCCCGATGGACGTAAGGCAGGCGAGCCCCTTTCTCCCGGTGCAAACCCTGCATACGGTGCAGAAAAGAACGGTCTGCTTGCATCCCTCAACTCCGTTGCAAAGCTGCCTTACGAATGGGCACTGGACGGTATCTCCAACACCCAGACCATCAACCCCGATGCACTCGGTCACTCCGAGGACGAGCAGGTTACAAACCTTGTAAATGTTCTTGATGGTTACTTCGACAAGGGCGCACACCACCTCAACGTTAACGTATTCGGCAAGGAAAAGCTGATCGACGCTATGGAGCACCCCGAGAAGGAAGAGTACGCAAACTTCACGATCCGCGTATCCGGTTATGCAGTTAAGTTCATCGACCTGACAAGAGAGCAGCAGCTGGACGTTATCTCCAGAACCTGCCACTCCACTCTGTAATTCAGAAAAAACGCAGATAATAAGGACAGCGCTGCATAATGCGGCGCTGTTCGATTATGCGGAAAAACAAGGAGGAACGCTATGAGCGAGATCACAGGAAGAATACACTCCACCGAAAGCTTCGGCGCCGCTGACGGCCCTGGCGTCAGATTTATAATATTCACTCAGGGCTGCCGTATGCGCTGCCGCTACTGCCACAATCCCGACACATGGGACATCAGGGGCGACGACACCTGCACCGACATGACCGCGGACGAACTGCTGAAAAAGGCGCTCCGCTACAAAAGCTACTGGAAGAATGACGGCGGCATCACCGTAAGCGGCGGCGAACCGCTGCTGCAGATCGATTTCCTGCTCGACCTTTTCAAAAAGGCAAAGGCAGAGGGCGTGGGCACCTGCATAGATACCGCGGGAAATCCCTTCACGCGGGAAGAACCGTTCTTCTCGAAATTCCGCGAGCTGATGGAATACACCGACCTGCTGCTGCTCGACATAAAGGAGATAAACCCCGCCCGTCACAAGGACATAACAGGGTGGGACAACGCGAACATTCTCGATATGGCGCGGTATCTCAGCGAGATAGGCAAGCCCGTATGGATACGTCATGTGCTTGTGCCCGAGCTCAGCGATTTCGACGAGGATCTTGACGCCCTTTCGGAATTTATAAAAACACTGAACAACGTACATCGCGTTGAAGTGCTGCCGTATCACACCCTCGGAAAGTTCAAGTGGGAAAACCTCGGGATAAAATATACACTTGAGGACACGAACCCGCCCTCCCCGGAGCGTGTTGACAATGCACAGAAAAAGCTTGGCGCAGGAAAATATGCCTGCCGATAAATAAAAATGTCCCTCCGATTTTTTAGGAGGGATTTTCTGTACAGTAAAGCCGCAGATTTCTCCGCGGCTTTTTTGTTGATATCTTTTAGGTCGCAATGCCCGCAAACTGGCTCATGTAAAGGTTGTAGTAGCAGCCCTTAGCCGCGAGCAGCTCGTCATGATTGCCCGCCTCGGCGACCTTTCCGCCGCTGATGACGACTATCTTATCGGCGTCGCGTATCGTAGAAAGACGGTGCGCGATGATAAGACTCGTCCTGCCTTTCATGAGGTTTATCATTGCCTCCTGAATGTGCATTTCCGTGCGGGTGTCTATGCTTGACGTTGCTTCGTCGAGAATGAGTATCTTCGGGTCAGCAAGCACGGCGCGGGCTATCGAAATAAGCTGCCGCTGTCCCTGCGAAAGGTTGCTGCCGCCCTCGGTGAGCATGGTGTCGTAGCCGTCCGAAAGCTTCTCCGCAAAATCATCCACGCGGGCAAGCTTTGCCGCCTCGCGGACTTCCTCGTCCGTCGCGTCGGTTCTGCCGTAGCGTATGTTCTGCGCGATGGTGTCCGAGAAAATTACAGTATCCTGAAGCACTATGCCGATACTGCTGCGGAGCTTCTTCTTGGGAATGTTCCGTATGTTCTGCCCGTCGAGGAGTATCTCTCCTCCGTCGATGTCGTAGAACCTTGTAAGCAGGTTTACAACGGTGGTCTTGCCGCTTCCTGTTGCGCCTACGATGGCGATCTTCTGTCCGCTCCTGACCCACAAGTTGAAATCATGCAGAACGTTTTCGCCCTTAACATAGGAGAAGTCGATGTCCTTAAAATTGATGTCGCCCCTGACATTCTCCACCTCGAAGGGCTCGTTGCCGCCCTCGTCCTCGGGCTCGCTGTCCATTATCTCGAATACGCGCTCCGCACCCGCAAGGGCGGTCTGTATCTGCGCGTACTGGTTCGCGATCTCGTTAATGGGGCGCGTGAACTGCTTGGAATATGTGATGAAAGCCTGTATCGTACCGATGGTAATGACCTGCTCGATCGCGAGCCATCCGCCAAATCCCGCGATAAGCAGGAAGCCGATGTTGCCTATGCAGTTCATGCAGGGACCCATTATTCCGCCGAGCACCTGCGCCTTTATACCCACGCCGCAGAGCTCGTCGCTGGTCTTGTCGAAGCTTTCGCAGACGGTATTTTCGTGGGTGAATGCCTTTACGGTCTTGAAGCCCGAAACCGACTCCTCTATCTTCGCGTTTATCTCGCCGAGCTTCACCTGCTGGAGCGGGTAGAACTTGCGCATGAATTTCGACATGAACTTCGTAACCACAAGCGTCAGCACCAGCGTTACCATGCTGATAAGAGTCAGCAGCCACGAATAATAAAGCATCATCGCAAAACAGCCGATAAGCGTTATAACGCCAGAGATCAGTGAGCTGAGCGACTGCGAAACGGAGTTCGAAATATTCTCCGCGTCGTTTGTCATTCGCGACATAATGTCGCCGTGCTTGTGCGTGTCGATATACCTTATTGGGAGCCGCGATATTTTTGAGAAAAGATCCTTTCTCAGCTCACGGACGGTATACTGCGAAAGCTTTGCCGCAAACAGCGCCTGAAAATAGGTGAACACCGCCGAAAGCAGATACACAGCTCCCAGCGCAGCCAGCCAGCCTGTAAACACGCCCATATCAATGTTTCCGTCGGAGGGCACAAGGGAATCTATCGCATTCGCCTGAAGCGACGGCGCAACGATGTTGAGCAGTGTCGCCAGCAGCATTACCGCCAGCATTCCGATGAGCATTGCGCGGTTCTTGCCTATGTAGAACAATATCCTGCCGAGGGTCGCCCTGACGTTTTTCGGCTTTTCTGCGGGCATTCCCATTCCGTGCGGACCTCCCGGGCCTCCGGGACCTCTTCCGCCGGGTCGAAGATTTACAGTGGGTTTATTGTTTTCAGCCAATCTGCTCATCTCCTTCCCTCATCTGCGAATTATAGATATCCTGATATACAGGGCAGTTTTTAAGAAGATTTTCGTGATTATCGAACGCCGCGAGCCTGCCGCCGTCGATAACGGCTATCTTGTCCGCTCCCATAACGCTCGCAACGCGCTGTGCTATCATTATTACAGTTGTGCCGCCGAGATTTTCGCGCAGCGCTTTCTGAAGCTTCGCGTCGGTGGTGAGGTCAAGCGCCGACATACTGTCGTCGAAAATAAGTATCTCGGGCTTCTTTGCAATGGCTCTTGCGATGGAAAGACGCTGTTTCTGTCCGCCCGAAAGCGACGAGCCCTTTTCCGTTATCATCTCGCGGAAGCCGTCTGTAAATCCGCCCACGAACTCGCTTGCCTGCGCGATATCCGCAGCGCGGCGCACATCCTCGTCCGAAGCGGCGCTGTCGCCCCAGCGTATATTCTGTTCGATGGTCTCGCTGAACAACTCCGCCTTCTGAAGCACGAAGCCTATTTTATGCCGCAGGTCGTCGGTGTTATATTCCTTGACGTTTACGCCGTCCACCAGCACCTCGCCGTCCGTCACGTCGTAGAAGCGCGGGATAAGGCTTACAAGCGATGTCTTTCCGCAGCCCGTCGCGCCGAGTATCGCCACGGTTTCGCCCTTGTTTACCTTGAACGAAATATCGTTTATAACGTTGTTCGCCTGCACGCCGGGGTATCTGAACGAAACCCCGCGGAACTCAACGGTTCCCTTTTCATCAGCGTTTCCGCTGAAGCCGCCGTCTGCAATGGCGGGCTCGGTATCAAGTATCTCGGAGATACGCTTCGCGGAAGCCGCCGCCCTTGTGACCTGCTGAAACATCATGCCGATCATCATCATGGACATGAGTATCTGCGTGATGTATGTAACGGAAGCCATTATCTTACCGACCTCAAGCTCCGCCGCCGCAGTCTGCAATCCGCCGATGTAAATTACCGCCAGAACGGAAGCGTTCATAAGTATGGAAAGTATCGGCATCAGCAGCGCCATCAGCTTCTGAACGCGCAGGTTGGTGTTGCAGAGATCGTCGTTAGCCTTTGCGAAGCGGTCTATCTCATACTCCTCGCGGGTGTATGCCTTTACGACCCTCGCACCGGAAACGTTCTCCTGCACCACGCTGTTCACACGGTCAAGCTTGCTCTGCACTATCCCGAACAGCGGTGCGCCCTTTTTCAGCACGATAACGATTATAACAAGCTGGACAGGCAGGGTGAACAGCAAAACCAGTCCGAATGTAACGTTGATATTCAGCACCATGAAAATGCCGCCGATGAACTGCATTCCGGCGCGGATAGCCATTCGCAGCGCCATCGCAACGAAGTCCTGGCAGGCGGTGATATCGTTCGTAAGGCGGGTAACGAGCGAACCGCAGGTGAACTTATCCGTCTGCTGGAAGCTCATGTTCATTACCCTGCGGAAGGCGTCCTTGCGCAGGTCGCGGGAGAACTTCTGCGAAGCCATCGTGCCGAAAACGCCCGACATGATACCGCCGAAACAGCCTATCAGCACGGTGACGAGCATTTTCAGCCCGACGTTAAGGATGATCTCCATATCCTGCCCGAGCACGCCCTCGTCCACAATGCGCGACATGAGGTCAGGCTGGAGCAGATCCATACTGACCTCAAGAATCATAAACAGCGGTGACAGCAGTGCAAGATACCAGTATTTCTTGAGGTATCCGAGCACCTTAGCCATTATTTTCTCCTCCGAGAACAGCTCTGAGGTTATCGCTCATCTTGTCGATAACTGTGCGGGCGGACTTGAGTTCCTTCTCGGAAAGACCGTCCAGCATGATCTTCTCCGCCTTCTCGAGGGATTCGATGATCTTTGCGTGCATTTCTCTGCCCTTATCGGTGATGTAAACATGGGTTTCGCGGCGGTCTGCGTCGTTCTTTTCGCGGCGTACAATGCCCTCGCGCTCCATGTTGCGCAGAGTGATGCTGATGGTAGGAGCCTTCAGTCCCGTGATCTTTACGAGCTCGAGCTGCGTCAGGCTGTCGTTCTCCATAAGGGGCTGCATGACATGACGGTAGGAGCTGCGCATACCGATCTTTTCGAGTTCCTCGCATACGAACCTGCCGAAGAGGTAGCTTGCCTCGTTTACGCTCTTGATGGAATCGCTTCCGCGGAATACAAAAGAATTGTTGTTTGTTGTTTTCATGTTCATTTCCTTTCTGTGTCTGACGTATCTTCCCCGCCAGTGCCGAACGGGGCGGTTATTTGTAAACGTTTGCATAAATAGCCACAAGAATAAGACGGGGCGTATATCATATCGGCGTTGCTTATCGTTTGCAGCAAAAAACATGAGCACGCAGAATAATTGCTCCCTTTACTTATCCCATTAACTTATTTTATTATACCTTATTTTTTGTGATTGTCAATAAATTTTAGGTGAAAAATTGATGAAAATTGCCCGACCCATATTATGGCATTGTCAATAATCAAGCCAAATATGCATGAAAATGATTTTCACAGAAAAGATTATTAATTTTTCAACACACATTGTTACCGCTTTGTAACCTTTTGTAACCGACTTGACATTTTTGCGCCTATATAGTATAATAGACATAGTTCGTGCTGTTTCGGCACGGACTGTGACAACTTGACAAGCGAAAAGGCAGGATGTTAATGAAGAAAATTTTATCGGCGGCTGCGGCTCTGGCGGCGGCAATAATATGCACCTGTGCGGCCTCTGCGGAAGATAACGGGGTTCACAGTCTTTCCCACGAAAGCGGATATTACACCACGACACAGTTCGTCTGCGTCAATGCCGCGAAAAACGCGGAGGTGTACTACACCACGGACGGCACCACCCCCGACACCACCGACGCAAAATACGATACCATGCCCATCATCGTCACCGAAAACACGGTCATAAAGACCGCCGCATACGTTGACGGCGAACTTGTGGAGAGCGATTCCGTAAACGTAAAGATACGCACCGACGCCCCCTCCGCATCCAGAAAAAGCGGCACATATTCCGAAGCGTTCAAAGTGAAGCTTTCCTGCACCGACGAAACCGCCGAAATATACTACACCACAGACGGCACCACCCCCACAAAGGATTCCATAAAGTACACAAAAGCGATACAGATAACCGAGGACACCACGCTGAAATCCGCTTCGTTCGGCGAGAACCACGCCCGCAGCAAAGTGATAACCCGAAAGTACACCATCTGCTCCGACGTATATGACGAGCCGCACAGGCAGGCGCTTTTCGAAGCGGTGAACGAGCTGCGCGCGGAATACGGCCTTGCGCCGCTGTCTACCATCACTGAGCTTGACGAAATAGCGCAGCAGCGCGCGGCGGAGTGCTCTTCCTACTTCTCGCATACACGCCCCGACGGCACAAGATGGTACACCCTGCTCTCTGCAGCGGGATTAAAGCGCAACGACCGCGCTGAAAACATCGCATACTACTACCCCACTGCAAAGATGGCTCTGCAATCATGGCTGAACGACTACGCCCACAGAAAGAACATCCTCGACCCCGACCTGAAATACATAGGAATAGGATATTACAAGGTAGGCGGCGTGCCCTACTGGACGCAGGTATTTATAGGTGACTGATGAAAACTTTCCGCTGCACGGATGAAGAACTGAAATATCTTTCCTCCCGCGACGAACGGCTTGCGGCGTTTATAAGAAAATACAACGCGGAAGAGCGCAGACTCCACGATGATTTTTTCGCGGGTCTGTGTTACAATATAGTTGACCAGCAGCTTTCCACCAAGGCGTGCCTTACACTTCGGGCAAAGCTTGCGGAGCGCTTCGGCGAGATAACCCCCGAAACCGTCGGCAATGCCGAGGAGCTTCGCGCCTGCGGGCTTTCGCAGAACAAGGCGGACTGCATCGCAGCCTGCGCAGCTCTTTTCCGCTCCGGAGCACTTTCCGCCGAAAAAGCCGCAGGCATGACCGACAAGGAACTCACCGACGCGCTGACGCAGGTGCGCGGAATCGGCGTCTGGACAGCTGAAATGACGCTGATATTCTGCCTTGGCAGACGCGATGTTCTGAGCATTTCGGACTACGGCATACGCAAGGGTATATCGCTGCTACACGGCATTGATATGAAAGATAAGCGCACCATGGAAAAATTCAGAGAGCTGTACTCCCCCTGCGGCACCGCCGCTTCCGTCTGCCTGTGGCAGATAGCGCGGATGTCTGCGGTGGAGATAACGGAGATGATATCATGCTGAAAAAGATACTTTCCCCCGCTTCCTGCGCAAAATGCAGGATATGCTGCGGGTTCGTCGACGACGACAAGTGGGAAATACCGCTTGTTTTCTCCGAAATAAAGGACAAGATCGAGGAAAAATTCGGGTTTAACCTTGTCCCCCGCGGGAACGAATACGTTTTTGATATGAGCTTCGACGGGGACAAGGTGATATACTGCCCCGCCGCTTCGGAGCACGGGTGCGTTCTCGGGGAGCTGAAACCGTTCGATTGCAGCATATGGCCGTTCCGCGTGAACGACTTCTGCGGCAGGCGCGTTATAACTGTATCGCCCGTCTGTCCGAGCATTTCGGAGATTTCCGTAAAGGATCTTTCCGACTTCGTTCGGCAGGACGGATTTGCCGAACTGCTGTTCAAGACCGCCGCCGAACACCCCGATATGGTAAAGCCGTATATAAACGGCTACCCCATTCTTCTCGCGGAAGAAAAATCGTAAAATGTAAACTGAAAATAACATCTGCGTAAACTCCGATTGGTTGAATTCATTCGGAGTTTTTGCTATAATACGGACATACGGAGGAGATAACATGGATCATAACAATCTCAGGCTGTACCGCACGCAGAGCGGGCTCACGCAGGAACAGCTTGCCGAGAAAATAGGCGTTTCGCGGCAGGCGGTGGCAAAGTGGGAAAAGGGAGAAACCCTCCCGGATATCGACAACATAATCTCCCTTGCGGACCTCTACGGCGTTACGATCGATTCCCTCGTGCGCAACGTAACCGCCGCGGTCGGCACCAGCGAGGGAAAGAAACATATGTTCGGCGTTTCAAAGCTGAACGACAAGGGACAGATAACGCTTCCGAAAAAATGCCGCAGCATTTTCGGGCTGGAAGCGGGAGATATGCTTCTCGTCCTCGGAGATGAGGACAAGGGTATCGCCATGGTCAAGATAGGAGAGTCCCTCGGCGGCTGACGCCGCAGAAACGGAGGAAACATGACAGCAACTGAAACTCGCAAACTGACGAAAAAATACAAGGACAAGACCGCAGTGGACGGGCTGGACCTCTCGGTAAACGAGGGCGAATTTTTTGCGCTGCTGGGCGTAAACGGCGCGGGAAAAACCACCACCGTGCGTATGCTGACCTGCCTTGCCGCCCCGACTTCGGGAGAGTGCTTTATAATGGGGCACAGCTGCCAAGGCGACAGCGCGGCGGTGAAAAGGCTCGCCGCGGTATCCCCGCAGGACACCGCCGTTGCGGAAAAGCTGACCGTCCGTGAGAACCTTGAAATGATGTGCGGGATTTACGGCTTCGGCAAGGCGAAAACGCAGGACAAAACCGCCGAGATGGTACGCCTGTTCGGGCTGGAGGAATACGAAAACAGCTTCGCCGCCGTCCTTTCGGGAGGATGGAAGCGCAGGCTGTCCATCGCAATGGCGCTGATAACAGAGCCGAAAGTGCTGTTCCTCGATGAACCCACGCTGGGGCTGGACGTCCTAGCGCGGCGTGAACTGTGGAGCGTGCTCGAGGGGTTGAAAAGCAGGATAACCGTTATCCTCACCACGCACTACATGGAGGAAGCGGAGCAGCTTTCCGACCGCATCGCAATCATGATAGACGGAAAACTCGCGGCGCTGGGCACTCTTTCGGAGCTTGAAGCCCTCACGGGAGAAAAGGGGCTGGAAAACGCCTTTGTCCACATTGCGGAGCACGGAGCAAAGGGGGCGCAGGCATGAACAGGATAACCGCATTCGCTTCAAGAAACTTCAAGGAGGTCGTCCGCGACCCGCTAAGCTACATATTCTGCCTTGGTTTCCCGCTGGTGATGCTTGTGATAATGACGCTTGTGAACGAGAGCATTCCTCCCGAAGCAAATATGACGATCTTCCGCATTGATAATCTCGCGGGGGGGATCGCGGTGTTCGGGCTGACATTCGTTATGCTGTTCACCTGCCTAACCATCGCAAAGGACCGCTCGGGAGCGTTCCTTACAAGGCTGTATTCCTCGCCGATGAGCGCGGCGGATTTCATTTTGGGATATTCCCTGCCGATGATACTGCTGTGCCTGATACAAATGCTGATCGCATTCGCGGCTTCGTTCGTTATTTCTCTGATAACCGGCGGCAGCCTTAACATAGGCGGACTGCTGCTGTCCGCGACGGCGCTTATTCCCTCCGCGGCGATGTTTACGGCGCTGGGAATTCTTTTCGGATGCCTTTTCGGGGAAAAAGCCGCCCCGGGGATGTGCTCAATAATTATTTCGCTGGCGTCGTTTCTGGGCGGAGTCTGGTTCGACCCCGATTCCACCGGCGGAATACTTCTGAAAATTTGCAGGGTGCTTCCGTTTTACCACTCCGTAAGGGCGGCAAGGGCTGCTGCGGCGTTTGATATTGATACGTGTCTGCCGAGCCTGCTTATAACGGTTGCGTATGCGATGGTAATTGTCATCGCGGCGGTACTGGCTTTCAGGGGGAAAATGAGGGCGGATGTAAAGTAAATATATGTTTTTGCGGGAGGAAACGATTGTTTTCTCCTGCTTTTTGTATTGCCAAAAACGAAGAATTATGGTACAATGTATTAGGTATCAGACTTTCATGCCGCATATAAATCACAGCGAGGTAAACAAATGAAACTTGTAATTGCAGAAAAACCATCGGTGGGAAACTCCATCGCAAAGATAATCGGCGCAAACCGCCGCGCGGAGGGCTTCACCGAGGGTAACGGATATATAGTATCGTGGTGCTTCGGGCATCTTGTGGCTCTTGCGGGCCCCGAGGAATACGGCGAAACCTACCGCCGCAAGCCGTGGCGGTTCGAGGATCTCCCCATCATCCCCGACGATTTCAAATGGACTGTCCTCGAAAGCACCGCGGAGCAGTTCGGGCGCCTTAAAGCCCTGATGGAACGCCCAGACGTGGACGAGCTAATCTGCGCGACGGACGCAGGCCGCGAGGGCGAATGCGTTTTCCGCTATGTCTATAACGAAGCGAAATGCACCAAGCCCGTAAAGCGCCTGTGGATAAGCAGCATGACCGACGAAGCCATCCGCGACGGCTTCAGAAATCTCCGCGACGGCAGCGAATACAACGCGCTGTACCGCTCGGGACTTGCCCGCAGCAAGGCTGACTGGATAGTCGGCATGAACGCAACGCGGCTCTTCACCTGCAAGTACCACAATATGCTTTCCGTTGGAAGAGTGCAGACCCCTACCCTCGCCATGCTTGTAGAGCGCGAGAAAAAGATAGAGCAGTTCAACTCTGCAAAATATTTCACCGTGGTGCTCAACTGCGGAAAATTCACCGCCGAAAGCGGCAAGATAGAGGGCGAGCTCAACGCCAACCGCACCGCGGAGCACTGCGGCGAAACCGCCGGCGTAACAAGCGTTGTAAAGGAGCAGAAAAACGCTAATCCGCCCAAATTGTACGACCTCACCTCTCTCCAGCGCGATGCAAACAAGCTCTTCGGCTACACCGCGCAGCAGACCCTTGACTGCGCGCAGAAGCTTTACGAAACAAAGCTGCTCACCTACCCCCGCACCGACAGCTGCTACATAACCGACGACATGGAGCAGACCGCGGCGGAAATGGTAAGGCTCACCGCGGCGGCATTCCCTTTCGGAAAGGAATACGACGAGCAGGACTGCGAGCCGGATATCAGGCGCCTTATATGCAACGAAAAGGTTTCCGACCATCATGCGCTGCTGCCCACCCGCGAGATATCACGATATAATTTCAACAATCTCACCGAGGAATGCTACAATGTGCTGTATCTTGTTGCAGCACGGTTATTGTGCGCGGTTTCCCCGAAGCACAGCTACGAGGCCGTCACCGCCGAGCTGGAATGCGGCGGCGAAAAGTTCACCGCCCGCGGAAAAACAATAACAAACGGCGGCTGGAAGGACCTTAACGCCGCGGCAAAATCCCGCCTTAAAGGCATAGATACCACCCCCGACGAGGACGACGAGGAAGAAAAACTCGGCGGAAAGCTCCCCATAATGGCTGCAGGGGATGTTATAACCGTAAAATCCGCGAAGCCGATTGAGCACAAAACCACCCCGCCCAAGCGCTACACCGAGGATATGCTGCTCTCCGCCATGGAGCACGCAGGCAGCGACGACTACAGCGACGATGACGATGTTGAAAAGAAAGGATTAGGCACCCCCGCGACCCGTGCGGCAATAATCGAAACGCTTGTAAAGCGGCAGTACGTCGAGCGTAAGGGCAAGCAGCTCATCCCCACTGACAAGGGCGTGCGCGTTATCGACGTCGTGCCCGAAAACGTAAAATCCGCAAAAATGACCGCCGAATGGGAAACCATCCTCCAGCAGATAGCCCGCGGTCAGGCAAGCGACGAAAAGTTCCTCAGCGACATCACGGCATTCGCAAAACAACTCGTCCGCGACAACTCCATCGCCGAAAAACGCGAGAGCAACCCGTTCAGATTTTCCCGCCTGCCACTTGTCGGCAAATGCCCGAAGTGCGGGAAGAACGTTTACGAGATGCAGAAAAGCTACTCCTGCGAGGACAGCCGCGGAAACTGCGGTTTCTTCTTCATGAAAGAAATATGGGGCAAGGAAGTTTCCCCCACGCAGGCAAAGCGCATCGTGGAAAAAGGCAGCTCCATCACCCTCAAGGGCTTTGTAACAAAGCGCGGGGACACCGTCAGCGGCAAGCTGGTGCTCGGGGATGACTTCCGCGTGCGGGTGGAGATAGAGAAATGAAAGTGATAAAACCGCGCTTCTATAACGATTTTCGGTGCATTGCGGACAAATGCACCGACAACTGCTGCATCGGCTGGGAAATAGACATCGACCCCGCCGCCATGGAGCGCTTCGACAAGGCGGAAGGAAAATTCGGCGAGCGCCTGCGCGGCGCGATAATCCGCGGGGAGCAGCCAACCTTCGCCAACACCGCGGGAGAGCGCTGCGCCCTGCTGCGAAATGACGGTCTGTGCGAGCTTGTGCTGAACATGGGCGAGGACTGCCTGTGCGATATCTGCGCCCTGCACCCGAGATTTTTCGGATGGTACAACGACACCAAGGAAGCGGGGTTGGGACTGTGCTGTGAGGAGGTATGCCGACTTTTGTTCAGCGACAGCTCTCCCCTCACATTTGTTGAGGAAACAAGCAACGAGCCGTCCTCCGACAACTGCGACGAGGGGCTTCTTTCCGCCGTTATGCAGGTGCGCGGGCGGCTGTTCGGATTTTTGCAGGATCGCAGCGAGCCGCTCGGCAAAAGGCTTGCACGCTGCGCCGCATTCGTGCGCGCCGCACAGTTTTCCCTCGACAACGGCGAGCCGCTCCCCGAGAGCATTCCCGCCGCAGAAAAATGCACCCCCGCCGAACAGTGTGAAACCGCGTTATCGCTTATGAAACTGCTCTGCGGCACCGAGCCGCTCAACGCCGAGTGGACGAAAACCTCCTCCGAACTGCTTTCCCGCGCGGAGGAAATATACGCGGCACTGCCGCGGTTCCTTGCTGAAAACTCCGCCGCGCTTTGGCAGTACGAGCACATAGCGGTGTATTATCTGTATCGCCACTTCGCGACGGGCGCGATGGACGGCGAGATAATTTCGGGAACGGGGCTTGCGGCTGCGGCGGTGCTTTACGCCGCCATGTCCGACTGCATGACATGGCTGAATAAGGGCGCCCTCTCCGAATGGGACAGGATATGCAACGTAAAGCTGTATTCCAAACAGACGGAATATTCCGACGAGGTCGAGGGGCAGCTCCGCGACGCGTTCTGGGATATCCCCGCGCTTTCCCCCGAAAAACTGGCGGGGGCGCTGATTTATTAACATTTTGTCATTGACATATCGTGACGGATGGCGTATAATATTTAATGAATGTTTTCACAAACCGCACCGACAACGGAGCTATCCCTGAAGCCTTGCCGAACGCCGAGGGAACATCCCGCCTTGATGTGAACGCAGACCACTGCTAAACATCAGCGGCAGGTCCGACAGCGCAGGGACAATATACGGCGACAGCCTCTCCATCAATAACGGCGGCATACAGGGTACGGGGCTTGATATGTCCCATCGCAAAGAACATAATCGATATCAGGGCGGCAACAAAACCGTAAGGTGCATTCGCCGGATAATCCATGCCGTTAATCATTCTCACCGCCTAAGACCGAACGGGGATGGAGGCGGGATTTACCGACGGTCTGAACGCTCCGTCTGTACAAAAGCGGAGCAAACTGCAATATCGGCGCTGCGCCGTATTTATCACGCAGTATTTCATATAATAGGTAACATTACGAAAATAAGGAGAGAATATTATGTGTACCGCAGCGACCTATCAGAACGAATGCTTTTACATGGGCAGAACGCTGGATTATGAATTTTCATACGGCGAACAAATAACGATATCCCCGCGGAATTATCCGTTTAACTTCCGCCACGACGGCGAGCTGAACTCACACTACGCCATCATCGGCATGGCTCATGTTGCGGATGGATACCCGCTGTACTACGACGCGGTGAACGAAAAGGGGCTCGGCATGGCGGGGCTTAATTTCGTCGGGAATGCGCGATATGCGCAGCCCGCGGGCGGCGCGGTGAACGTGGCACAGTTCGAATTCATCCCGTGGCTGCTCAGCCGCTGCGCGGATATCGTCGAGGCGCGGGAGCGTATCTCTGGCATGAACCTCGTCGGGACGCCGTTCAGCGAGCGCTTCCCGGCCGCGCAGCTTCACTGGATCATCGCCGATAAAAACGGGGCGATCGTCGTGGAATCAACCGCGGAGGGACTTAAAATTTACGATAATCCCGTCGGCGTGCTGACGAACAATCCGCCGTTCGACAAGCAGATGTTCCTGCTGAATAATTATATGGGGCTTTCGCCGAAGCAGCCGCAGAACCTGTTTTCGGACAAACTTGTTCTCACGGCATACAGCCGCGGCATGGGCGCACTGGGGCTCCCCGGGGACCTTTCCTCCGCTTCGAGATTCGCAAGGGTAGCGTTCACAAAGCTCAATTCCGTTTCGGGAAGCTCCGAAAAGGAGAGCGTGGGTCAGTTCTTTCATATCATGGGCTCGGTCGACCAGCAGCGCGGCTGCTGCGAGGTTGCGGATGGCAAGTATGAGATAACGATATACACCTCCTGCTGGAACGCCGACAGGGGCATTTACTACTATACAACGTACAACGACCGACGCATAACTGCCGTGGATATGCACCGCGAGGATATCAACGGCGCAGCGCTGATATGCTTTCCCATGCTGGATGAAGAGGATATCAGGTTTCAGAATTAATGCAAAAGAGCCTTTCGTAACGAAAGGCTCTTATTTTTATGATCCCATTGCCTTTTCGCACATCTCAAAAATACTCCTCGGAGTGGAAAAAGCGCTGCGCGGGTACTGCGTCGGCTGTATTTCCGCTCCCATGTCCTCAAGCGCATTCAGCAGTTCTATAAACGCCAGCGAATCCAACAGGCCGCTCTCCAGCAGCTCGGTATCGGGGGTTATCGGCTCGTCGTGCTCGCAAAACTCGGAAAGCAGCGAAATGACGGTTTCTATCGTAATTTTGTTCACGGCACTCACCTCTTTGTTTTTCCGTTTTCGTTGAGCGGTATATCTTCCGCAAGAATTATCTTCCTCGGTATCATGTATTCGGGCACAAGCCCTGCAAGCGCCGCGCGTATTTCGGCGGGAGTTATTCCAGCCCCGGCAGTTACCCGCGCGCACAGCACCGTCCTTCCGCGAAGCTCCTCCACCGTCACCGCCGCACGGCTTACAAGCCCCGTTTTAAGCAGGTTGTTTTCGATATCCTCCGGCTCGACGCGGCATCCCATTATCTTCACCTGTCTGTCGAGCCTGCCGCCGAAGTAAAGCATTCCGCCGCGGATACTCCCGCCGTCCCCCGTGAAGAAACAGCGCCCGCCGCCATACTCGCCGAATCCACCTGCGCCGCCGACATACCGCGCAACGCTCTCCCCCGAAATCACTATTTCGCCGCTTTCGGAGATGTCAATTCTGCCCGCAGTGTGGCCCATATCGCCGATAGGGAGCGCTCCGCCTGTCATTTCCCGCGTTATTTCCGCCGCCGTGACGGCGCAGCAGGTTTCCGACGGACCGTAGGCGTTGACTATCCGCAGCCGCGGAAAGCGGTCAAACAGCTTCTCCGCCGTGGCGGGTTTGAGAACCTCCCCGCAGAAAAACACGACCCGCAGCGACGGCATAAGTTCCTGCGAAAACGCCCTGTCGCAAAGACACAATTCCGCGAACGACGGCGTCATTACCGCAAGCTCCGCTCCGCTTTCGCGCATCCTTGCAAACAGCCGCGCGAAGTCCGACATAAGCCCCCGCTCTATAACCGTAAGCCTTGCCCCTGTGTAAAGCGAGTAGTAGATATCCGCCACCGAAAGGTCGAACGAAAACCGTGCGGTGTTCAGCACAGAACGCGGCTTAGTTTCCGCTATGGCGGGGATAGCGCAGAACCATTTCAGAAAATTCTCAACATTTCCACGAGAAACTTCTATTCCCTTGGGCTTACCCGTCGTGCCCGAGGTGTATATCCTGTATGCGGGCAGCGATTTGTTTTCGGCGGGCAGCGTGAAGCTGCCTCCCTGCTCCGCAATTGCGCGGATATCGACTGCCCCTGCGTGATCGCCGTCGCAGAGGATAACATCCGCGTCCTTCGTGATGATATTGCGGCGCTCTGCGGGCAGGCTCTCGTCCACGGGGATATAGCACACCTGCGCCATAAGGCATGCCGTTATCGCCGCGAAAACAAGCGGGGATTTTCCCGCGATAACGGCGGCGTTGCGGATGTTATTTTCGCGGAGATAAGCCGCGATCCCCGCAGAATACCGCGCGAGCCGATCTTTATCAATGCTTCCCGAGCCGCTTATGTATATCATGTCAGCCTCCGCAGGCATGGAGTGATTATCTGCCCCTCGGGAATGAGCGAGTAATCATACATAACCTTAGAATGGTTGTCAAGGATAAGTTCCCGCCGCATAATGCGCCGCTCCCTGTCGAGGGTTATGCGGTACACCTTGCTGACGCGGTAGAAAATGCCGTCCTCCTCAATATAACCCTGATTTTCCTCGGTAATTCTGTATATGTACGGAAATGCCGTCGGCGCGCGAAGCTCGCCGCAGAGTTCGTTTTCGTCCAGCCAGACAAGAAGCTGCACTGGGCGATCGGTGGTGTTTTTGAAGCGGTAGTCGACATTTTTATAAAAAACGCTGGTCCCCGTCCCGAAGGGTACCCTCCTGCCCGAATCGGGAAATAGCGCGTCGGAATGATGCACAAGCTCGGTAACGGTAAGGGGGCTGTTCAGCACCAGCCAGTGTATCAGATTTGCCAGCTGGCAGAGCCCGCCGCCTATGCCCTTTTCAAGTTTTCCATTGGAGATCACGAGCCCGTCGAGATATCCACGCTTTGCGGTGGGATCGCCGACAAGGTGCCAGAAAGAAAAGGTTTCCCCGGGGTTTATTACTATGCCGTTTATTTTCTCCCCGGCAAGCCTGAGGTTGGTGCGCTTGTTCTGCTGAAGCTGCATATCCACGCCCTCAAGCTTGCGCAGCACGGAGGACGTGTGGCTTTTTACAATAACGGGAAACGGGACGGTGTTTATTTCTGAAGCGAAGTGCACATTGCTTTTCATATCCATAATGTCCCGCAGCAGGCACTCTTTTTTCACCGATATTTTATAGCACAGCGGCGAAAGCTCGCAGAAAAGCTTCCTTTTCTTTTTCATGGCGATATCCTCTCCCAATGTAAGCAAAGATAATTATCAAAGGTATCTACATTAATTATACCATTTTTTCAGCAATTTTCAACTACATACCGATTACATTTTGATTACAATATGATTACAAGCACATCGGACAAATCACTTGAAAAAAAACAAAATATGTGGTACAATATAATAAAAAAAGAAAGGACCCATACCATGAAAACACTTATCATCGACGGCGCCGCGATAAGCGGCATGGATCAGATCCACGGAAGATTTTTCGCGATGTTTGATTTTCCCGAATGCTACGGCGAAAATCTCGACGACCTGCACGAATACCTCAACGAAGTGAAATATGACGCGCTTATCCGCATCACCAACAACTCTGCGCTGAGCACGAGCCTCGGCACAGAGGATGCGGAAGCCCTCAGAAAGGTGCTCGTTGCCTGCGAGGCCGAGAACCCGCACCTCACAATTGAGCTTGCATAAACCGTGTTTTTCTGCTGCTTTTTCTGAAGCACGGCGCATAATATTGCATTACGACCGACCTGCGCTTTTATGTATGCGGGTCGGTTTTCGTGCTTTAAAGGAATTGTTGCAATTATTTTTTAAAAAGCACTTGATTTTTTTTAGAAAGTGTGGTATAATGTTTTAGTCATCGAGATGTGGCTCAGTTTGGTAGAGCGCTGCGTTCGGGACGCAGAGGTCGCAGGTTCGAATCCTGTCATCTCGACCATTGAAACCTACGACCTTGTAGGTAAAGTTAAAGCACTCACGTTTGTGGGTGCTTTTTTCTTTAAGGTAACTATCCAATAATTATTTCCTTGACCCAAGCTTCGGTATCACTGTCTGCTTCAAGCACTAATTCCTGCCACTGCCCGACAAAGTTCAGGCAATCTGCATAATCTTTACAGCCTACACTGTTGAGCATATGTAATTCCTTAGGCAAACGAGCCTTATCCCAGAAAGACCGTGCACATCCCTCTTTTGTAAGTATACGTTCTGGTGCTAAATCAAGCGTGCCGTATCCGGGTATATTATTTAGCCCGGGGAATTCGAGATTTTCAGTAGGTATGTATATAGTATTGCTGGCAGATTTAAGGTACCGCTCGCCGGAATGTGGGTGATTCCCGAACTCACGCTTTATCCTGTGCGGATCATCAATTATCTCGCCGACTTGCATATATCCGTATATTACATGAAGGTTTGCGTAACTTACAAAATCAGTTCCTGTCCTTTTGGTCAGGTAACGGTACTTGCCGCTTTTGAGCTGAACTCCTCTGAACCAGCCAAAGAACAGAAAAATATCTCCAATATCAACGTTCGTAGATTTTAACACCTTTTGCGCAGACCATGCCTGCCCGAACGCTGGTTTCCATTTGCGTTTTTCGTTTCTTATGCCGGATCTGATGTCAGGATCAAGGTGGCAGAACTCGCCAGAAAAACTGGGCTTCAGGTCAGAAATAAGTTTAGCATAATTGACGCCGTTATAGTTCAGATCAGAATAACGGATCTGCTTCCCACTGTCCTTATTTTCCTCTTTAACAGGTATAGGCAGTGATAGCAAGGTTTTTCCGTCAATGATCGGACTGGCACAGCCCCCGGCTACCGAATCAAAACCTTTTCGTGAAAGAATGATTTTCATAGGATATTCCTCCTTTGCCTTTATACTTAATTATAATACAACACATTAACAATTTCAATAGCTGTAATAAAAAAGAACACCACCCACCAGTGATGTTCATTAAATTGGTATCATTTCCGTATCCGGTTCAGAATTTGCATTCCCTTGACGTAATTCTGCTCATCTCCGGTACTGAACGCCACTCGTTCGGTATCAACGGTCATGCTGTCAGGACCATCGTCAGACATAACAGAAGGGCATTCCTCATCGGAATGCCCT
>CAKSPC010000047.1 GCA_934481445.1 uncultured Oscillospiraceae bacterium
AGGATATCCCCGGACAGCCGCGTGCTGTTTGTAAACGACGGCAGTAAGGACAAGACATGGGATGTCATCTGCGGGCTTTCCGAAAAGGACGAGCATTTCATCGGCATATCCCAGTCGAGGAACAGGGGACACCAGAATGCCGTGCTGGCGGGGCTTATGGAAGCAAAGGACAACTGCGACATAACCATCAGCATCGACTGCGACGGGCAGGACGACATCAACGCCATGGATAAGATGGTGGAGGAGTATCTCGGCGGGTGCGAGGTGGTGTACGGCGTGCGCTCCAAGCGCGACACGGATACTTTCTTCAAGCGCTTCACCGCCGAAAGCTTCTACAAGCTGATGAACGCGATGGGGGCGGAAGTGGTGTTCAACCATGCGGACTACCGCCTTATCAGCAACCGCGTGCTGCGGGAACTGGCGAATTTCAGGGAAGTGAATATATTCCTGCGCGGCATGGTGCCGCTGGTGGGATTTAAAAGCACCAGCGTAAGCTATGAGCGCAGCGAGCGCATCGCGGGCAAGAGCCACTATCCCCTTTCAAAAATGCTGGCGCTTGCGTTCGACGGGATAACCAGCCTTTCGGTAAAGCCGATACGGATCATCACGGGGTTTGGAATATTCGTCGCGGCGCTCAGTTTTATCGGGATAATCTGGGCGATAGTTATGGCTATTCTCGGGCAGACTATTTCGGGGTGGGCTTCCACGATATGCATAATCTGCTTCGTGAGCGGAATACAGCTTATCTCCATCGGCGTTATAGGCGAGTACATCGGAAAGATCTATATGGAAACGAAGCACCGCCCGCGGTATATCATCAGCGAGCGCACCCGCGGCGCGGAATTTCCGCATGAGGAAGATAAAAAGGACAGATAACATAATTCCCCGCACTGTTACAGCGCGGGGATAATTTTATATTCCGAGATGTTTCCGCCAGAATTTCTCCGAGCACAGCTCGTCTTTTCCGCCGAGCAGGCTTTTCTGTGCCTTTCCGAAGCCGAATATCAGCTTTAATGCCATCCCAAGCGATGCGAACGAATACCGCAGGAACTTTCCGAAGTTTCTTTTTGTAAGTATTCCCGCGCCGCCGCCAAGCTGATACTGTATGACTGCGCTTTTTCCGAAGCAGTCTACGGCGCCCGTGCGGGAAAGCGGCACCGCTGATATTTCATGCTTCAGCATGAATGCGGGGATAAGGTGCCCGCCGAGGGTCAGCATCATCGCGGGGGAGAGGCGTTTGTCGAGTACATGATCGTCGCAGCGCAGGCTTTCGTTCCAGCCGTCTATCTCTTCGAGAGGAGAAAGCTTTGGCGCAGATCTGATAAGTTCGCCGTTCAGCTTTTCCTCATCGCAGGCGAGGAAGAATTTCGCCCCGGAAAGAAAATCGTTTGCCGCGCGGAAAACAAGCGGAATGTTGTCGTAGCGGTAAAGGCTCAGGTGCTTTGCTGCTTCATACATAAACCGCTTAGCAGCGCCAAATCCGCCGTACTTTCCATATACAGCGTTTACGGCAAGCTCATTGCGCAGATTATAGTAATCCAGCACGAAGCTTTTTTTCTTGTCGAAGGCGTCGTGCCGTACCGCTATGCCGTTCATGGTTATTATTTCGGTATTGAACGGCTTCCGCATACCGTATTCAACATCGTCGAATTTGATAAAGAAAGGATATGGCAGTCCGCCGTTTGTCACCGAAACCGGCATTAGCAGCGTCCACCAGCCGCCGTATTCCACATCGGGATTATCAAGGTTATCCAGCAGGACGTTTCGGTTGAGGATATCGACGTTATGCTTGTGCACTACGGAGCGCTTTCCGTCCCATTCGGCGCCGAGCTCAAACTGGCAGCTTGGGTCGTCGAGGGGTATCATGGCGGTGCTGAGCCAGCTTTCGCGGTATTCCTCGGTAAGCAGCGAGATGAACACCGTCATCTGCTCCAGCGTCTGCGGGTGGAATTCCACGTCGTCATCCATAAGTATAACATGGGTGAAGCCGCCGTCCCTTGCTTCAATAAGCCCGCGGGTGAATCCTCCGCTTCCGCCGAAATTCCTGTTGGGAAGTACCTTTATAAATCCATCGGACATCGCGGCGTCAAGGGTGTTTCCGTTGTCCACCACGAAAACGCGGCGGATGAAGCTGAATTCCGCCCCGCGCAGAAGCGCGGTGTTTCTGACGACAAAGCTTTCGCGCTTGTATGTGCATATCGCAATGCAGCAGGATATATCCGCGGGGGCGCATTCGGCGCGATATTCTCCGCTTTCAAACGCGACATCCGTAATAGCGGTTATTTTCGGGTATAAAAATCCGTTTTCGGGCAGCGTATACAGATCTGCGGAAAGCTCCGCGGCGCCGCTGAATTCGCCCCCGCATATGATGTGCTCCGCCCCGTCAAACACGCACAGCTCCACCCGAGCCGTGCCGCCGAAACGGCAGGAGAAAACCACGCTTTTTACATCGGTGTAATTGCGGTATTTCGTATAGGAAAAGCTGTTGTAATAGGTATCGAAAGAAACGGCGCCGCCTGCCGCAAGTGCCGTTTCTCCTCTGTAATACAGTTTGCTGTGCTTTGGTTTTTCGGGTATGATCAGACTTTGCAGCCGCATTTTCCACACCTCTTTTTATTTCTTTATTTTTTTCGCAAGCTTTTTTGCGAGGAATCTCCGCCTGCTTTCCGGCGGGAGAAGCAGGCAGGAAAGCCGCTTTTTCGCCGTGCAGCCGATATCCAGCCGCGGAAGCTCCTTTATTTTCGCGCCGCATTCGCGGCAGTAGGTGATATATATTCCCGTGAATATCTCGCCGAGGTACCCGTCTGTCCTGTCGGACTGAAAATCGCCGTGGATGGTCTTTTTTCCGTCAAATTCCTCAAGCAGGGGGAACAGTATATCGCAGTATTCGTGGAAATGATTACTGTTCATGATAAACATATTGCAGAAATACTGGCGGTTCTGCGCGAGGTATCTTTCCGCCGTTTCGGCGAGCCGGGGCGCCCTCTGCAAAAGCAGCGAAAGGAACAGCTCAAGGTCCTGGGGGTAATGATATTTTGATGTGCGGTAGTGTTCTCCGGCGGGGATGCCCATGTCCTCGCTGCGGGGGGCGATGATGTCGTATTCGGATATCAGTCCGCGCCAGAAGTTTTCGTCGCCGATGTCGGTCTTGCCGGTTATTTCCGCAAGCGCAAGGTACGGAGGCTTTACGCTGTCGTCCGCGCAGAAAAGCCGTCTGTAATGGCAGAAGCCGTAGTGCTCCGCGCCGACATTTTTCCATGCGTAGTAATGAGCGGTGAGCTCGCAGTATTCGCGGTTTTTGGCGGATATGTTATCCCCCGCGTTATCGGGCAGCGCCCCGTCCACCGGCGGGTTGAGCGCCGCACCGCACTGTATCGGCTGCCACAGCGGCGGGACTGTTTCAAATTCCTTGTGGCAGCACATAAAAAGCTTTATATTCTCCATTTTGCACCCCGGGTATATCGGGCGCGGCGACCTGCCCGAGATATTTTCGCATATGCCGGGGAAGATTTCCCGGCGGTCTTTACGGTGACATTTGTCCTTTAATTATACATCAATACATATTTTTTGTCAACATATTCAGCAAGGGTAATGACTGTGATTGATATACATTTTTTGCAAACATCGGCGAAATTTACTTGACAAGGGTATTAAATAAGTGGTATAATTAATGTGGTTAATATCTGAAAAAATTTGCCGATATAACGGTACAGGAGGTAATTGTATGCATACATCAAAGCGAATTCTTACGTCAATGCTGTCTGCAGTGATGGCGGCCGGGTCGGTAGTTCTGCCGAATGCCGCTGCTGCGGAACCCGATGTTGTCATCGGGGAGTACGGAGCGGTAAGAGAAACGGAAAAATCCGACGAGCCCGCCATTATCTATGACAATGAAGGTAAAGCAGTAAATGTCGTAATGCCGCAGACTGCGGACGAGGGCGTTTATGAAGCCCCCGAGCTTATGGACAATGGTGAAGTTGCAGAGTGGCAGACTACATTCAACTATAATTCCCAGACCGGCATACTCATGGCGGAAGCATATCCGTTTGAGTACAATGATGAGGACTTTGAGCCGAGTTCATGGCGTTTGTATGGTTATTATAGCTTTTATGTGAACGCTGGCGAGAACACCTACTGTATTTCTTCGAACAGCGTATCAGCGTGGGGGTCACCAACACCGTCGGTCGATCTCAGAACTTCTCTTGGAAAACTCTATATGGGGGATGGAGATTTCAAAGATTATGTTGATAACGGTGGAAAGGTGACTGTATCCGTTAAAGTAGGTAGCTACGAAAACTGGGAAGCTACCCATATTGCAACATCTAATGAATATGTGTGTGATTTTACCGGATGGAACAAGAGAAGTTCCATCTCCGCGCCCTCAGTGGTATATAATATCAATGACGATGATATTATCATTAATGGCGTAAAAGGTGCGACGGGTTATTATTATTCATTTGACGGAGAAGATTTATATTTCACTAATGATATTATTATAAATACGATTAGTGATACAAGTTCCGAACTTACTATATGTTCTGTTGATGAAGCCGGAGTTCCCGGCGAGTTTGCAACAATTACCCCCGTTGATTTGAGTAAGGAATACGACGCAAATGTTTCCTACAGCAAGAGAACAGGTCTTTACGGATTTGACGATATTGACGTTGAACTGCCGAATGAATCCTTTGAACTCGGCGATTATACGATAACGGCGTCGAATGAAAACGGCACAGAAGTATCCTTTTATTCGGAAAAAGCTTCCGACGGAAGATATTATGTTCCGAAGAGCGCTGTTATGCTGAGCCTTGCCGAGGATTCTTTCGGCAGCGCAAGGAACTCAAGCCAAAAATATGAATGCGGCGTTAAGTATGAGGGCGATGACCAGATATTCCGCATCGGCGGCAGTAAGAATATACGGTCCTATTATGGAATATCTGCATATGATCATAATGATTACCCTATCGCAAAATCCGTGTATCAGGACGACGAACCGTACATAACCTATGACGGCGCCGATTTTGATGATAATACTCCTGCTCCCACGAATTTCAGACGCTCGGATAATTCAGATTTTGTTGTAACATGGGATAAGGCTTCGGATGACTGCATAGGCTACATCGTTATCGAGAGAATAACGGACAAAAACGGAAATACCTATGTGCATATTAGCAGCACCGACGCCAATAAGTTAAAGCTTTATCGTTCCGAATACGGTTATACGACGAATATTACAATAAATGCAGTAAACTCCAACGGCGACCTCAGCAGCGTGTATCTTGAGGGAACGATAGACAATTCCAAGGGCGGCAAGGAATATATCGACGCGCCGACAACATGGAAGTCCAACATCGCATTTGACGAAAAGACAAACATCGTTTCGTTCGACGGATATCCCGATACGGATGAAATGACTGAAATGTATACCGAATACGGTGTCAGCTATTCGCTTACATCTCCTACCGACAGATGGTTTGGATACAACCGGAACACGGATGGCGGTCAGGAGATCGATCTTACCGATACATTTGTGCAAAAGTATTTCAGCTCCGCTCCTTTCTATGGCAAAAATGAGGCGAAGGCTTTCGAGTATCATGGCGCGGCATATAATGCAATCGGCACTTATCCGGTATCCGAGGACAGCACCGTAATATCCTATTACGGTCCCAAGTCCGTAGGAAAGATAAATGCTCCGGAAAATATGAAATATACGCTTTCGGGCTTTGAATCATATCTCGATTATTTCGACGAAAATCGCCGCGATTTTGAAACGGTATACTTTGATCAAATAGACGGCGCGCAGAGCTATATTTTCAAGCTGATCACCAAATTCGGAATTAAATACAATTATTCACTAAATCCCGAAATAGATTTCTATTCTTACTACGGTGATTTTGATGTAAGCATGGCCTATGTTGACGCCGAGGGAAATGTAAGCGCGTTCTCCGAGCCTGTTTCGTTTTCTTATGATCCCGATGTTCTCGTAGGCGTTTCAAAGATAACAAGTCTGACAGTTAACAGTGATAATTCTGTGTCCCTCAAGTGGACAGCGGCGAAAAATGCTTCCGGCTACATGATCAAGATATATAACGCCGATAATGATAATACTGTATATAACTATATCAATTCAACCGGGACATCCTATACATTTAATTCGTTCCAGCCCGGCACTTATACTGCAACAGTAGTAGCGCTGGATATGAATGAGAATTATTCGAATTCGATATATGATTATGACGATACAGTATTCACGGTAGAGGGCGAGAAGGTGCCTGAGCCTGTCACCCCGAAGATATCTGTTGAAGCGGGCGACGGCAATGCAGTCATAACATGGGCTGCGGTCGAAGGCGCAGAAAGCTATCGTGTATTCTCCGTTATCAACGGCAGGTATAATCTGCTTGGCGAGATAAAGGATACCGAGTATTTGGCAGACGGCCTTACAAACGGGCAGAAAACAGGATTCCTTGTTCTGTCAAAGGTCAACGGTGAGTGGAGCACCTACACAAGCCGCGATATCGTATATGTAACACCCAAGTCCGCGAAGAGCGATAAGCCTGTCGTTACCGCAGAACCTACCTACGGCGGCGCTGAAGTTACATGGGGTGAAGTTGAGGGCGCTGTAAATTACAGAGTTTACACCTTTGTTGCCGGTGGAAAGATAAGACAGTTTGGCTCGGATACCACCGAAACTTCTATGACCGTAAAGGGTCTTAAGGGCGGCGAAAAGACGGGTATCATCGTACTTGCGCAGTACGCTAACGGCAAGTGGACAAAATACACCGATGACGACATTGCATATGTAATTCCGCTTGACGCAGTAAAGCCCTACCTTTGCGTAAACCCCAAGGGCAACGGAAGCTACTATCTGATCTGGAGTTCCGTTCCCACATCGGTTAGATACAAGGTAATGGCACGCGAAAAGGGTACGAACAACTGGGAACTTATCGGTGCGACAAGACAGCGCTGCCGCGTAACCGTGCAGCTTGACCCTAACAAGGAGTACGAATTCCTTGTACGCGGACTTAACGCGAAGAACAAGTACACGCCCATGGACGCGGACGATATCGTCAGCGGCTGAGCATAACACGGCATATTCTTAATATCATGGCGGGAGCGAAAGTTCCCGCTTTTTTTTATAAAAACACTTGACAATATATATATATAATGGTAGTATAGGTGTAAATTTGCACCGAAAATATATTGGAGGTAAAAGATATGAAGAATAATGCAAAGCGGCTGCTGACGGGCGTCACCGCAGCGGTCATGAGTTTGTCGGCGGTGAGCGCGGCGGATATTGCGGCGCTGGGGTCGGCGGTTTCTGCGTTCGCGAAGAATGGTGTGGCTATCAATGCGGAGAACTTCCCGGATAATAATTTTAGAAAATGTATTACGGAATTTGACGAAGATAATGATAAATTTTTATCCGAAGGCGAGATTTCTTCTTTAACAAGCATTGATGTTAGTTATTTCGACATTCAGAGTTTGGATGGTATTGAATACCTTACATCGCTCACCGCTTTAGATTGCAGCGGAAATCAATTTACTTCATTTGATGTCAGCAAGAACACTGCGCTCAACAAGTTATATTGCTACGATAATCAGTTTACTTCACTAGATGTCAGCAAGAACACGGCACTCACTTTTTTAGATTGCAGCGATAATAAGTTGGCTTCACTTGATGTCAGCAAGAACACCGCACTCGCCAAGTTATATTGCGGCAGTAATCAATTGACCTCACTTGATGTCAGCAAGAACACTGCGCTCACTTATTTAGATTGCGCCCGTAATCAGTTGACTTCACTAGATGTTAGTAAGAACACGGCACTCACTTTTTTAGGTTGCAGCGATAATAAGTTGGCTTCACTTGATGTCAGCAAGAACACGGCAATCAACAGTTTACTTTGCAGCAACAATCAGTTGACTTCACTTGATGTCAGCAAGAACATTGCAATCACCAGTTTAGGTTGCAGCAACAATCAGTTGACGTCGCTTGATCTCAGCAAGAACACTGTGCTCAGTCTCAGCCGGTCAGAATTTGAGAACAACGAATACACTCTCAAATCCAGCAGCCTTAATGAACTTACCAAATATGGATTTGACGGCTCAAAGGCAAGCAACTGGCGGGGTGCAGAATATGACGCGGCAGCAAATTTGCTCAAGAATATCACAAGCGATATCGTTACATACAGCTATGATTTAGGAAATGGTTTTAGCGAAACATTCGCCCTCAAGACCGATAAGATCAGCTCCTATGACCCCACCAAGCCCGTAGTAACGGCAGAACCCACCTACGGCGGCGCGGAAGTAACATGGGAGCCTGTGGACGGCGCGATAAATTACCGCGTATTCACCTTTGTGCCCGGGCAGAAGATACGCCAGTTCGGTTCCGATACCAAGGGAACAAACATGACGGTTAAGGGCTTAAAGGGCGGCGAAAAGACGGGCATCATCGTACTTGCGCAGTTTGCGAATAAAAAGTGGTCTACATACACCGAGGATGACATCGTTTATGTTGTTCCGAACGACGCAGTAAAGCCCTACCTCTGCGTAAATCCCAAGGGCAACGGAAGCTACTATCTGATCTGGAGTTCCGTTCCTACCTCGGTTAGATACAAGGTAATGGCACGCGAAAAGGGCACGAACAACTGGGAGCTTATCGGCGCGACAAGACAGCGCTGCCGCATAACCGTGCAGCTTGACGCAAATAAGGAATATGAATTCCTTGTACGCGGACTTAACGCTAAAAACAAGTACACGCCCATGGACGCGGACGATATCGTCAGCGGATAAAAATTGAACAATGCGCTTTGCCGCCCGTTTTCGGGCGGCATTTTTGCGAATATGACGGGATGTGATTTTACAAAATTTCGGATATGCTGTATCATATCGGAATTATTCCTTGACAAACCCGCAGCGCGGATGTATAATTATAATGTATTGCTATGTACATAAGCGAGGTGAGCTGTCGATGGGCGTGATGGTTTCCGTGGTCATTCCCGTGTATAATTCGGAAAAGTGCCTGCGCGGCTGCCTGGAAAGCCTGTGCGGTCAGTCGCTGGAAAATATCGAGATGATCTGCGTCAACGATGGTTCCACCGACGGCTCATGGGATATTATCCGTGAATATTCCGCGCGGGACAAGAGGGTTATCGGCATATCGCAGGAAAACGCAGGGGCCGGCACGGCGCGCAACAACGGAATGCGCCGCGCGGCGGGAAAATACATCATCTTCCTTGATTCCGATGATGTTTTCGAAAAAACCATGCTGGAGATGATGGCAAACAGGCTCGAAAGTACTTCCGCCGACGCCGCGATGTGCCTTGCGGATTCCTTCGACAATGCCACGGGCAGGGTATGCTCCGGCGGATGGACAATGCCGCGGGGGCTTCTCGGCGGCGACGATGTGTTCTCCCCCGCGGACAAAAAGGACGTTTTTTTTCAGACCATGCAGGGCTGGCCGTGGGATAAGATGTTCCGCAGGGAATTTATCAGGGAGCACGGGATAGAATATCCCGACCTGCCGAATTCGCAGGACCTTGTATTCAACCTCCGCGCAATGGCGCTGGCAGGGCGCGTCTGCTTTGTGGACAGGATACTTGTGCACCGTCGGGTGAACCGCTCCGCTTCGATTTCCAACTCGCGGGCGGCTTCGTTCGATTCGCCGTATAAGGCGGTGAGAATGCTGTGCGATATGCTCAGGGCGGACGGAGTGTACGATACATTCAGATACTCGCTGGACAGGTGGTCGCTGAATTTTCTGCTATGGCATCTGAGGACCCTCGGCGGCGAGCCGCAGAAGCAGGTCTATCGTCTTTTCCGCGAACAATGGTCGCGGGAGCTTGGGTTCGATAATATCCCCCGCGAAACCTGCAACGAAAACGACTTTAACGAATACACCGCTGTAATGCACAGCTCATATCGGAAATACATCATGTCAAAGAAAATAAAGAATGCACTGAAAAAAATACTTCCCCCGCCAAAAAGCGCCTTTGACCGCGAAAGCCGCCTTACCGCCGACAATATCGCCGCGCTGCGCAGCGAGCTTTCCGCGGGATTATGCGCGCAGGACGCCAGAATCGCGGAGCTTTCCGCCGAAAACGAGCGGCTGCGCGGAGAGGTGGAAAGGCTTTCCGCCATAGTTGAAAAAAATGAAAAATAACCGCGTCTGCGGCTGTAAGGAGCGTTGCAAGAATTGAGCAGGACATATCGGAGCGGAGAGCCGCTCGTTGCCGTGATAATTCCCGTCTATAACGACGAAAAATACATTTCCGAGTGCCTTGACAGCCTTCTCGCGCAGACCGCGCCGTACTGGGAAGCGTGGCTTGCGGACGATCATTCCGATGACCGAAGCGCGGAAATATGTGCGGAATACTGCCGCAGGGACAGCCGCTTTCATTTTATAGGCAGCGAAAAGAACGGCAGCGCGTGGGCGTGCCGCGCCCGCGGGATAATGTCGGCGTCGCCGTCGGTGAAGTATATCATGTTTGCAGACGCGGACGACTCCCTCACCCCCGACGCAGTATCCACGGCGTATGAGGAGATGAAAAGATCCCCCGTGGATATCCTCCATTTCGGTACGAATATCATAAACCGCGGCGGAGTATCTCACGGCAGGATAAAGAATTACGAAAAATACATCATGCCGCCGATATGCACGCTGCGCGGCGACGAAGTGTTTGAAAGCTTTGTAAGGCGGGATTTCGAGGGGCATCTCTGGAACAAGATGTTCCGCGCGGAGCTTATGAAAAATGTTATATCCCGCATGGGTGCGGAGCTGTTTCTGCCCAAGGCGCAGGACAAGGTGCTGTACTGGGCGGTGTGCCGCTCGGGGAATGTGACTTATCGCGGGATAGGCAGGAAGCTTTACAACTACAACTACGGCTTCGGCACCGAGGGCGGCACGGACACGCTGACCATGGAGCGCTGCCGCCAGTATCTTTCCCAGGCATGGAGCGAGAACACCATCGCCGCCATATCCGAGGAGGACAACATAAAATACGCGGATATCATGGAAAATTCGCGGTACAATCTTGTAAAGCACAGCGTAAGGAACCTGCTGCGGCTTCCCGAGGGGGAGCGCCCGCAGGGACTTGATCTTTCGCGCAGTTATTGGGACAGACCACTCGACGGGGCACGGCTGTCCTGTGCGCTGGCGGAATATACATGGGAGAACAGGAACGAAGCGGCGGCGATGCTGTCGCGGTGCGGGGGTTTTCTCAGCACCGAAAGAAAGCCGGTCAGCGTTGTCGGGACATATTATCACCGCATGGACAACGGCGGCATTCAGCGTGTTATCGCCCGCGTGATAGAACACTGGCACAGCCTCGGACTGGAGGTGGTGCTGTTCACTGATTTTGACCCCACCCCTGATGATTACCCCCTGCCCGACTATGTTACAAGGGTGAAGCTGGCGCGGCCGTTCTCGCGCTGCAATGCGCAGAACTACCGTGAGCGCGGCATGAGCCTTGCGAGGCTGCTGAAACAGTACAATGTCGACTGCATGGTGTATCATTCCTACTTCTCGGACGTACTTCTGTATGACACCTGCGTTTGCAGGACGGAGGGCGTTCGCTTCGTGCTGCACCAGCATAATGTGTTCTCGCGCTACCTGCGTTATAACGACGCGAAGTTTTCGTCGATACCGCTATGTGCGGAGCTTGCGGACGCGGTCGTGTGCCTCAGCGGCGCGGACAGGGAATGGTGGAGCTGTTTCAACCCGAGAACATTTGAGGTGCTTAACCCGCTGACCTTCGACCCTGAAAAGGTGTCCCCGGCGGAGTGCGATAATCACACGATGCTGTTCCTCGGCCGCCTTGAGGAAGAGGCGAAGCACCCGCTGCACGCTGTTGAGATCGCGGCGCGGGTGGTGAAGCGCATACCCGACGCGAAGCTGCTTATCGTCGGAAGCACGGGCAACAAGGACTATATGAAGCTTCTGAAAAAGCGGATATCCTCCCTAGGAATGGACCAGCACATAATACTCTGCGGCTTCCACCGCGATGTTGAGGAATTTTACCGTCAGAGCAGCGTATTTCTTAGCTGCTCCTCGCACGAGGGCTTTATGCTGACGCTGTGCGAGGCGATGTCCTACAGCATACCCGTGGTGATGTACGACCTGCCGTATCTTGTGCCCGTGCAGGGCAACGGCGGTATCATCTCCGTGCCGCAGAACAGCATGGAAGCCGCCGCGGACGCGGTGTGCAGGCTGTTTTCCGATAACGAGCTTCTGAAAAGCAACGGAGCGGCGGGAAGAGCGCGCCTTGATGAAATGTACAGGACGGATATCGCGGCGCAGTGGCGCGGCGTGTTCGATTCGCTTGATAGCGAAGCGCAGTGGGGCGTGCCGGAGGAAAGGCGCATAATGGCGCGGACGATGGTGAACGACTACCTTGACGGAACAAAGAACCGCGGTGCGGAAAAGCCTCCGCTTATGTTCAGGATAAAGAGATATTACAGACAGTTTGGCTTGATGAGATCGATAAAAAGGGTCTTTGAAAAACTTGCAGGCGGTTGATATATTATTATGAAGCGGCACTCTGCCGCAGTTAAAAAACGGAAGGGAACAATATGACAGAAGAAAAGAACACGCAGCCGCAGGTCGCGATAGTTATACCGCTGTATAACGACGCGGAATTCCTGCGAAACTGCCTTGACAGCATACTTGCGCAGACCGTTCCATACTGGGAGGCGATAATGGTCAACGACTGCTCCGCCGACAACAGCGCGGAGATAGCGGCGGAATACTGCGCAAAGGACAGCCGATTCAGCCTTTATCACAACGATACGAACAGCAGCGCGTGGGTCTGCCGCGCAAAGGGAATACTCGCGGCGAAGCCCTCGGTAAAATACATAATGTTCGCGGACGCGGACGATTCTCTCACCCCGCAGGCAGTGGAAAAGGCGTGCGCTTTGATGGAAAAGGACCCCGTGGATATTCTCCACTTCGGCACGAATGTAATAAACTGCGCCGAAATATCGGGCAACCGCCTTAAATCCTACAACGACTATCTTTCTCCCGTTATGGAAAAGCTGTACGGCAGGCAGATATTCGACAGCTTTGTAAAGCGCAATTTCGAGGGTCATCTCTGGAACAAGATGTTCAACGCGCAGCTTCTGCGGGAGGTCATCGAAAAGTGGGGCGTGGACAGGGTGCTTCCCAAGGCGCAGGACAAGGTGCTGTACTGGGCGGTGTGCTGGCATAAGGACGACCTCACCTACCGCGGCGTGCCCGACAGACTGTATAACTACAGCTACGGTGCAGGCGTCGAGGGCAGCAGCGAAACCCTCGACCCGCAGAAATTCAAGCAGTATCTTTGTCAGGCATGGACGGAGGATACCATCGCCGAGATAATGGCGGAGCACCCCGAAGCCGCAGCGGAATATGCCGACACCATGGAGCTTTCCCGCTTTAACCTCATCCGCCACAGCATAAGAAACTTCCTGCGGCTCCCCGAAAAGGTGCGTCCCGATGAACTCAGCACCGTTGCGGAATACTGGAGCAGACCCCTCGACAGGGCGATGATAACCTGCGCGCTGGCGGAATATACATGGGATGACCAGCTAAAGACCTCAGCGATGATGGAAAAGGCGGATTTCTTCAAGACCCACAGGAGCGGCAGCGATATACATACCATCGGCACCTATTACCACCGCATGGATAACGGCGGCATACAGCGCGTTATTTCGCAGCTTGTCAGCTGCTGGCACGATATGGGTTACGATGTGGTATTGTTCACCGACTGCGAGCCCACCGAGGACGATTACCCGCTGCCCGATTATGTAAAGCGCGTTACGATAGCGCGGCCTTTCTCCAAGTGCAGAAAGAATAATTACCACGAGCGCGGCATGAGCCTTGCGCGCCTGCTTATTGAAAACAACGTGGACTGCATGGTGTACCATTCCTACTTTTCGGAAGTAATTCTGTATGATATGGGAATATGCAAGGCGCTGGATGTTCCGTTCATGATATATGTTCACAATGTATTCACGCGGTTCATCAGATACAACGACAAGCGTTTTTCGCTGCTGCCGCTGTTCTGCCGCAATGCGGACGCAATGCTGGCGCTGGACGAAACAAGCTGCCGCTGGTGGAAATGCTTCAACGCAAACACGCACCTCGTCCTCAATCCGTCGACGTTTGATTTTGCGGATATCGCCCCCGCCCCCCGTGATAATCACAATATCCTTTTCCTGTGCAGGCTGGAGGAGGAAGCAAAGCACCCGAAAGACGCGGTGCGGATCATGGCGGAAGTTACAAAGCGCTTCCCCGACGCGCAGCTTTACATGGTCGGAAGCGGTGACGAGAAGTATCTCAACGAGCTCACCAAGTTCAGGATGGCGCGCGGAATGCGCAAGAATGTTATCATGTGCGGCTTCGACAAGGAAGTTGAGAAATACTACGAAAGCTGCAGCATCTTCCTGAGCTGTTCCTCGCACGAGGGCTTTATGCTGACGCTGTGCGAGGCGATGTCGCACAGCCTGCCGATGGTAATGTACGATCTTCCGTATCTTCCCACCGTTGCCGGCAACGACGGCATTATCTCCGTGCCGCAGCGCGATGTTGAGGCGGCGGCGGACGCGATATGCTCCCTGCTGGAGGACAACGACCGTCTTAAATCCATCGGCGACAGCGGCCGCAGGTTCCTTGAAAAGATGTATTCCACGGATATTTCGGCGCAGTGGAGGGAAGTGTTCGCCTCTGCGGGCGCACCCACGAAGCCGCAGTCGGATGACAGCCTTATGGCGGAAACCATCGTCCGCGATTATTACGACGGCATAGTGCAGTTCGGAAGAATGTCAAGAACGCTTAAAGAAAAGAAAAATGAGCTCAACGATATTAAAAATTCGCTGTCGTTCAGGGTCGGCAGAGCGGTTACATTCATTCCGAGAAAGCTCAGGGATCTGATAAAGCGTATCCTTAAAAAATAAATTATGCTTGTTCCGGCATAGGTCATAATAGATCCCCGCTGCGGGTTTCTGTGGCGGGGATCATCTTTTGGAAAGCTGAAACACGGCAGAAATTATATTGACAAAATAACCATTATATAGTATAATAAAATTAACTATAAATAAATCGTAGGAAGGGCAACAGATGGCAGATGAACTTATAAGCAGCATATTCCCCGAAGAGAAGGATATCTCCGTTTTCTCCGACATCACAGCCGAGGTAGAGGCAATGCGAAAGCGCCGCTTCACCGCCGATAAGAAGATGCTGGATAATACGGGGATAGTTATAGATATAAACAACATAAAGGATATTCCTGAGGGCAGGGTGACTTTTCGCATCGGAAGTGCAAAGTTCGAGTGTATGTTCCACAGGGGAAAGAAAAAGAAGCTTTTCCTCATCCTCGACGGCGCAAGAACGCACAGCGGCGGAAAGAAGCGCAGCGTTCCCATCTTCAACAGATGGAGCTGGTATCCCTATTCCGACTGCAGCTGGATAAGCGTTGAGGATCCGATGTATTTCGTCAACGACGACATAACCCTCGGCTGGTTCTGGGGCACGCAGAATGAGAATTTCCGACAGTATACCGCACAGCTTGCGGCGGCAATAGCGGAGCACCTCGGTGTTCCGAAACAGAGCGTTGTGTTCTACGGCGGTTCGGGCGGCGGCACGGCGGCGATACATTCCGCGGCACTGTTCGGCGGCGGAGTTGCGGTTTCGATAAATGGACAGGTCAATTTTGAGTACGGTCACAAGGATATCGACAATTTCATAAAATACACGGGCATGGATATCCGCAATCCCGATAAGTTCGAGCGGAATGATATCTGCGGCGTGATGAAAAGATATCCCGATACCAGGTATGTGCTGGTGGAAAACTGCCGCTCCGAATGGGATCTTGTGGACCATGCGAGATATTTTTCAAAGAAGCTCGGCATAGAGCCAAAATATGGCGTATCGCGCTTCGGCAATATATATACCTACCTTTATGACGCGGCGGGAAAATCCCCGCACACCGCCTTTGAAAACAAGAATACGTTCTTCGCGATAAACCTGCTGACTGAGATAGCGGCGCGCGGAGAGGATGTGGAAAAATATCGCTCGCTGTTCATGCTCTTCGGCGAGATATGGAGCGACGAAATAACCATGGGCGAGGCATACGCCGCCATGAAGAATACCCCGGATAATCTTCTTGATCCTTTAAACGGCGTTGCGATTTACGACCCGAATGTGGTTGCGATAAAGCCAGAAGCAGTGGCGGAAACCGCGGTTGTCGAGAACGTTGTTCTTGAAGCTGGCGGCGATAAATATAAGAATTATATGTATACCGGCATCAAGCCGAACTCCATGTACAGCGTTACGGTGTCGGGATTCTCCTCCAAGAACAACCTTAGCGAGTATTCGATAGGTCTGTTTGATACTGTTAGCAGAAAATTCTACAAGATTTCCGGGGTGCGGACCGGACGCGACGGGGAATTCTGCTTCTCCGTGGGGAGATCACAGGCGAAGCTCGGGCTCTGTATATTCGCAGGCCTTCACGGAAAGACCGCGGGCAACAGCGTCAGCATTGCAAAGATCACGATAAAAAGGGCAGACATCCGATAAGCGGGGTCTGTCGGGTTTATATATGGAAAGGAAGGTACCGATGAAGCATTCATTCAGGAGCATCATTGCCGCGATGCTTGCGGCGGTGATAGCGGTGCAGCCCGTCTATGCGTCCGCCGAGGACGAATATGTCGTTTCGGCGCAGGAACGTCTTGACGAGTTAAATGCACTCGCGGAAGACAGCACGGACTGCGAGGTCGGAGTATTCGGAATAGAAATATCCGACGACGACGCGGAGTTTATGAATTCCGTCGTCCTCAGCGACTATGCAGCCGGCGAGGAAAGCATAGTAGACAACGGCGATCTTGATCTTTCGGCCAACACCACGAAATACTTCTACTCCCAGCTTTCCGCGGAAGAAAAGACGATGTACAACGACCTGTACAGCGCCTGCGCAAAGTATGCTGCCGACCGCAGCACAGACTACACGGCAAAGACCACCGAGTATGTCAGCCGTCCGTCCTCCGTGGATGACGCCAGGCTGAGGGTAATAATCAACGCGTTCTATTTTTCCAATCCGCAGTTCTATTTCATTAAAAACGGATACTACTATTCTTCTTCGAGAGTAGCGCTGATGGTTGAAGAAGATATGGCGGCCGCTTCCACCAGAAACAGCTACGGCGACCGGCTTGAAACCATCACCGAGGAACTCATTGCAGGCGCTTCCGGCATGACCGACGACCTTGAGATAGAAACCTACATATTTGAATACCTTGTCGACAGAATAGACTATGTAAAGACAGGATATCATCAGAGCATGGCGGGCGCGCTTGTTGACGGAAAATGCGTCTGCAACGGATACGCCATGTCGATGCAGTATCTTTGCACCGCGCTCGGTCTGGACAGCGTCGGCGTAGTTGGTCAGAACCACGCATGGAACCGCGTAAAGCTTTATGGCAACTGGTATGAGATCGACGTTACGTGGATGGATCAGGGCGGCGTAAGCGATATATGGTACAAGTGGTGCAACAAGAGCCACGCCACCATACTCAGCCAGGATACGCAGCACAATTCCAACGCGCATACTGTCGAGAGCACATTTTATGTGAACCTTGACCTGCCCGACTGCAATTATGACACAGTGCAGAAGCCCGCGTCGGATGATTCTGTAAAGATCAACGCGACGAACTTCCCCGACAGCACTTTCAGAAGCTATGTTTCCGATAATTTCGATACCGACGGCAGCGGTACGCTTTCCGAAAGCGAGATAGCTGCGGTAAAGAAGATAGACGTAAGCGACAAGGGAATTTCCGACCTTACAGGCGTGGAATATTTCACCGAGCTTACAACGCTTTATTGTTCCGACAATAATCTCTCTTTTTTAGAGGTAGGAGCGAACAAGAAGCTTACATCCCTGTGGTTCAACGGAAACAAGAATATTATTTCCTTGGATCTCAGCAAGAACACCGCGCTCACGGAACTTGCGGGATACGATACCTCTCTCATCTCCGTTGACCTCAGCAATAATACGGCGCTTCAGAAGCTTTATCTGCACAAGACGAACCTCGATTCCATCGACTTGAGCAATCACACCAGGCTTACAAATCTTTGGGTAAACGAGTGCAGGCTCACCTCGCTTGATGTAAGCAAGAACACAAAGCTTGAGGAGCTTATCTGCAACGACAACGAGCTGACCGCCCTGAACGTAAGCGCAAATTCCGCACTTACGAAGCTCTGGGCGCACAATAATGCGATAACATCCATCAGCCTTATCAACTGCTCTTCTCTCGGTTCCCTTTCTATAGGCGGGAATGCGCTTACGCGCCTTGATTTAAGCAGAAACACGGTACTTACCGAACTCTGGTGCGCGAAGAACAACCTCGTTGCGCTGGATATCAGCAATAATACCTCCCTCAAGACTATCAGCGCAACAGATAATGTTTACACTCTTACCTCCGCATCCCTCGGCGTGCTTACCCCCGGCGGATTCAAGGCGGCAAACGCAAGCAACTGGACGGGCGCAGAGTATGACAGCAGCAAGAATGCCCTCAAGAATATCACCGCTGATGTCGTAACTTATGATTATAATATAGGGCGCAATACCACCGTAACATTCTCCCTCAAGATAGGCTTCACGCCCGATGCTGCAAAGCCTGCGCTTCCAAAGCTTACGGTAGTGGCAGGGGACAGCAGCGCGCAGCTTAGCTGGACGGCAGTCGACGGCGCGACGACCTACCGCGTGTTCAAGATAACCGACGGCGTTTACACCAAGGTGCTTGATTACAACAAGACGAGCGGACTGACGGTCGGCGGCCTTACCAACGGAAAGACTTACGGCTTTATTGTCCTTGCGGTGAACGGTGATACAGTTTCCGATTACACCGACGATGATATTGTGTATGTGACGCCCAAGGCGCCCGCGCCCGCGAGCCTTGCACTTCCAAAGCTTACGGTAGTGGCAGGGGACAGCAGCGCGCAGCTTAGCTGGACGGCAGTCGACGGCGCGACGACCTA
>CAKSPC010000048.1 GCA_934481445.1 uncultured Oscillospiraceae bacterium
CGGCAATGCCGACAAACCGTGCGCGCAGGGCGGATGTTTCGTCGGAAAAGTCCCAACGGGACTTTTTCGACGGTCTGTGTCCCCCTTCCCCTGAAGGGGGACTTTTGCGCCGTAAAGGCGTCTATGCCCGGCGAAAGGGTCTGCCGAAGACTTCGTTTTTTCTCTGTTATACTCACGAATACTCGCGTTTTTGGAATTGCACCAAAAAATGAAATGAACTTCAAGAAACAGAGAAAAACAGAGAGAAACCCAGAGAAAACAAAAGAAATCGGGATATATTTAAAAACTGGTGCCAAAAGCCCTTGACAAGCCGCGCGGAATGTTGTATAATAACCAATGTTGTGAATTGCATTTCTGTATGAAATGCGCTTAGATAATCGGAAAATTCCGAACAAGGAGGAAAAAAGTATGTCCACTTATATGCCTAAGGCTGACACCGTAGAGCGCAGCTGGTATATTCTTGACGCAGAAGGCAAGCCCCTCGGCCGTGTTGCCGCAATGGCTGCTCACCTGCTCAGAGGCAAGCACAAGCCCACATTCGCTCCTCACTGCGACTGCGGCGATCATGTAATCATCATCAACTGCGGCAAGGCAGTTCTCACAGGCAAGAAGCTTGAGAAGAAGGTTTACAGATGGCACACCGGCTGGATCGGCCACCTCAGAGAAGTCGGCTACGACAAGCTCATGAAGGAGAACCCCGAGAAGGCAATGACCATCGCAGTAAACGGTATGCTGCCCAACAGCACACTCGGCAGAAAGGCTCTGACAAGACTGCGCTGCTATGCAGGTGCAGAGCACAACAACGCGGCTCAGAAGCCCGTTGAGTACAAGTTTTAAGGAGGGCTGAAAATGTACGAATCTAAACCCTATTACTATGGAACAGGCAGAAAGAAGCACTCCGTTGCAAGAGTAAGAGTTTATCCCGGCAGCGGTTCCATCACCATCAACGGCAGAGGCATCGATGACTACTTCGGTCTTGACACCCTCAAGCTGATCGTTCGTCAGCCCCTCACCCTCACCGATACAGTTGACAAGTTCGACATCGTTTGCACAGTTGCAGGCGGCGGTGTTACAGGTCAGGCAGGCGCTATCCGCCACGGCCTTTCCAGAGCTCTTCTCCAGTACTCCGACGAGCTCCGTCCCGTACTCAAGAAGGCTGGCTTCCTCACTCGTGACCCCAGAATGAAGGAAAGAAAGAAGTACGGTCTCAAGGCTGCACGTCGCGCTCCTCAGTTCTCCAAGAGATAATCTCAGCCTATACAAACCGCTTTGCAAAGCGGTTTGCGGCAATCGGGTTATCAACTTGGTTTTTATCCGGTCTTTATCAGAGAACTTTTTAAATCCTCTCCGATTTTCGGGGAGGATTTTTGTTATGCCAGCTTCAGCGTGATAAAGTCCGCAACTTTTGCTTTGGTGCTTTTGAGAACGTCAGCATAGATGTTTGCTGTAACGCTTATGTCGCAGTGCTTATTGAACTAATGCAATAGGTTCTATATTGTGCCGAACAAACCCCTCTGTTGCTTCGTGACGTGGTATATTATAATAACAGAACGAAAGTGTCTGCCACAGCTTTAGTCCGAAGAGAAGAGTTATCGAGAAATTGCGAAGTTATTATGGAGAAACCCATCAACAATAAACCGTGAGGTAAGGCAAAACTACAACTATGAAAAGAACACACGGATTAGACGAGCGAGAGAAGGCATCTGGGGATGATCCTCAAAATGTTATTCGCCTTATTAACTCGCGTCCCGGAAAACGCCTTGGGTTTCTCTCTCCTCTCGATTGTTTATCTTCTAAGCTTTGCACCTGACTTGACAATTTATCATATAAAAAGGACGCCTTTCAATGAAAAGCGTCCTTTTTATTGGTTTGGTTATGGTCTGCGTTGGTTATGCGGCACTATAATTCCTTTGATAATGAGTGTTTGCGACTATATTCCTTTGATGTCCCCTGTAATCGAGGGCGGACACATTATTCAAGCCATTAACAGCCCGTTATCAAGCTGACTTCTTCGCGCCCTTACGCTCCTGCCACCAGATCCAGATGGGGCCCGCAAGGCACAGGGAGGAGTAGAAGCCTACCAGCATGCCTATCGCAAGCGGAACGGAGAACGAAAGTATCGAAGTAACGCCCATCGCCGCGCAGATGACCGAGATGGAAAGCATCGCAATGAATGTTGTCGCAGTGGTGATTATCGAACGGCTAAGGGTCTGATTTATCGACAGGTTTACAAGCTCTCTGTCGGATATCTTTCCGCCGTACTTTGCACGGTTTTCGCGCAGACGGTCGTAGATGATGATGGTGTTGTTAATGGAGTAACCAAGCAGCGTAAGAATTACCGCCATGAAGTTGGAGTCAAGCGGCATATCACCGATGACATAAACCGCGTAGGTGATAACAACGTCGTGGATAAGGCAGAGCAGTGCGATAACGCCCGCGCTCCAGCCGCCTATCTTCTGGAATCTGAACGCAATGTAGATCACCAGCAGAACAAACGCCGCAATCACCGCGATAAGGCAGGATACAAAGAACTGCGAGCCCGCGGAAGCGGAAACGTTGGTAGTGTCGATATTGGTTATCTCATTCTCGGGATAGGTTTCTGCAAGCTTGTCGGAGATGGTCGCGAGCATATCGTCGTCCATCTTTTCGTCCGCCGCAAAGGAAACTACGATGGTATTAAGTCCGCCGGTGAAGCTTGTACCGGTGGTTACTGTCGCACGGGGAGTACCGAGGGACTCTACCGTGGACTTGACTGCTTCAGTGGTAACCTCGCCGGTGTAGCTGTACGTTACCATCGTACCGCCCTTGAAGCGGATATCAACGCCAACGCCCAGCACGAACGAAAGAATTACCGTAAGCGCTATCAGCGCGCCGGAAATGCATACGAATATCTTTCTCCTGCCTACGAAATCAAAGCTTGTCTTTGCCTCAACCTCGATGGGGAGAACAGTGTCCTTGCCTGTTTCTGCGTCAGCCACAGCTTCGGTCTTGCTGACACCATAGAACCAAGTCTTTCTGAAGCACTTGAACTTGGACAGGGAAACCGTCATAAGTCTTGTTGCCCAGCAAGCCATGATGAAGTTCATGATAACGCCGACCAGCAGGGTGTAACCGAAGGAATATACCGTGCCCTCAGTGGAAGCGCCGAACCATGTTCCAAACACCGCCATAAGGATAAGAGCAACGATGATTACCGTAAGGTTGGAGTCGAGTATAGCCGTAAAGCCTCGCTGGAAGCCGTTCTTCAGGGCACCGTCGATGGTGCGGCCCGCCTTGAGCTCCTCCTTGACGCGCTCCGCAGAAATAACGTTCGCGTCAACACCCATGCCTATCGAAAGGATGATACCCGCGATACCCGGCAGTGTGAGGGAGGACGCGCTGTTGAATGCAAAGAAGCCTGTTATCGCCGCAAACATACCTGCGACCTGACCCGTCAGCGCAATGACAGCAACGAAGCCCGGCAGGCGGTAGTAGATGATCATGAATATCGCGATAAGGATAAATGCAACAAGACCTGCGATAGCCATAGCGTCACGGGCGCCTGTGCCGAGGATAGGAGAAATCGTGGACAGGCTCTTTACTTCAAGCTTGAAAGGCAGTGCGCCGCCGTTTATCTTGTTTGCAAGGGCGGAAGCGCTGTCAGCGTCGAAGCTGCCCGAAATGGTGCAGGTGCCGCCGCTTATCTTTTCGTTTACCTTAGGTGCGGAGATGCAGTTATCGTCCATCCAGATGGATATGCTGTCGCCAACAAGGCGCTCGGTGGCGTCCGCAAATGCTTCCGTGCCGCTGTCCTTGAGCTCAAGCTGAACGATGTGCTCCCTGTTCGTGGGGTCGTACATTGCCCTTGCGCTCTTAACGTCAGCGCCGGTGAGGATGATGTTTTCGGTCTGACCAGTGGGAAGTCCGTCGTCGTCGACCTCATAGCCCTCGCGGAAAGTGAGCAGTGCGGTTTCGCCTATCTCCTTGACCGCCTGCTGGGGGTCGAAGGTGGTGTCGCTGCTCTGCCACGGGAACTGCACGATTATCGCATTCGTGGCGATATCGGTATAGACCTCGTAGTCGTTTATGTTCTTGTCGACAAGACGCGTTTCGATGATAGATTTAGCCGCGTTGAGGTCGTCCTCGGTTATGTCGTTCTCGGCCGCATAGTCCTCGGGAACGCCGAACGTAACGTTAACGCCGCCGCGGATATCAATGCCCCATCTGATGTCGTCGATGCCCCAGACGATCGCGGTTTCTGTGTCGCCGTAGCGGGTGCTTATGCCGAGAGTGGACAGAAGCGTGAACGCGATGATGAGAACAAAGACAATAAAGAACACGGGCTTAGTAATTCTGCTCTTCAATTGTTTTTCACTCCGTTTCAGATTTACGGGGAGGCAAGAGCACACCCCGCCAATTTTAACTATACAGTTCATTATAATATATTTTCGGCGAATAGTCAATACCATAATTATTATTTAATATGTATTTTTTATGAAATACTGCCTATACCCTTGTAATATTTCGGTTTATATGCTATAATGTTTATGTACTATATTTATTGCATTACCTATCACATTTCGAACTTTTCACATCATTTGAAAGGAGCCACAGCATGAGCGGAAGCAATTTGTCACCAAACCGGCAGAACAACTCTCCGTCGGGCGGCGAGATGTATGTCGGACTCAACATCCTGAGCAAAATAGGCGTAATTTTCATAATCATCGGCGTTATCGCATTCTCCGCCGTTTCGGACGGATATATCCCCGCATGGGGCAGGCTCGCGATGATACTTGCCCTCGGCGCGGTCATGGCGGCGCTCGGAGAGGTTTTCAGAAGAAAAGGCTCGGTGGTCTTTTCCATGTCGCTGACATTCGGCGGCATTGCGGAGCTGTTTATCTGCGCGCTTGTCGGGCGTTTCGGATTTAACGTCATCGGCGACGGCGCGCTTGTCATCGGCGCAGTTACCGCGGCGGCGGGGCTGCTGCTTTCAGTTCGGTATAAGTCGCAGGCGCTGCTTATCGTCACGACGATAGGCGCATTCCTGCCCGTGTGGGCGGCGGAAACCATGATGGGTTATTTCATCGGCGGGGTATATCTCGCCACAGTAAGCGCGGGCGCCGCGATGATATCCCACCGCAGGGGCTATATTCCTGCGAAATTCATCGGTGTGATTCTGGCGGCGGTGGAGGGAATATGCGTGTACGCGCTGGGCAGCAAATTCCGGTATCACCTCGAACTTGACCCCAAGCTCGACGGCATTGTTCTCTCCACATTCCATAACATAATCGGGATTTTCTCCTCGGTGCTGGTCATCACGATATGCGCGATGTACGCTGGCAGCGCCGTGCTCAAGAGCGTCACCCGCTGCGGCGGGATAAACAAGGCGGAAACCACGCTGCTGGTGCTTTCGCAGGCGTTTTCGATGCTGCTGCCGCTTGTATTCCTCGGCGGGAAAAATTACGCGGCGGGTATCATAGTACTTATCCTCGCGGCGCTGTATGCGGTGTGCGCCGTCATGCTTTCGATGACGCTGGGGCAGAACTGCCGCATAGAACAGATATTTGAAAACCTGCTGTTCACGGCGCTTTCGATAGGCATAATCACGTTCTTCCCGAAGATGTACAGCTATATGGTTTTCCATGTTTTCGCGGCGGCGGTCATTGTCGCGGGACTGTATCGGAAGCGGAAGCTGTGGCTCGGCTGGGGCTACGCGGCGCTCGGCTTTGCGGAGTTTCTTTTCCTGTTCGACTGCATAAGCAACGGCGGCGACCCGCTGTTTAAATGGACGTTCCTGCTGAACACCCTCGTGTGGATAGCGGTGTTGGTATTCTTCGTCGCAAAGGGCAGGCGCGGCGGCCTTGTGAACACCTACACATGGGCGGTGCTGTTCAACACGGCTTTTTTTGGGATATATCTCGTTTACGACACGATATCCGCGGCGCTTATCTCAGCTCATGCTCTGCCGAATGGCATGACGAACATCTCGCGCTCCCTTACGGTTTACAGATTTCTGCTGACTGTTGTTGTGTGGATGATCGTCGGGTTTGCGGCGGGCAAGCTCAAATTTATGAAGAAAAACGCCGCCGCGGCTTCGATAACGTTCTATTCGATAGGTATGTTCTGCCTTTTCGTCACGAACGTGACCGCGTATTTCAACAGCTGGAAGCAGCTTGATCTCGGTGTGGCTACCATCATTGTTTACATAGCGGTGAACGTTGTTTCGGTGCTTTCCGCGCTGGATATGGCGCTGCGGATAAAATCCCTCGCGCCGAGATTTGCCCGGGCGGTGGGGCTTGTGGTTTCGTTCTACGCCCTGATGACGCTTACCGTCACCCTCGACCTCAACGGCTGGGCGGCGTTCACAAGCTGCATAATAAGCATTGTCTACATTCTAACCGCCGCGGCGTGGATAGGCATAGGCTTTGCAAAATACAACGCGCTGCTGCGCAGATTTGGCCTGGCGCTGGCGTTGTTCTCCTCGGCGAAGCTGTTCCTGTTCGATTTCTCGGGGATAGACGCCATGGGGAGAACGCTGATGTTCATAGGCTTCGGTATCACTCTGCTGTGCATTTCCTTTGTTTATGCCTACTTTGAAAAGCGGCTGAAAAACAAGCAGCGCTGAAATGGTAAAACAGTTATCCCCATAAAACTGCCTCTTGAAAAACAGCGCGAAAAATGCTACAATAGGATAGAATATTTTTATTAAGGAAGGTCACAAACAAAATGAAATTAGGCATGGTAGGTCTGCCGAATGTCGGCAAGAGCACACTGTTCAACGCACTGACGAATGCGGGTGCGGAATCCGCAAATTATCCGTTCTGCACCATCGAGCCGAACGTCGGCATAGTTTCCGTTCCCGACGAGCGCCTTGACGCCCTCGCGAAGATGTACACCCCCGAAAAGTTCACCCCCGCAACTCTGGAGTTCGTGGACATCGCGGGTCTTGTAAAGGGCGCGAGCAAGGGCGAGGGACTCGGAAACAAGTTTCTTTCCAACATACGCGAGGTGGACGCCATCGTTCACGTTGTCCGCTGCTTCAAGGACGACAACATCATCCATGTTGACGGTAGCATAGGCGCGGCGCGCGATATCGAAACCATCAACCTCGAACTTATCTTCTCCGACCTCGAGATACTCGACCGCCGCATAGACCGCGCGAAGAAGGCTCTCAAGGGCGACAAGTCCATGCAGAAGGAAGTTGATTTCTTCGAGTCGCTGAAGGCTCACCTTGAAAACGGAAAATCCGCCCGCAGCTACGACTACACCGACGACGAGCGCGCAATGCTGAAGGACACGCCCCTGCTGTCCAACAAGCCCGTTATCTACGCGGCGAACCTTTCCGAAAAGGACTTTACAAGCGACATCAATCTGAACGAGGAATACAAGGCGGTCTGCGCCATCGCCGAGGAGGAGCACGCAGAGGTGCTGCCCATCTGCGCGCAGATAGAGGCTGAAATTTCCGATATGTCCGACGAGGACAAGGAAGTATTCCTTTCGGAGATGAATCTCCAGTCCTCGGGTCTTGCGAGAATAATCAAGACGGGCTACCGCCTGCTCGGGCTTATATCCTATCTCACCGCGGGTCCGCAGGAAGTACGCGCATGGACCATCACCAAGGGCACAAAGGCTCCGCAGGCGGCGGGAAAGATCCACACCGACTTTGAAAAGGGCTTTATCCGCGCGGAGATAGTCGCATTCGACGACCTGATGAAGTGCGGCAGCATGACCGCCGCAAAGGAAAAGGGTCTTGTCCGCCTCGAGGGCAAGGACTACGTTATGCAGGACGGAGATGTAACTCTTTTCAGATTCAACGTGTAATTATTTCGGAGGGACGTGTGCATGAACAAGGTCATTCGCGGACGAAACAAGAACAACAAGAAAGTAATAGTTCTTTTTGTGCTTCAGGTAATTGTCGGAATGATGCCTGTTCTGCTGCTTATCGCGTTCGTCTGGCTGAAGCTGTACACGCAGCCCATTTCCGCAGCTGTGGTTATAGGACTGATACTGCTGTGCAACGTGGGGTATATGTTACTCGCGAGGAGGTACGGGGTACTCAACAGCGGCGTGCGGGGAGAGAAGCAGCTATACCGCACAGTAAAGAAGCTGGGCGGGAACAACATAATCATCCTCAATCTTCCCGTGCGGTACAAGCGCGGGCGCTCGGAGCTGGACACGATGCTGATAACCCACAAGGGCGTTATCATAATCGAGGTCAAGAACCACTCGGGAAGCATTTCGGGAAGCTGGAAATCCGACAAATGGATGCAGCGGAAATACTACCGCGACGGCAAGGTGACGCAGCAGGAGATGGACAATCCCATCAAGCAGATGCGCCGCCAGCGGGACATTGTAAAGAGCATTCTCAACAGCGCGGGGGAGGACGTGTGGATAGACACGGTGCTTTATTTTTCCTCGCCGAATGCAAAGCTTCGGCTCAATCTCCGAGAAAACGACTATGTCTGCTCCAGCAGCAGCGAGCTGCTGCACTTCCTTGAGAAATACGACAGCGGGACTGTCATTTCCAAGACAAGGATGGACAGGCTGGCGCAGATAATGAAGGATGCAGCGTGCGAATAATTTGCGCCGTTAAGGCGCGGCGGGGTTGACGTTCCCTCCGAACGAAAGCGAGGAGGGGCGGAAGCCCCGCTATGTGCTTTTTAATTGCAAATTGTTTTCGCTCACCACTGGGGATATAATTAATACGCTCCGCGTTGTTGGTACAAACTTTTTAATAAAAATGATGTCGCACTTATTCGAGGATGACACCCTTCGGGAAAGGGGGGAGAGAAAGAAATCCGACAAAAATCGACATCTCCCCCCTTTCCCTACGGGTTTCTCCTCGAGCTCCTTTTCCCCTCTCCCTATCCCCCCTCTGTCGATTTTTCTTGCACATTGTGGTTTTAAAGGTTTATCTCGCTCCGCGACTTTATTGTAATGCTTGGCGCAGGCTCTCGAAGGTGGCTGCAACATTATATGTACTCTCGATGGATTGGCACTCATGAATTTACACGCTGGGTTTGGCATTCCTTTGGACGTGGATATTTAAACTTGAGTGGATTGTTTGCACTCATTGGATTTCGCGTTCCATCGCTTTGCTTCGCTCGCTGAAATGAGGGTGGACGTTTACTAGAAGTTATATGATTGATAAAAATAACGGGCTGAATTTTTTCGGCCCGTTTTGGTTATGTATTAATTTTCGGATTTCTCCAGAAAATAGCTTGCTTCCATATCGGCGACGGAAAGGGCGAATGCAAGGGGGAACATTTCGAGTGCCCTGCCTACCTGATTTTTATCCTCCGTGCCCGAGAAGCCCATATGCCAGCGTATCGCCATGGCTTCCTCTCGGGTGAGCCTTATAAAGCCGCTGACCATATACACGCTCTTTTCGCCGTGACCGTATGGGAGGGTATCGTGGATTTCATAATAGGGCACCTTTTCCCACTGACCCGTTTTCTCGTTTTTGGCGTTGCGATAGGATGTGCGGTAGAAATTCACCTTGCAGACATCATGCAGCAATGCCACCACCGCGATGGTCTCATCCGAAGCGGTGACGCCGTATTCCTCCCTGACCCTCTGCCGCTCCATATAGGCGCACAGGCATTTGTAAACGTTCAGCGAATGGCGGAGCAGACCGCCCTCGAATGCGTTATGATATCTTGTGCTTGCGGGGCAGGTGAAAAAATCGCTTTTATTCTCAAGGAAATCCAGCAGCTTATCCGCGCCGTCGCGGTGTATCTTATCGTTGAATATCTGAATAAATTCTTCTCTGTCGGTCATGTCAGTCCTCCCAGCCGTAGAATTTCACCTTTTTTCTGTTTAAACAGCGGTTTTCGACATCGAAAGTATATTCATACTTCAGTATCGTATATTCTCCGCCGTACTGTCCCGCAACGATATGCTGAACCATCAGACCCGCGCTTTTCATTTCGGGGTGAGTTCCGTAGGGAGCTACCTCGGCGCCGTTTTCATATACGGGAACCTCGCGGATCTTTCCGCCGAACACCGCGAAATAACGCGCGTACTGCGGGGCTTCGACTTCGTTTATGATATAAAAATCAAGCTGTATCAGGTCGGGGTATTCGTCGGCGTTATATTCGCGCTTGTTTGAAATAAGCTCGCAGCCGTAGGATAAGTTGTCCGTAACGCTTTCGAGGATGAGAAATCTGTCGTCGCGGGGGACGTTTATTTTGAACGTGTCGATTATTTCGCCCTTTTTAAGCAGGTCAAGGCGGAAATCGCCGTATAATTCTCCCTTTACATATGTTGTGTCGATATCCTCGGAAGCGGTGTTTTCGTCCAGCTTTACCCCCGAGATATCAACGGTGTAATATTCCCCCTCGGAATACACGTTGATTATCGAAAAGGACAGCCTGTTTCCGTCGGCGCGGGGGGTCTGTATCGCCTCGGGGATAACATCGCTTACATCCAGCGAGGTGGCTGCGGTGGTTTGGGCGGTGGTCTGCTCGGAGCTTGCTTCGGCAGGCTCGGGTGCCGAGGTCGAGGCGGTGGTTTTACGGGTGTAGGAGCTGTCCGCATTCTCGAGGTTGCAGCCGCACAGACTGCACAGCATAACAAGCGCGGAAATTCCCGCAAGTATTCTTTTCATTTCGGCACCGCCTTTCTTCGCAGATTTATTGCCATGTGTTTATTATAATAAAAATCACGCGAAAAATCAAGCCCTGAACGCAATTATGGGCAGGTTTCGGGGCAGATACGGTACTTTTTTCGCGCGGAGGGGTGATATTCGACAAAACAGCCGCGGAATATTATATCATTTGCGAAAACCTCCGACGAAGCATTGACTTTTTCTGTGAAATAATGTATAATAATTAACAGAAACAGTGCTTTTGTTCTGTTATGCAGGCGACATGAGTTGCCTATCGGGCTGACGTAAATTCAAGGGACACTGAATAAAATATTCAGCGTGTCTTTAGTAGTCGTAGCAGTCCGTAAAGTGATGATGCGTGTGATGTTCCGAGAAACAGTGCATGGCTGAGCTTTATAAGGGTTGTACATTTACCAAAACTCGGATAGGTTTGTACCGAAAGAAAATGTTCAAGGAGCTCCGCCGATAGTGGGGCTCCTTTTTTATACTTGTGGAGGTGCATATGAAAAAATTATTGCTTATACTTTCCGCAGCGGCTCTGCTGACGGGGTGCGCAAATACGGAAATCCTGTCCGATCATTCCGAACAGCCCTCCTCCGAAATCACAGCATCGGGTGCATCGGAAGCCGCAGCCACAGAACCCAAAAACAGCGAGTACGATGATCCTTTATATGGCACCATAAAATCTACTCCGCTGACCGACGAAGAATTTGAAAACATCTGCAATTCGGTATACTATGACGGAAAACCGCTGAAATTTCCCTGCACCGTGGACGATATTCTTGCGCTGGGCGATGATATAACCATTTATGACAACGATAAGGACAGCACCGAATATATGCGTTTTTATGTCGGTGACGAAAAGATCTGTTATTTATCCGCCGACCAACAGGACGGAAACATCTATTCTCTCTCGGAAGAACCGAATACGGTTTGTCTTGGGGTAAATCTGGACGTCATTTCGCTTTTCGGCGGCAGGATAAAAAAGGGCTGCGACCTGTCCGACGTTATTGCAGTGCTCGGGGACGGGTATAATCATTCCGATAACTGGCCGAATGATTATGATTATATATTTACCTATAACGATATGCGCCTTGATGTCGGCGGACTTCATTTTGATGAAAACGACAAGCTGACCTCGGAGTATTATCTGACAATTACAATCTGCCCGCCGGAAACAGGCTGGGAGATGTAAGATCAACAAAAACATCCGCCGAAGCGTTTACAAACGCCCGGCGGATAATTTTTATCTCGGAAGCACCAGCGTCATGGTAGTCCCGACGCCCTCCGTGCTTTCCACGCTGACGCTGCCGCCGTGAAGCTGCGCGCCGTGCTTTACTATCGACAGGCCAAGTCCCGTGCCGCCGATACGTCTTGAATGGCTCTTGTCCGCGCGGTAGAACCGCTCGAATATTCTGTCAAGGCTGTCCGCGGGGATGCCTATGCCCGTGTCCTTTACGGTGATGACAACGCTGTCGCCGTCCTTGATGTTGATCTCAGCCTTGCCGCCCGCCTTGTTGTATTTAACGGCGTTGTCAAGAAGATTATATATCATCTCCTCGAGCACGGACGGGATACCCTCGTACTCCGCCTCGTCGCCGCTTACGGAAAGGGTTATGCCGCTCCTGTCGGCGATGCTGCTTAGCCGCGACACCGCCAGCCGTGCCAGCTCCGTAAGATTTACCTTTTCGCGGTGGTCGGTGAAATTATTTTCGTCAAGCCGCGAAAGCTTGATTATATCCTCGATGAGCGTTATCAGCCTGCCGGATTCGTCGCGGATGTTCTTTGCGAAGCCTGCAACGTCCTCGGGCTTTACTATGCCGCCGCATATCATGTCGGAAATTCCGTAAATGCTCGTCAGCGGGGTTTTAAGCTCGTGGGATACGTTGGAGGTGAACTCGCGGCGGAGTTTGTCGCGCTGCTCCCGCTCGGTGGTGTCGAAGATGATTATTACCGCGCCGCTTATCTCTCCATCGTTCATCACGGGGTTGGCGATGACGCCGTAGCTTTTTTCGGATATCTCCAGCGTCTGCTCGCAGCGCCTGCCTTTAAGCGCGTTTTCTATCGCGCTGAGGAAATTCGGGCTGCGGTTAAGTTCAAGCACGCTTTCGCCGTCGTTCACCCTGTCCGCGCCGAGAATACGCAGCGCCGCGGAATTGTACGAAAGTATCTTTGTGTGCCTGTCCGCGATGATGAAGCCCTCGCCCATGTTTTCGGTGATAAGCGCGAACTCCGTGCGGCTTTTCGTAAGTTCCTCCATCTTCGCGGCGATCTCATTGTTCTGCTCGTTGATTCGGTGCAGAAGGGGGGCTATCTCCGAATAGCTCTCGTCTATATCGGGATCTTTAAGGTCTATCTCGTTTATCGGCTTTACTATCTTCTTCGAAACAAACGTTGCCAGCACCGCCGAGATAACAACCGCCGCCAGCAGCACCAGAATTATCTCCCACCACAGCGAAAGCAGCATGGAAAACGGCGTGCTCTGCGAGCAGGAAACGCGCACCACTCTGCCGTCCTTCAGCTCCTGCGCGCAGTATATCGTGTTCTCCGACAGGGTTGAGGATATGCGGGTGACAGTGGCGTTGCCGTTTTGGCGGGCGTCGATTATTTCCTCGCGGTCGTTGTGGTTCTCCATTTCGGAGGCGTCCGCGATGTTATCAAAAATAACCGTGCCGTCCGCCGCAACGATGGTTATTCTGTTTGAAAGCGTCGAGAATCGGTTGTACTCCTCGCCGCCGGTGAGAGTGATGGAAAGCAGCTCCGCTTCCTCGGAAAGCTGATGTATGGTGTTGTTTTTAATGTTGGTATAGACCGCGCCGAGGGACAGCCCCAGCGAGGCAATTATTGCCGCCAGCGCGACCACCAGCGAGCCGAAAAATATTCTTCTTGTCATACTCCGAACTCCCCTACAGCCTTATAACCTATGCCGCGGACGGTTTCAATGATGCTTCCGCAATCGCCCAGCTTTGCGCGCAGAGTGCGGATGTGAACGTCTACGGTGCGGCTTTCGCCGTCGAAATCATATCCCCATATACGGGAAAGTATTTTATCGCGGGTGAGAACGGTGCCCATGTTTTCAAGCAGGTAGCACAGCAGCTCAAATTCCTTGTATGTAAGCTGCACCTCTTTTCCCGCCGCCTTTACGATATGCCGCGAGGGGTTTACATAAAGCTCTCCGACCCTGAACTCGTTTTCTTCCTTTCCGCCCGCGCGGCGCAGCAGCGCCTTTATGCGGGAGATAAGCTCCATCGTGCCGAAAGGCTTTGCGATATAATCGTCCGCGCCGCTGTCAAGACCTATCACCTTGTCGTACTCCGTGCCCTTTGCGGTGAGAAGAATTACCGGCAGGTCGGAAAACTCCGCGCCGGAACGTATCTTTTTAAGCACCGAAAGACCGTCCTCCTCTGGCAACATTATATCAAGCAGCAGCAGCGACGGGCGCTCGTTTTTCATAGCCTCCCAGAATTCCGACGGCTTTTCAAAGCCAACGGCGGAAAGCCCCGTGTTGTTAAGCGCATACAGGACGAAGCTTCTTATATTGCTGTCGTCCTCAAGCATATATATCATAAGTTTACCCTTTCTTCACGAACGGAAAAGGCTTCACTTTTCCCCCGTGATGGAATACTTTACCCACTCGGCAATGTTAGTGGCATGGTCGCCTATTCTTTCGAGATATTTCGCCGCCATAAGAAGATCCATTACATATTCCGCGTCGTCCGCGTCGCTTCTTACAAGCTGCGTCAGCTCATCCTTTACATTAAGGAACAGCGCGTCTACCTTGTCGTCCGCGTCGATGGCTTTCTGCGCAAGCTCGACGTCCTTTTTTACAAAGGAATCCACGCTCATAGTCACCATGCTTATCGCTTCGTTTGCCATGTCGGATATATGCACCTTGCCCGCAAGGTCGGTGGAATGTATCATCCCCGCGATCTCCGCGATATCCTGCGACTGATCGCCGATACGCTCCATGTCGCTAATCATCCTCAGCGCAGAGGACACCGTGCGCAGGTCCCCCGCAACGGGCTGCTGATGCAGCAGAAGCTTCATGCACAGCGCTTCGATATCGTGCTCCATGTGGTCGATCTCGTTTTCGTTTTCGTTGACCCTTGCTATCATGCTGTCGGTCCTGTCATCAAATACGGCTTTCACCGCGCAGGCGATGCTTTCCTCGCACAGCGCGCCCATCTTTATCAGCTCAACGTTGAGCTGACCGAGCTGCTCGTCAAAATGATTTCTCATGATAACCCCTCCTTAACCGAATCTGCCGGTGATGTAGTCCTCGGTGCGCTTATCATGCGGGGTGGAGAAAATGGTGTCGGTATCGGCATACTCGACTACCTCACCCAGCAGGAAGAACGCAGTTTTGTCCGAGATACGCGCCGCCTGCTGCATATTATGGGTTACCATAACAATAGTATAATCCTTTTTCAGCTCAATTGCAAGTTCTTCTATCCTGGAAGTTGAAATAGGATCCAGCGCAGAGGTGGGTTCGTCCATAAGAAGCACCTCAGGTTCTACCGCCAGCGCCCTTGCGATGCAGAGTCGCTGCTGCTGTCCGCCCGAAAGACCCAGCGCGGATTTTTTCAGCCTGTCCTTTAATTCATCCCATATTGCCGCGCCGCGCAGGGATTTTTCAACGATGTCGTCAAGCTTTACCTTCGAATGGATACCGTGCGTGCGGGGGCCGTAGGCGATGTTGTCGTAAACGCTCATCGGGAACGGATTCGGCTTCTGGAACACCATTCCTACACGCTTGCGCAGGAGGTTCGTGTCCATCCTGCCGTAGATATCCTCGCCGTCGAGAAGAAACTGACCGGTTATGCGGCAGCCCTCCACAAGGTCGTTCATGCGGTTCAGCGAACGCAGCAGCGTGGATTTTCCGCAACCCGAAGGGCCGATGAATGCGGTTATCCTGTTCTCGGGTATCTCAAGGCTGATGTCCTTCAGCGCGTGAAAATCATTATAGTACAGATCGGCATTTTTTATATCAAACTTCATGATATGTCCTTTCAGCTATGGTTTTTAGCTATCTTTCTCTCAATGAACGACGACAGCAGGTTGATCGCAGCGGTCAGAACCAGCAGTACCACCGCAGTGGCATATGCCTGCTTGGTGTAGAGTCCCTCGCTGTAAAGCGCGTACATATGCACCGCCAGCGTTCTCGTGGAGGAGAACAGGAAGTTGTCTGCGGAGGGTACCGCGGCGTATGTGCCCGCGGTGAAAATAAGCGCCGCGCTCTCGCCGACGATTCGTCCTATCGAAAGCACTATGCCAGACATTATTCCCGGAATCGCGGAGGGGAGAATTACCCTGAAAACCGTTCTCGTCTTGGAAGCGCCAAGTCCGAAACTGCCTTCGCGGTAGCTGTCAGGGACGGCAAGCAGGGCTTCTTCGGTGGTTCTTATCACCGTCGGGAGCACCATTATCGCAAGCGTGATAACACCGGAGATCAGCGAATAGCTCCAGCCGAAGCCGATGACGAACATCAGAAATCCGAACAGACCGTATACTATCGACGGAATGCCCGAAAGGGTTTCGGTAGTTATTCTAATAAGCTTCACTATCCTGCTGCCGCGCTTGGCGTATTCAACAAGGTATATCGCGGAGAATATGCCTATCGGCACAGCAAGCAGCAGCGTCAGGAATATCATTATGACCGTGTTGATTATCGCTGGGGTCATGGATACATTGTCCGCGGTGTATGTCCACTCGAACTGCTCCCACGACAGATTCGGTATGCCCTTTACAAGTATGAACCCGATGAGATACAGCAGTATCCCCACCGCAAACAGCGCGGACAGCATTACAAGTATCATCAGCACAAGGGACATGGGGCTGCGCTTGTACCGCAGCAGCTTCTGCTTCAGCGTTACCTTGTTTATGTATTTCTCGGGGGCGGGTTTCGCAGTAATGACCTTTTCGACAGTTTCACTCATCATGGTTTCAGTCCTTTCTGCGCTTCAGAACAGAGAAGCAGAGGTTGATTATAAGAATGAACACGAACAGCACAGCCGCCGTCGCTATGAGCGAATCGCGGTGTATTCCCTCCGCGGCATAGCCCATCTCGATAACGATATTCGACGTGAGCGTTCTTATTCCGTCGGTAACGCTCTCGGGGAGTCTTGCCTGATTTCCCGCGATCATCGCCACCGCCATGGTTTCGCCCACCGCGCGGCCGACGCCGAGGATTATCCCCGCCAGTATTCCCGATTTTGCGGCGGGAAGCGACGCAAAGAACACGCTTCTTTCATGCGTTGCCCCAAGCGCCAGCGAGCCCTCGTAATATGACTTCGGAACGGCGCGCAGCGAGGTTTCAGACACGCCGATTATAGTCGGCAGTATCATAACTCCGAGAAGTATTCCCGCGGTGAGTATACTCTTGCCCGAGCCGCCGAAGATGTCTTTCATCATCGGCACCACCGCCATCAGCCCGAAATAACCATATACTATCGACGGAATGCCCGCAAGAAGATTTACCGCAGGCTTTATAAAGCGGTACAGCCACGCAGGACAGTAATACGCCATGAATACCGAGCAGAGTATGCCTATCGGAACGCCGACAAGTATCGCTATACCGGTTACGGTGATACTGCCGATTATCATCGGGAATATTCCGAAGTATCCGCTGGAGGGCTTCCATTTCGTGCCGAAGATAAAGTCGAATATGCCTATCTCCCGTATCGCGGGAAATCCCCCCGCGAATATGTAAATGCAGATGAATACCACCGCAATGATGGAAACGCAGGCGCAGAGCGTGAATACCACCCTCATGAATATATCCGTGAAGCGCTGCTTTGTCATGCGGGGCTTTTGCGCCATAGTGTTAACAGTCATAAAAAAATCACCTTTAAATTTTACATTCAAATTTCTAAAAAAACAGCACCGAAACTCTGCCCGGTGCCATTCTGGGAGAAAACCTCCGTGCCGCTTTCGCGGCGCGGAAAGGGAAGAAAGCGTTTATCAGCCAAGCTCAGCCCAGTTGGTGATCTCGCCCGTGTAGATATTCTTTATCTGCTCGGAGGTCAGACCCTCAACAGGGTTTTCAAGGTTTACGATAACTGCGATGCCGTCGTTTGCGATGGTCTTTGCAGTAAGGCCCTTTGCAAGCTCGGTGTCCTTGAGCGCTCTGGAGCTCATACCAAGGTCGCACGCACCCTCGGAAGCCGCTGTGATGCCCGCGCCGGAACCTGTCTGCTGTACCGCGATAACGGTGTCGGGGTTTATCGCCTTATATGCGTCGGCAATCTTCTCCATTACAGGAGATACGCTGGTGGAACCCGAAAGCGTAAGATTTCCTTTCATGTTGGAGCCGGTGTATTCGCCCTCGCTGCCTACGGAGATGTAGCCGTTCTCGGAGATTATCGCCTGACCCTGGTCGCTCATGATAAAGGTCATGAAGTCAGCCGCAAGCTCGTTCAGCCCGCCCTCTTTGTAGCATACCACGAAAGGACGTGCAACTGCGTAGCTGCCGTTCAGGATGTCGTCAACGCTGGGCTCAACGCCGTCAACCTTGATGGCCTTTACAGAATCGTTAAGAGAACCGAGGGAGATGTATCCGATAGCGTCCTTGTTGTCTGCGACGGACTGGAGTACAACGGATGTGGACTGTGTGATCTCCGCATTCTCGGTGGTCATGTCCTCTTCGTTTCCGTCGGCGTTCTTCTGAAGAATGCCCATAAGCTCAACGAATGCGCCTCTTGTACCGGAACCCTCCTCGCGGGAGATAACAGTGATGTCATCGGTAAGTGTCGCAGCGGCGTTGTCGGAAGCAGCGCTGTCCGCGGTGTTATCTGCGGTGCTGTCTGCATTGTTCTGTGCAGGAGCACTCTCGGAAGAATTGCTCTGAGCATTGTCAGAGGAAGAAGTTGTGTTGTTGGAGCAGCCGGCAAATGCGACGAGCATTGCCGCTGTTGTAAGTATAGATATTACCTTTGTTGCCTTCATAGTTGTTTTTCTCCTTATTATTTCATTCGTATCTCAGGTACGGCCTTATTATACGATAACGTTGTTAAGCCAAAAAGAGCATTAATGTAAAATCTATGTAAAACATTTAACATTGATGTAAAATCAGAAAAAGAACCCCCGCCCAGCGAGCGAAGCAAAGCGATGCTGCGCCCCCTCACGCGAGTGCCTTTCCATTGAGTGTACATATAATGTTGCAGCCACCTACGAGAGCCTACGCCAAGCATTACACCAAAGTCGCGGAGCGAGATCAACCCATAACTTTCAAGCACAAGAAAAATCGACAAAGGGGGGAAAGGGAGAGGGGAAGGGGAGCTCGAGGGGAAAACCGTAGGGGAAGGGGGGAGATGTCGATTTTTGTCGGATTTCTA
>CAKSPC010000049.1 GCA_934481445.1 uncultured Oscillospiraceae bacterium
AATAAGAACCTAAAAAGCGTTTATATCCCCGCTACTCTTACCACAACCGGATATTACAGCGCTTTCACGGGCTGCGATTCACTTGAAACGGTTACTTTCGGAAAGGGAATCAGCACAATACCCGATAGTATGTTCAAGAGCTGCACATGGCTTAAGTCTATCGAGATACCTAACACAGTCACTAAGATTGAAGGAAAAGCATTTGATGGCTGCTCTTCGCTTACAAGCGTGACTATTTCATCCTCTGTAACCTCCATCGGCGGTTATGCTTTCTACAATGCAGATATACGGAAACTTGTAATCCCCGAGGGCGTTACTTCCATCGGAAGCTACGCTTTCTCCAACAATAAGAACCTAAAAAGCGTTTATATCCCCGCTACTCTTACCACAACCGGATATTACAGCGCTTTCACGGGCTGCGACTCTATTGAAACAATTACTTTCGGAAAGGGTATCGACACTATAACCGATAGTATGTTCAAGAGCTGCACATGGCTCAAGTCGATTGAGATACCTAACACAGTCACTAAGATCGAAACCAAAGCATTTGATGGCTGCTCTTCGCTTACAAGCGTGACTATTTCATCCTCTGTAACCTCCATCGGCGGTTATGTTTTTTCCAATGCGGGCTTAAAGGAGCTGGTTATCCCCGAGGGCGTTACTTCCATCGGAAGCTACGCTTTTTCCAACAATAAGAACCTAAAAAGCGTTTACATACCCGCTACTCTTACCACAACCGGATATTACAGCGCTTTCACGGGCTGCGACTCTATTGAAACAATTACTTTCGGAAAGGGTATCGACACTATAACCGATAGTATGTTCAAGAGCTGCACATGGCTCAAGTCGATTGAGATACCTAACACAGTCACTAAGATCGAAACCAAAGCATTTGATGGCTGCTCTTCGCTTACAAGCGTGACTATCCCCGCTTCCGTAACCTCCATTGGCAGCAATGCTTTCAGCGGATGCACAGAAGTAACGCTGTACGTTCAGGCAGGGTCGTATGCAGAGGAATATGCCGATAAGAACGAAATCAACTACCGCACCGGCTCCTCCGGAAAATCCACAAATACGCTGTCCGCGTCCGATACAACCGCGGAAACACAGAAGATATTCAGCAGCCTTACCCCCGACTGCATATATAACATCTATGCATTTAAGGACGCCTCCGCAGACGATATGCTTGCAGCGGATAATCTTCTCTATATTTCTCAGAAGACAGCGGACGCAAACGGCACGATAACCATAACCCCCGTACTGCGCGACGCCTGCGATGAACCTGTATACATCATAAAGCGTATGGGCAGGGTCGATATCTCCGAGGCGGATGTAACATACGCCGATATCGACGAAAAGATGATGATAGAACCGCTTGTTTTCTACAACGGCGATCTTCTTATTGAAAACACGGATTATTATATCAACGGAGTTCTGAAGCTTTCCGACAGCGGCACTTACGAATTCACGCTCACAGGCATAAACGATTATTCCGGTATCAGAAGCTGCACCTACGAATACGGCGCAAAGGCAGTTCCTATAACCCCGACAGTAACGGCAGAAGCAGGCAACGGCGAGGTCACACTTACATGGGATGAAGTCACCGGCGCAGAGCTTTACAGAGTGTTCATCTACAACGGCAGGAAATACATTCAGGTCGCAGATGTAACAGAAACCGCCTACACGGTAAGCGGGCTTACAAACGGCTCCAAAATAGGTTTCCTTGTTCTTTCGCAGGTCGGGGGAGAATGGAGCACCTACACCTCCGAAAACGTTGTCTATGCAACTCCCGAGGCGCCCAGGTACGACCCCGTAACGCCCAAGATAAAGGTCATCGCAGGTGATGAACAGGCAACAATAACATGGGACGAGGTTGACGGCGCCGACCTTTACAGAGTATTTGCATACAACGGCAGGCGTTATAATCTTCTCGGCGAAACCGAAGATACAAGGTATGTCGCAACAGGGCTCACAAACGGCTCGAGCATAGGCTTCCTTGTACTTTCCCGCGTAGGCGGAGAATGGAGCAGCTACACCTCCGATGATGTTGTGTTCACCACTCCGTCCAAGACCACGGCAAAACCGCAGATCACCTCCGCTGAGCCGCTCCCCGGCGAGGCACAGATAAGCTGGACGGCAGTTGAAGGCGCAATGCTTTATCGTCTGTTCACCGTAAAGGAAGGCAGAATACAGCCGTTTGGCGATACCACAGAAACGACAATGCTTGTCAAAGGCCTTATCGGCGGCGAGGAAACAGGTATTCTGGTTCTCGCACAGGTAGGAAAGCGCCAGTGGACATCCTATACCGAGGATGACATTGTATATGTCACCGCCGAAACAGCCGTAAAACCGTATGTATATGTTAAACCCGGCGAAGACGGCACAGTCGAACTGGTATGGACGAGAGTTCCCGATGTGCCGAGATACAAGGTCATGATCTACGTCGACGGCAAGTATGAGCTGGCAGGAGCCACCCGCCAGCGCTGCCGCATAACGCTTACAGGGCTTGATCCGAACGTTGAATACGGTTTTCTTGTAAGAGGCGTGCTTATTGAAACGCCCAAACGTATCATAATGACGCCTTACGGCATGGACGATATTTCCTATGGTTCTCCAAACAGCTAAGGTATAATTACGATCCACCCCGCACAACGGGGTGGATCATTTTTATTTATGTTATCCATTTTATCCGACAAAAACGCATTACACTTTTATGTATTATGTTAAAAATCCATCCGCTCCGCAGAAATAATAGACATTTTTCGTTTTTCACTTGACAATTCCGCAAATAAATAGTATCATAGTGATAGTTATGTCAATCAATAAATATAGACAGCATCGCAGTATGCCAATAAAAATGCGGTTTACTGCAGTATTGACCACCGTACATAAATATACAAAAGAGAAAAAACGGGAGACAGCGGGATACGTCGGTCGTGATTGACAGCCTATTCAATTCGGAAAAAATATTCGGAGGTCAATCAATGAGCAGAGAAAAACTCGGAAGCAGACTGGGGTTTATACTATTGAGCGCGGGATGCGCCATAGGAATAGGAAATGTATGGAAGTTTCCGTACATTGTCGGTCAGAATGGTGGAGGATTGTTCGTTCTGATATATCTTGCATTCCTCGCGATACTTGGCATACCCGTGCTTACAATGGAATTTGCCGTCGGCAGAGCCGCGCAGAAAAGCCCCGTTAAAATGTATCAGCAGCTCGAACCAAAGGGCTCCAAATGGCATTTCCACGGCGTTGCCGCAATGATAGGCAGCTACATATTGCTGATGTTCTACACCACCGTTGCGGGATGGATGCTAAGGTACTTTTTCGCGACCGCGAGCGGGGAGCTTTCCGGGCTGGACGCCGCAGGGATATCCTCGCATTTCGATTCCGTGCTCGCCGACGCACCGATGATGCTCGTGTTTGTGGCGATTGTGCTTGCGGCGGCGGTGCTGATATGCTCAATAGGCCTTAAAAACGGGCTCGAGCGTGTTACTAAGGTGATGATGCTGGCGCTGCTGGCTATCATGGTGATACTCGCGGTAAACAGCTTCTTTATGGACGGCGGCGAAGCGGGGCTTGCATTCTACCTCAAACCTAATTTTGAAGACGTGAAGGAGCTTGGCATCGGAAACGTTATCGTAAACGCGATGAATCAGGCGTTCTTTACCCTCAGCCTTGGCATGGGCGGAATGGCTATTTTCGGAAGCTACATCGGAAAGGACAGGTCGCTGCTCGGTGAATCGGTGAACGTTGCGCTGCTGGATACGTTTGTCGCGTTCTCCTCGGGGCTTATCATCTTCCCCGCCTGCTTTGCATACGGCGTTGATGTCGACAGCGGCCCCAGCCTTATATTCCTTACCCTGCCGAACATTTTCAACAACATCCCCATAGGACGCCTTTGGGGCAGCCTGTTTTTTGTATTCATGTCGTTCGCGGCGCTCTCCACCGTGCTTGCTGTTTTTGAAGAAATAACCGCCTGCATAGAGGATCTTACGGGCTGGAGCAGAAGAAAATGCTGCATCTTCAACGGAATACTGCTGCTGGTGCTTTCTGTCCCCTGCTGCCTCGGATTTAACGCATGGAGCGGATTTCAGCCCCTCGGCGAGGGCACGAACATCATGGATATCGAGGACTTTATCGTAAGCAACCTTGTGCTGCCGCTGGGCTCGCTGGTGCTGATACTTTTCTGCACGATGAAAAAGGGCTGGGGCTGGAACAATTACATAAACGAGGTCAACACCGGAAAGGGTCTGAAGCTGAAAAAGTTCATGCGCGGATATATGACATACATCCTGCCGGTTATGGTTATTATCATCTTCGTAATAGGAATAGTTCAGAAATTCTTCGTCGCGTGACAGTACATAATAAACAAAGAAATCCCGCTTTCAAAACGAAAGCGGGGTATTTTTTATCAGAAAAGCTTTATCCGCAAATCTCAACGATGGCTTCCGCAAAAAGCACTGCGTCCTTCAGCAGCTCCTCCACCGTTACAAATTCATCGGCGCCGTGCATATGATAGTCCGTATCGCCGCGCTCCGCGCCAAAAGCAACGCCGCCCTCGATATTATGGACATACGTCCCGCCGCCGATGGCGATGCACCTGCCATTTTCGCCCTCAACGCGCTCGTACACGGCAAGAAGCCTGCGGACGAAATCACTGTTTTCATCAACGCAGTGCGGCTCGTCACCCATTGCTCCCGCAAACTCGCAGCCCGCCCTGGCATAAGCCGCGCGCTCCGCCTTTTCCACAAAGTCAAGGCTCGCGCAGGTCGGGAAGCGCACATCAACAGTACCGTGGCAGCCGCTTCTGTCCATCCCGAAAATGCTGAAAACGCAGGTGAGCGCGCCGCTCTTTTCATCGGAGCATTTCAGTCCCGCCGCCGTGCCGTCCGTTTCCCCGAAAGGAAAAACCTCCGCCAGTCCGCGCAGGATATCGCGCTGCACACCGTCGTTCACCGGCAGTTTCCCGCTGTCAAACAGCCTGTTTACAATGCCGATGAGCGCAGTTACGGCGTTAATGCCGCTCTCCGGGGTGGAGGCGTGCGCCGACCTTCCCTTGCAGGTTATTTTCACGCGGTCGTTTTCGCTTTCAACGGTGAATTCCGCGCCGCCGGCGTCTGCGGATACAACCTCGTCCACATCCGCGCGGGAAACGCCCTCCAGCACAGCTTCAGCCCTGTCCGGAACGGCATTCGAGATCGCTCCGCCCGAAAGGCTGACCACGCTTCCCTGCCCGTTTATCTTCCCCTCGAACCGAGAACGCATCATGCCCTTTTCGATGTTGATGATGGGGAAGCTTCCGTCGGGGGTGAAAACTGCGGCGGGAAGCTTCTCGCGGGAAAGGTATATTTCAAGATCCTCGGAGCCGTTCTCCTCGTCCGTGCCGAAAATGAGCTTAACACCCTTTTTCAGCGGGATGCCGAGTTCCTTTATGCACTTCATTGCAAACAGCGAAGCCACTGCGGGGCCCTTGTCGTCGATAACTCCCCTGCCGTACAGCACGCCGCCGCGCTCCGTCATGGAGAACGGGTCGCTGTGCCAGCTGCGGGGCTCCGCGGGGACTACGTCGAGATGGCACAGTATTCCCAGCGCCGCTACTCCGCCCACGGAAAGCTCCGCAGTGCCGACCACGTTTTCACAGCAGGAGGTTTCAAAGCCCATCCCGCCGCATATCTCAAGCATTTTATCCAGCGCGCGGCGCGGTTCCTTTCCGAACGGCGCATTCTCGGCGGGCTCGCCCTTTACGCTGGGTATCGCAACCAGCTCGCCGAGGACGCAGAGCATTTCTTCCTTATGAGAATAGATGTACTCGCGTATCTTCTCGCTCATTTTTACTTCTCCATCATTTCTATCATCATGTCGGCAACCTTATAAACGTCGCCGCATCCCGTGGTTATAACAAGGTCGCCGTCGCGGACGTTATCCACGACATACCGTGCCACTTCCTCGAATGTCGGGAACCACACGCAGCCGTCTATTTTCGCCGCAAGGTCGGAAGCATAGATGTTGTAGGTATTCTTCTCGCGGCTGCCCATTATCTCGGTGAGGACTACCTTATCCGCGATGCTGAGCGCCTTCGCAAATTCATCCAGCAGCATTGCCGTGCGGGAATAGGTGAACGGCTGATGAACCACCCACACGCGCTTGAAGCTCATTTCCTTGGCGGTTTTCAGCGTTGCCGCTATCTCCGCAGGGTGATGTCCGTAATCATCCACAAAGGTAACGCCCTTTATCTTTGCAAGCCGCTCGAAACGGCGCATTGCCCCGCCGAATTTTTCAAGACCGCCGCGCAGAGCCGCCACGGGTATCCCCGCGGAATATGCCGCCGCGCACGCCGCCACGGCGTTGTATACGTTGTGAATACCGGGGACGTGCACCGCGATATCGCAGAGCGCCTTGCCATCGTGCATAAGCGTGAATTCCGTGTGGAAATCCGCAAGGTGACGTATGTCCGCCGCGTAGAAATCGTTTTTGTCGGTCTTGCCGAAGGTGATGACCCGCGCCTTTGTATCCGCGGCGCCGACCGCTTCCATGGTGTTCGCGTCGTCGCCGTTGGCGATGATGATATCAGTTGTAAGCCCGCAGAACTTCGTGAAGCTGTGCTTCAGATTTTCCATGGTCTTGAAATAATCCATGTGGTCGCGATCAATATTCAGTATTATTGAGATGTTCGGCGAAAGCTTAAGGAACGTATCGACAAATTCGCACGCCTCGCACACCATATACTCGCTTTTTCCTGCCCTGCCGCTGCCGCCTATAGCCTTAAGCTTGCCGCCTATAACGGTGGAGAGGTCTATCCCCGCTTCCAGCAGTATCATGGTAAGCATGGAACTTGTGGTGGTCTTTCCGTGGGTGCCGGAAACGCAGAATGCCTTGCTGTATTCCTCGGTGATGAGTCCCAGCAGGTCGCTGCGCTCTACGGTGAGCACGCCGCTCGCCCGCGCCGCCATAAGCTCGGGATTATCGTCCATTATCGCCGCGGAATGAACGATGAGATCAGCCCCCGCGATGTTCTCCGCCCTCTGCCCGAGTACGACGGGGATCCCCATTTTGCGCACCGCGTCGAGGGTGGAGGTTTCGTTGTTATCGGAGCCGGTAAGATAGTATCCTCGTGTGTGAAGTATCTGCGCCAGCGGGTACATTCCGCTTCCGCCTATGCCGATAAAATGTATATGTTTTTTTCCTGCAAGAAAATTTTCCACGTTTCAGCCTCTTCTCTAAATAAGTTATCGGTTCTCCCCCGTGAATTGTATGCCGTTTGAGGGTAAATTATGAATAATTCCGCCCATATTACCAAAAATACAGTCATACACAAACATCACGACATTAACGGAGGAACATTATGGAAATAAGTGACATCAAAATCAGAAAGACAATGCACGACGGCAGGCTTCGCGCCGTGGTATCCATCACCATCGACGACGCCATCGCCATCCACGATATCAAGCTCGTTCAGGGGGACGACAGGATGTTTGTCGCCATGCCGAGCCGCCGCGAGGAAAGCGGTATATTCCGCGACATAATCCACCCGATATCGGCGGACGCCCGCGAAAAAATTGAAGAGCAGATACTCGACGCCTACCACGAATATATCCAGTAGGCTCAGCCGTTTTCCCTTTCAAGCAGCAGCTTGGTTTTAAGTATCGCTATCTGCGTCTTGGAGTCCTCTATCTCGTTGTTCATGACCATCTCGACTGCCTTGTCCAGCGGTATCTTTATGATATCGAGGAACTCGCCTGCGTCAAGCTTCTGCTCCCCGTGGTTCAGTCCGCGGGCGAGGTACATATGTATGACCTCTCCGCAGTATGCGGGGGTGGGGATGAGATTTCCCAGATAATCAAAGCGCTCGCAGGTGCAGCCTGTTTCTTCCCTGAGCTCGCGCAGGCCGCACTCGCGGTGGTTTTCGCCGTACTCCAGCTTGCCCGCGGGTATCTCCATCAGAACTTTCTGATGCGGATATCTGAACTGCCGCACAAACAGCACGGTGCCGTCCGCCTCCAGCGGGAGCACGCACACTCCGCCGGGGTGCTTTATCACCTCGCGGAAAGACTTGCGCCCGTCCTCAAGCTCCACCTCGTCAACAAACAGCTTGACTATCTTTCCGTCAAACTTCTGCTCGCTGGATAATGTTTTCTCTTCAAGATGCATGGCTGCTACCTCCGTTTATCAGCTGATGTCGTCCTTTTTCTTCTTGTCGAGCTCCTCAAGCACTCTGTACGCCTCGTCGTCCTCGGTTATGTGCGAGGTGCGGGGCTTTGCCTTTCTCTTCGAGAAATCGTGCTTTTCAAGGTCCATAAAGCCCTCCTCAACATCCGGCCATGTGAGCGGTGCCTCGTCCTCGGGAAGCTTTACGGTGCCTTTTTCGGGGCACTCGTATATCTGCCTGGTAAGCTGTCCGATGTAGGAATCATGCGCCTTTACGCTGCTTACCTGATCCTGATCGTACATATGGACATAGGAGTTCACGCGGCGGCGCTTTATCAGCGCAAAATACAGGATATACGCCGCGATAAGAATGCCGCCGACTATCGTGCAGACAACCCCGAGCTTTCCTCCAGGTGTATGATATACAAAGGATATCTCGGATACTCCTGCGGGTACGCGTATCGCCATGAAGCCGCCGTTCACCTTTTCTATTTCGACGCTTTCGCCGCCGACGGTGGCGCTCCAGCCGCTGTCATAAGGCACGCTGAATACCACCAGCTCATCGCTGTCGTAGCTGCTTATGGCAGTAAATCCGTTCTTGTTTACGCTGAACCGGGAAACGCCCGCGTCGATGCGCGCCTGCGCGTCGATTTTGAACTGATCCAGCGTGGATACCTTTACCATACTTTCTTCAAGCGGCTCGAGGATATTCGCGTATTTTTCCGCCTGCTCCTCCGTCAGGACAACGGAGCGCACCATCAGCTTATCGCAGGCGCCGACGCCCTTGAGCTGATCCTTTGTTACATAGGTGTCATACGCGAAGCCCATGGGCAGCGCATAGTCGGTTTTGTAGATATCATACCCGCCGCGGGTGTCCATATATTCGTATATCTCAAGTTCTTTAAGAGCGTTGTCGCGCTTGCTTTGCTTCATATCCTCGGGCACCATGATATACTTCACGCGGGTCAGCGCGCGAAGCGCGTACCTGTCGGTATCCGGGGCGGAATTTACCGTGCGCTCGATGTCCAGCATATCGTAAAGCTCGAACGTGGAGCTTGGAATTATGCTGGTGAAGCTTTTCAGCGAGCTCATGTTCCACAGCATATTGACGTTGTTTATTTCGTTAAGTCCCTCCATGCGGTAGAAATCCACGTCCTCGATGTACACATCCGCGGAAACCGTCTTGTTGTAGTCGCGGATGTATGGCCCGAGTATTCTTCCGTAACCTACGAAATAGTACCCAAGCGCAATGCAGCCGATGATGGTAACAACGGTGGTCTGTCTTATGAAACGATCGAGCGGAAGTTTCTTTCTGGAATCAAGCACAAAGCCGAGCAGCACAAGGAATGCCACCGCAATTGATACGGATATCCACACCGCGGGGGACATATCATTGAGAAATCTCGGGACTATCTGCGTAAGCTTATCTCCGTTTTCGTCCACCTCGTTAAGTTTCTTTGTGAACGGTGCGAACAGCGCCAGCACTGACATCGCGCCCACGCCTATCGCGCAGGAGATAAACCCTGTCTTGAAGTCAAACTCCGCGTGTTCCAGCGCGTATGCCGTCGCGAGGCAGCATATAAGCTCGGGCATATAGAACCAGCGGGTGTAGAAATTATTGTTGAACAGCACGAAAGACGCGTTAAGTCCCGGCACAAACGCCATGAAAAGGCATATCGGCAGCAGAACCCTCGCCCAGTGGTGTTTTGCGTCCTTTACGAATGCAATGACGCCCGCCATCGAAAACAGCGGCAGGTACAGCGCCACGCTGGACCACTTTGCGTTTGCTTCGGTGAACATGGAATTTCTCGCGGGTATTTCGGGCGGGAAAAGCATACTTTCCAGCAGCAGGCCGTAGCGCTGCTCGCTTCCGTAGAAAAGGAAGTTCCAGCCCGTAAGCATATTCGTGGAACGCGGGACATCCAGCACCTGATAAATGCTCGGAACAAAGAGTATTCCCGCCAGCAGAACGCCCGCAACGCTCTCGAATGCAAGGCACAGAAAGTCCCTGAACCCAAAGCGGAAGCGCTTGTCCATGCAAAACCTTACAACGAAATAGATAACAAGGAAAATGCACTCGCCGATAAAGAAGAAATAGTTGACGAACGCATTCAGCGCGACGGTCAGGGCAAAAAGCCCGCGCCGCTTGTTTATCACAGCCTCTTCAAGCCCGATGAGAAGCAGCGGGAAAAACACGATAGCCTCGTGAAAATGGTTGAAGAAGATGTTGTACAGCGAAAATCCCGAAAAGGCATACAATATACCGCCGATTAGCGCCGTCTGCGGCTTTGTTACGAAGCGGCGGATATATGTGAACGCAAACAGCGAAGCAAGTCCCAGCTTCAGCGCCATCAGCGGCGCCATCAGATACTGCGAAACCGACACGGGAAACAGCGCCGCGAACCAGAAGAACGGGCTGCCGAGGGTATAGAAGCTGTAACTTCCGACGAAGTTCGCGCCGAGGTCCGTCTGCCAGTTCCAGCCGAAATTGCCGCTTTGTACGGCGTTTATGCATACCTTATAGAATGGTATCTGCTGAGCGTTGTAGTCGCCGTAATAGACGAAGTATCCGCCGTCGATGATAACAAACGGCAGCAGGAGCACAACGCCCATCGCGAACGCAATAAGAAACGCCCGCTGATAATACTTTTTTTCAAGCTTGTACATTAAAAATCACCGTGCCGAGATCACATTTTTTCGGGAGCGTCAACCTTCAGCAGCGCTAGAACGTTTCTGAGGGCTGTTCTTGCGGCTTCGCAGAGGGCAAGACGGGACAGCTTTACATCCGTTTCCGCGTCCTTGATCGAACAGCTGTCGTAGAACTTGTGATATGCCTGCGCCAGCTCGAACGCGTACTTTGTGAGCGCAGAGGGGTCGTAATCCTTTGCCGCCTGATTTATCATCTCGGGCATTTCCGCGATCTTTCTTACAAGCGCAAGCTCCGCAGGCTCGGCGTAATTTACCGCGCCGCCGTCATATTTTACGCCGTCCTCCGCCATTTTTTCGATAACGCGGCAGATACGCGCGTGCGCATACTGTACATAGAAAACGGGATTCTTGGAACTTTCCTCAACGGCAAGGTCGAGGTCGAATTCAAGGTGAGTGTTCGCGTCGCGGAGGTTGAAGAAAAATCTCGCCGCGTCTATCGGAACTTCATCAAGAAGTGTTGTCAGCGTTATAGCCTTGCCGGAGCGCTTGGACAGCTTGACTGTTTCACCGCCGCGTACCAGCATTACCATCTGCATGATGACAACATCAAGTCTGCTGTCGTCGATGCCCATTGCGGAAAGGCATATTCTCATTCTCTGAACGTAGCCGTGGTGGTCTGCGCCGAGGACGTTTATAGCCTTGTCATAGCCGCGGGTGATGAGCTTGTTGTAGTGATATGCGATATCCGGCACGATGTAGGTCGGGAAGCCGTTGGAGCGCACCAGCACGAAGTCCTTGTCGCCGCCGAAATCGGTCGCGCGAAGCCACAGCGCGCCGTCCTGCTCATAGGTATGTCCGCCCGCCTTGAGCTTCTCGATAACTTCCTTAACAGCGCCGCTCTGGTGCAGGCTGCTCTCCTTGAACCAGTTGTCGTACTTTATGCGGTACTTCAGCAGGTCGGTTTCAAGGCGCGCTTCGTTGAGCGGGAGGGCATAGTCGGTGAGAGCCTTTCTGCGCTCCTCTTCGGACACATTTACAAGGCTGTCGCCGTGCATATCATAGTAATTCTTAGCGTGTTCGATGATGTCCTGTCCGAGGTAAACGTCCTCGGGCATGGGGAATTCCTCGCTGCTGCCATCCTCGCCGTATATCGCCTTTGTGAAGCGCTCCATGTCGTCGCCGCATTCCTTTACGACGCGCTGACCTGCCTCGCTGCAAATGTGCATATAGCGCAGGGATAGACTCTTTCCGAACTTCTCGACCTGGTTGCCCGCGTCGTTGATATAGAACTCGCGGTCGGCGGTGTAGCCCGCTTCGGTAAGCAGGGACGCGAGGGTATCGCCGATGGCGCCGCCGCGCGCGTTGCCCATGTGCATGGGGCCGGTGGGGTTTGCGGAAACGAACTCAACAAGCACGCGCTTTCCCTTGCCCAGGTCAGTCTTGCCGTAGTCGCCGCCAAGCTCGATGGCATTCTTAACTACGCCGGAGAACCAAGCTCCGCCCACAAAGAAATTAAGGAATCCCGGGCCTGCTACTTCTATCTTATCAAAATCTGTGCCGGAAAGCTCCGCTGCTTCCGTCAGCATTGCCGCGATGGCGCGGGGATTGCTCTTGAGTGCCTTTGCGGACACCAGCGCAACGTTTGCCGAAAAATCGCCGTGCGTGGGGTCTGCGGGGACAGTCACCTGAAAAGGCGGAAGCGGCTCGGCGGGTATCCTGCCCTCTGCGACCAGCTTTCCAAGCGCGCTCATGATTATTTCCTTTACCTGTTCCTTTGCCTCGTTTACTGCGTTGTACATTTTATCCTCCTGTAAGCGCTGTGCGCCGTTGTTTTATTCTTCCGCGGTCTTGACTGTTACCGCTATCTCGTTTTCGGTGATAAGTCCCGAATTTACGTCGACGGTGTATTTCACGACGAAGCTTCCGCCGTTTCCGCCCATGGTGTGCGACATTTTCGTGGTGGAAATGCCGATCATACAGTCGCCGTATTCCGTGCCGTAGTGGCAGTAATGCCGCTTTCCGTCCTCGAAAATAAGGCTGGAAAACGCCTTGCCCGTGCGGGTCATGACTACTATTCCGTCCGCTACCCTGAGCTGCACATGGCTGCCCTCATAGCCCGTCGCCTCGCTCTCGTCATAATCGATAAAGAACGAGCCGCCGTGCTCACGGAATTCACCCTTTGTAAACAGCTCAGATGTGTCAGTAACGCCGTCCGCGGTCTGCTTTATGTTCAGTGTGATATGTGCGTTGTCCATTGTTTTCTTTGCTCCTTTTTAGGGGATATCAGCCCTCCGAGTTTCTTTCAATGGCAAGTTCGATAAGCCTGTCGAGCAGCTCAGGATAGGGTATTCCCATGTTATCCATAAGCTTCGGATACATACTGATGGGGGTGAAACCCGGGATTGTGTTTATTTCGTTGAGGATTATATCGTCTTTTGTTACGAAGAAGTCTACGCGGGCGAAGCCGCTTCCGCCCACGGCATGGAATGCTTTCTTTGCGATGGCGCGGAGCTTTTCGGTTTCCTCGGGGGTGATTTTCGCGGGGATATCCAGCACGGATGTGCCGAGTTTATACTTCGCGTCGTAATCATAAAATTCCTCCGCAGGGGTAATCTGCCCGGGGATCGACGCGATGAGGTCGGTGCCGTTTCCGAGCACGGCGCACTCAACTTCCTTGCCGATTATCTCGGTTTCGATAACTACCTTGCTTCCATGTGCAAAGGCTACCTTAATACCCTCGCGAAGCGCCTCGCGATCTGCTGCACGGGATACTCCCACCGAAGAACCCGCACTGGCAGGTTTTACAAAGAACGGATATGCGCCGAGCTTGTTTTCGATATCGTCGCACGCCTTCTCAATGTCGGAAAGCGCATCGCGATGGATGCTGACGTATTTAGCAGTCTTAATGCCTGCGGCGTCAAGTATCGTGTGGGTTATGGATTTATCCATGCAGACTGCGGAACTAGTCATATCGCAGCCAACGCAGGGCAGACCCGCCAGCGTGCAGAGTCCCTGCACGGTTCCGTCCTCGCCATTTGCACCATGGAGCACAGGGAAAACCGCATCGACGCGGCGGATATAAGCGCCGTCCGCGCCCATGACGATTATGCCCTTGTTAAGAGAATCGGGACTGATGACTGCGGTGCAGCAGTCGGGATTGTTTTCCCATTCGCCGGTCTTTATCTGCTCGTATTCCCCCGGATAATACATCCAGTGACCCTTTTTGGTTATGCCGATACAAGTGACTTCATACTTATCCTCGGGAATGTTTGTCAGCACGGAATACGCAGAAATAAGCGAGATCTCATGCTCGCTGGAAGCGCCTCCGAAGAGGACAGCAATTTTTTTCTTTGCCATGATATATCACACCCTGCCGCGGCTGAATTTCGCGCCGCGTCCTTTCAATCAAGATTTTTCTTTACTATAAATTATGCCCGAGGGCGGTTATAAATGCACACAGCTCTGCATAATAATTCAATTTACATTATAACACAAAGTCGCTGCTTTTGCAAGGGGTAATGGAGCATTTTATCCCCTCTTTACCGAAACGGCGCAATAATTAATCCATCAAACATAAAACGACCCGTCGCGGCATAAGATGAACAAAAAGGAAACGTAGAACCGACCTAAACCATGGGGGTGTATTTTTCATTGAACAGATGCGGCATCGTCGAAAACGCCAATGAAGAAAGATGTGTCATTTTAGGAACATATATCGTAGAAAACAACGCGACCGTCAGAAGTACCGCAAAAAAATTCGGAATAAGCAAAAGCACCGTCCATCAGGACATAACAGTTAAGCTGGCGCACACCAACAGCGCCCTTTATCACGAGGTAAAGGCGGTGCTGGACAAAAACAAGCAGGAACGACACATCAGGGGCGGCGAGGCGACCAAAAAGAAATACGAGGAGCTTTCCCGCAGAAAATTCACAAAGAAAAACGCAAAAAATGATACATAACCGCAAAACACCCCCGAGAGCGATCAAGGGGGTGGCTGTTTTTTATTGTGCCATATATGAACTCTCAAGATGGCGAGAAGCCGTCAGATTACGGGAAGCGGCATGCTCTGCAAGGCTTAACGCCTGCCGAACATGCCGCTGATGCCGAAGATGATTGGTTAACGCCATACTAAAACGGCTCCCCGCAGGGAGCCGTCGTTTATTAAGCACCAATTACTTTCTCTTGGAAGAAAGGAACATAACGCCTGCTGCTGCAACTGCTGCGCCTGCGAAGAGAAGTGCACCCTCAACACCTGTGTCGGGGTTAGCCTTGTCCTCAGCGGGAGCGATAACGAGGTCATCCTCTGCTGCATTGTCATCTGTTGCAACTTCGTCGGAAGCAGCGTCTTCGCCGTCAGCAACATCCTCGTCAGCGGTTTCGTCGTCAACAACTACTTCGTCATCAGCTGCGGTATCGTCAGCTGCAACTTCTTCGTCAGCGGCTACATCCTCTGTTACCTCAACATCGGTGGTAACTTCCTCGGACTCAGCTGCCTCAGCGGAAGCAACGGTAGCAACGGAAACTGTCATAGCTGCGCAAACAAGTGCTGCAAAAATCATCTTTTTCATAATAAATAATCCTCCATTTTTTGTGTACCGATATCTGCTCGGTATCTGTTCTACGGTTATTATTATAGTTACAAATGTACAAATTGACAAGAGCATTTTTGTACAAATGTTTTAGACCTAATAGTGAATATTTCGTTCATTTTTTTTGCAAAACAAAATCGGCATGATCAAACGACCATGCCGAAAATGTCAATTCAATTATCGAATGCTTTTATTGATTACTTTCTCTTCTTGGAGAGGAGAAGAACGCCGCCTGCTACGATAGCAGCACCTGCAACAACTGCAACACCCTCAACGCCTGTATCGGGGGAGGTCTTATCAGCTACAACAGGAGCGGTATCGGTGGAAGCATTGTCATCTTCAGCTGCGTCAGCGGCATCAAGACCGGATACCTCGAAGGTGATCTTTACGGTGTCATAGCCGTCGTTAGCGATTGCTGCAACATTGTCGTATGTGTTGATGAGCTGTGCTCTTACGGGGCCTGCGATGTTGAACTCATAAGCGGAGTACTGGTCGGAAGCGAGGGAAGAACCTTCGTCGTCAACCATTGCAGCAGCATCTGCGTCAAAATCAACAGCAGCGCCGTTCAGCTCAACGCCTGTGATGGTGATAGCTGCGTCGGGGGTTACTGTGGAGTCGATGGATGTATCAAGCTTGAGCATATTCCAGCCGCCGTCGTTAACGCCGCTCAGCTCAACGGTGTATGTGCCGTCGCCTGTGATGGTAGCGTCTGTGAAGCTTGCGCCCTCATATTCAGCAGCCTCGCCGAGATCGTTGTCCCAGTACAGAACGGAAGCCTGGTTCAGTGTGTTTCTGAAAATGTAAGTTGCGGACTGGAATGTGATTGCAGCTGTGTATGTGTCAGCAGCGGATGCAGTAACAGCGAAAGCAGTTGCGGCAACAACGCCTGCTGTCATTGCAGAAATGATATTTCTGATCTTCATAAGTAAAATCCTCCAAAAAAAATTTATGGTCACAGACCATATATGTTTACAATATTATTATATACTTTTCATTCTGTTAATTCAAGACGTAAATTTTAACAAAATAACGCAACAAAAACTGTGTTAATTAACAACAAAACTGCCGCAGTTTCCTGCGGCAGCAAATGTTATGTGGTTGCAAAAATTACTTGATCATGCTTGCAACTTCGTCAGCAAAGTTTTCAACCTTCTTCTCGATACCTTCGCCGCGCTCGTAGCGAACGAAAGAGTCGATCTTGATCTCTGCGCCGGCAGCCTTTGCTTCGGACTCAACATACTTAGCGATGGACATTGTGTCATCCTTGAAGTACTTCTGATCCAGCAGGCATACTTCCTCGAAATACTTTCTCAGACGGCCTTCAACGATCTTCTCGAGAACGTTCTCGGGCTTGGGCTTAGCGGACTGAGCATTTTCAGTCTTTACAAGACCGAGCTGAACTTCCTTCTCGTTTGCGAGAACGTCAGCAGGGATATCATTCTGAGAAACGAACTGAGCGTTAAGTGCAGTGATCTGAAGAGCTACGTTCTTACCGCAGGTCAGTACAGTCGCATCCTCGGGCTTGTCTGTTATCAGCTTAACCATTGTGCCGATTCTGCCGCCGTCGTGCATATAAGGAACAAGTGTGCCCTCCATCTTTGTGAAACGACGGATGTTCATGTTCTCACCGATGGTAGCGATCTTCTCGGTCATGTATTCGGAAACGGTCTGTGCACCGCCTGCAATTGTGCAGCCCTTGAGAGCCTCAACATCAGCTACATCGTTAGCAAGGATAGTGTCGGTGATGGTTTCAACGAGCTCAAGGAACTTGTCGCTCTTTGCGCAGAAGTCGGGTTCGCAGTTGATCTCAACGAGAACGCCTGTGTTGCCGCTTACCTTTGCCTTAACTACGCCCTCGGCAGCAATTCTGCCTGCCTTCTTGGCAGCCTTTGCAAGGCCCTTTTCGCGCAGGATCTTAACAGCTTCATCTCTGTTGCCGTCAGCCTCTACCAGCGCTCTCTTGCAGTCCATCATGCCGCAGCCTGTCATATCGCGCAGCTCTTTAACGTCACTTGCTGTAATATTAGCCATGTGTTTATTCTCCTTTTCAAATTATCCTTGTATGAAACGCCGCCGTCCGTCTGCACGGACGACAGCACGATCAGAATTCCCGATTATTCAGCGGTTTCCTCAGCGGGAGCCTCTTCAGCTTCTGCTGTGCCCTGTCTTGCGGAAATGATAGCGTCAGCCATTGCACCTGCAATCAGTTTAACGGCACGGATAGCGTCATCGTTGCCGGGGATCACATAGTCGATCTCGTCGGGGTCACAGTTGGTATCAACGATTGCAACAACGGGGATACCGAGCTTCTTAGCTTCTGCTACTGCGATCTTCTCCTTACGGGGATCAACAACGAAGAGAGCGCCGGGGAGCTTCTTCATGTTCTTGATACCGCCGAGGAACTTCTCGAGCTTTTCGATCTCGAGGTTGAGCTTGATAACTTCCTTCTTGGGGAGCAGATCGAATGTGCCGTCTGTCTCCATGGTGTGGAGCTGCTCAAGTCTTGCGATTCTTCTCTGGATGGTCTTGAAGTTGGTCATCATACCACCCAGCCATCTAGCGTTTACATAGTGAGCGCCTGCACGGGTAGCCTCTTCCTTGATGGAATCAGCAGCCTGCTTCTTGGTGCCTACAAAGAGAACTTCGCCGCCGTTAGCAGCTACTTCGTGAATGAAGTTGTAAGCCTCGTCGAGCTTTCTTACGGTCTTCTGCAGGTCGATGATGTAGATGCCGTTTCTCTCAGTGAAGATATAGGG
>CAKSPC010000050.1 GCA_934481445.1 uncultured Oscillospiraceae bacterium
ATGTCAGCGATCTCCTTAGCCTTTACCCACTTAGCTTCTTCGGGGATAGGCGCAGCGCCGTGAGCAACGCCCTGTGCCACGGGACACATGTTTTCAACTTCATGAGAATAAGTCATACTTGTTTTGTACTCCTTTCAGAATTTATTGAAGCCGCTGCGAAAATCGCACAGCCTCAACCCATACAACTGTATTATACATTATTTTCTGATTTTTTTCAATAGGTTACGGAAATTTTTTATAATTTTCTGCAAACGCTTCTGACACAAGAGTACAGTCATGTTAATATTCTGTTAAACTTGGTGCTATAAGGTGGAAAAATTCTCAGCAAAGTGGTATAATGTGTATATGATTTATTAAGTAGACAAAACTGCTGACATTTTGGAGGTACATCAATGGCAAGACACAAAAGAAAGCGCAAAGTCGAAGCTATGCCTGTAATAAATGCGCTCAGCACCTACGGAGGAGCCTCCGTACATCAGGAGCCGCTCACCGTCGAAGAGTACGAAGCTCTGCGGCTTATCGACTATGTTGGGCTGACCCAGAGCGAGGCGGCAGAAAAAATGTGCGTCGCGCGGACTACCGTGCAGGCTATATACTGCAAGGCGCGCTTCAAGGTGTCAAGGCTGCTGGTTGAAGGCGGCATAATGAAAGTAGAGGGCGGAGATTATTACATAGAGGACGACAATGTTTCCGTGAATTGACCCAGGGCAATACCGCACAAAAAATGTGCGTGTATTGCGCAAGATGACGGAAAAGATGCAAGCAAGACACGTACAAAATCCAATAAATGGTCTTTGTGCGGTGTTGCCCTGATACAAAACAGCCGCTTCCGTTTTTACGGAAGCGGCTGAAATAATATCTGTTATTAAAGCGATTCGGAAAGCAGCTTCTTCTCCATCTCGGAGCGGTCAACGCTGTATTCGAGGGCGGTTTCATAGGATATCTGCCCTGTTTTGTACAGCTTTGCAAGGCTCTCGGTGAGGGTCTGCATTCCCGAACGGGAGCTGCCCTGCATGATGGTTTCCATCTGCGGTATCTTGCCCGAGCGGATAAGATTCTTAACTGCGTCTGTGCCGAGCAGTATCTCTACTGCGGCAACTCTTCCCCTGCCGTCCGCACTGGGCACAAGGGTCTGTGCGATTATGCCCTGAAGCATATTCGCGAGCTGATTACGCACCTGCTCCTGCGCATGGATGGGGCAGGCGTCGATGATACGGTCGATGGTCTGCGCCGCCGAGGATGTGTGCAGCGTTCCGAAAACAAGGTGTCCCGTTTCTGCGGCGGTCATCGCGAGGGAAATCGTTTCGTAGTCGCGCATTTCGCCGATGAGGATAACATCGGGATCCTCGCGCAGGGCGCTGCGAAGCGCATATCCGAACGACGGAACATCACGTCCCAGTTCGCGCTGATGTATCGTTGCCTTCTCCTGCTTGTAGCGGTACTCGATGGGGTCCTCGATCGTTATTACATGGCACGCACGCGTCATGTTGATATGCTCTATCATAGCGGCGAGGGTGGTGGATTTGCCCGCACCCGTGGGACCGGTAACAAGCACCATGCCGCGGCGCTTCTTCGCAAGTTCAAGCAGAACAGGCGGCATTTTCAGTTCCTCGAGCGATGGTATCGTAGCGTTAAGCAGGCGTATGCAGCACGCAAGCTTTCCGCCCTGACGGAATACATTCACACGCTGGCGGGCGCCGTTTTTCAGTTCAAAACTGAAATCTATGTCATTTCCCTCCGTAAGCTGCTTTTCCTGCTCGGCAGAAAGTATCGAAAGGATGGTTCTGTTTACGACCTGATCGGAGAGCTCGGTGTACTTCTGAAGCACGCCGTTGACGCGGACGACTGTCGGAGAGCCGACGGTGAGGTGGATATCCGAGGCATTCATTTCTCTTGCCTGCATTATAAAATCTTCAAACGTCATCTGTGGTAGGATCCTTTCTAAAATATTAATGTCACTTTATCTTGAACTGAATACCGCTGGCGGAGAAATATACTTCGTCGGAGCTGTTCGCGATACGCTGATTTACATTTCCGAGTATCTCGCGGAACATCGCCTGCGAGCGGTTCTCGGGGGTCACGGAAAAGCCTGTTTCAAGTGTAATGATTATCATGGAGCCCTCGTTGTTCTCCACTGCTTCGCGCAGAGCCGTCATGTCGTTGATGATGCGTCGCTCTATTTCCTTTCTGCCCTCTTCGTCGGGGACTTCTCCCTCCGGACACATCTGCTTCATGATGGCGGAGGTGTAGGAGCTCAGGCTGTCGAAAATCACGAATTTGTGGTCCGTGACCATGGCGGCGGGACCGAATTCCGCACCGGTCATGATATCCCATTCAACGCCATGCTGCCTGTTGCCGTATTCAATTCTGTTGAGGGTGTCGCGGTCGACTTCCCCGCCCGCCTTGAGATACAGCACATAATCACAGGCGGAAAAGTATGTTGCCGCCCAGCGGGATTTTCCGCTCGCCGCGCCGCCCGTGATAAAGATCGATCTGGACATTCTTGTTCATTCCTTTCCCAAAATTCCGATACTGCTTGTTTTTCCTAATTATATCACAAAAATTCCCTTCTGTAAACCATTTTTGTTGAAATTCATCATTTCCTATTAATGTTTAGGTACAAATATGTGAATTTTCACCAACTTACGCTAAACCTATCGAATTAATATGTAAAGTATCTTGACAACCAGGGCTTTTTTGTATATAATCTTAATTATCAAGCCGCTGAATAAGGCGGTAATATTATAAATAAAGAACAACGGAGGAGCAGACAATGCCGCAGCTTTCAGCCAGAACAGCCAATTTCACGGATTCCGTTATCCGCAGAATGACGAGAATATCCAATAAATACGGAGCCATTAATCTTTCGCAGGGATTCCCCGATTTCGAGCCCCCGAAGGAGATCACCGACCGCCTTGCGCAGGTCGCAAGCGAGGACTATCATCAGTATGCGATAACATGGGGGGCTCAGAACTTCCGCGAAGCCGTTGCCCGCAAGCAGTCGCGGCTGATGGGATTTGACATCGACCCGAACGAGAACGTCGTTGTTACCTGCGGAAGCACCGAAGCTATGATGGCGGCAATGCTTTCCGTAACAAACCCCGGCGACAGGGTTGTCGTATTCTCTCCGTTTTATGAGAACTACGGCGCCGACGCAATACTTTCCGGCGCGCAGCCGATATATGTTCCGCTGAAGCCCCCCGCATTCAATTTCGACGCGGATGCGCTTGAAGCGGCATTCAGACAGGGCGCAAAGGCTATCATACTCTGCAACCCCTCCAACCCCTGCGGCAAGGTATTCACCCGCGACGAGCTGAACATCATCGCTGACCTCGCCGAAAAATACGACGCGTTCGTTATCACCGACGAGGTATACGAGCACATCGTTTACGAGCCCCATAAGCATATTTATTTCGCAAGTCTGCCCCGTATGCGCGAAAGAACGATATCCTGCTCCTCTCTTTCCAAAACTTATTCGATAACAGGATGGCGCCTTGGATATGTCATCGCCTCCCCGGAGATAATCGACAGAGTTAAAAAGGTGCACGACTTCCTTACGGTAGGTGCTGCGGCGCCCCTGCAGGAAGCGGCGGTTGTCGGTCTGAACTTCGGCGACGAATATTACAAGGAGCTTCAGGCACACTACACACATATGCGCGGACTGTTCCTTGAAGGTCTTGACCGCATAGGCATACAGCATACCGTTCCCGAAGGAGCATATTACATCCTCGCGGATATAAGCGAATTCGGCTATGAAAGCGACCTTGAGTTCTGCGAAAAACTTGCGGAATATGTCGGCGTGGGTGCCGTGCCCGGTTCAAGCTTCTTCAGGGAGCCCGAGAACAGATACATCCGCTTCCACTTTGCAAAGCGCGACGAAACGCTGAACGAAGCCCTTAACAGACTTAGCGACATACGAAAGAAAATGCCCTCTGCAAAGTAAGAACAGCTTAAAAATCGCCCTCTCTGCTTTTTTTGCAGAGAGGGCATTTAATTTAAGTCAGCCGGATTCGGATACGACCGTGCCGATATTTTCTTCACGATCTTCCGTATCACTCATGAAGGCGTTGTATTGCTCTAAAATCGCCTCCTTGAATATCGGACGCAGAATAATTATAACACTTATTCCAACAAACTCCATTATTAATTTCAGCATTTTGTATCATTATTCTATATAAACACAGAATATAGCGTGCATATTATGTGCAATTTACCGTGTGCAAAGCACTGTACATATGCCGCGCCGCATGGTATAATACATATATAGAATATCAAGGGAGAAAAGGAATGGAAACAAGCAGGAAAAACTATCTGATACGCGAGGCGTCATGCGTGGTTCTTGCAGCGGTAATGACCGGCGCGGCAGAGCTTATCGGCGAAAAAGAGATAATCTTTCCCGAAATAACCGCGCTGACCGTCGGCGCAATAGCCGCCCCGAAGCAGTCGTGGAGGGTGAGCCGCGCAAGAATGATACTTCTTATTGCAGTATGCTCGGTGCTTGGAATAATTATAGTCCGGTTCATTCCGCTTCCCAAGGCGGCAAATCTTGCGCTGGCTTATCTGATTTGTCAGGCGATATACCTTTTTTCGGGAACGAGCTTTGCGCCGATGATATCCGCCGCGGCGCTCCCCGTGCTGATGGGCACAGAAAGTATCATCTACCCTATCTCTGCGGTGACAATGACGGCGCTTACGGCTCTGGTGCAGTTCATACTTGAAAAAACGGGAGTGTACGCCCGAGAGGAATTCACCCCGCTGCCGCGTCCGGACAGGTTTTCCTGCATTTCCGCGGCGGTGCGGACGTGTTTTGCAGCGGTGTCGGCGTTTCCGCTCATTCATTTCGGGTGGCAGTTTTGCATCGCTCCGCCGCTGCTGGTGGCGTTTACGGAATTTTCCAACCCCGCGAGCAAGGCGCGTGCAAAGCCGATAAAAACCGTGCTTATCATCACCGTCTGCGCGGTTTCTGGGGCATTGTTCAGATACATACTATGCGGCATGGCGGGGCTTCCGCTGACGGCGGCGGTGATATGCTCTGTAGCGGCGGCGCTGACGATAATGAAGCTTGCGGGGCAGTTCATTCCGCCCGCAGGGGCGCTGGGTGTGCTTCCGATGATAATTCCGCAGGAGAGCCTGCTTATTTATCCCGTTGAAATATTCTGCGGGGCGGCGGTGTTTATGCTTGCGGCTCTGTGCTTCCGCAGGAAAGAGACATAAAAAATGCGCTCTTGTGAGCGCATTTTTTATTCCCTCGTATCCACTTTTCCTGCCGCAAGGTCGATCATCACCGTCGTCCCATGCTCGTCCGACACCGCCGAGATACTATGCCCTAGCCCCGCGCATATCCGCCTGCAAAGATACAACCCGATCCCGCTGGCGCTTTTGTCCTCTCTGCCGTTGTACCCCGTAAAGCCCTCCTCAAATATTCTCGGAAGATCCTCCGTAGCAATGCCTATGCCCGTATCCTTAACGCACAGGACCTCTCCGTCGGCATAGACGGTGACGCTTCCCTGCCGCGTGTATTTCAGCGCGTTGGATATAACCTGCTCGATAACAAACAGCAGCCACTTCTCGTCCGTCAGCACATCAATATCAACGCCGTCGTACACAAGCCTTATTTTCCTGCGTATGAACTGGGATGAAAACCTCCGCAGCGCCTGCCGTATTATCCCGTCGAGGGGGTACCTGCGTATAACATAATCGGTGCTGTCGCTGTCGAGCCTGATATAACACAGCACCATCTCGGCGTACTGCTCTATCCGCTGTAGATCTTCGTACAGCTCGCGGCTCTGTGGAGTGTCATCCGACTGCAATATCAGCCGCATTGCGGCTATAGGCGTCTTTATCTGGTGCGCCCACAGGGTGTAGTATTCCGTCATTTCTGCAGTGCGGCGGCGGTTCTCGCTGTCAAGCGAAAGCCTGCTTTCGTACAGAATATTTATTAATTCGCGGTACTGCCGCTCTATCTCGTTTGCCGGCTCGGGGAGTTCGTCGCAGGTTATCGTAACAGCATTCTCCGCGGCTTTTAAGCTGCGGATCTTTCTGCGGAATTTAACAAAATCCACCGCCCCGACCACCGCCAATGCCGCTCCGCACAGCACGCAGGAATATATCACCGGCTCCGCGGGCGCGCCATACAGCACGGATATCCCCGCGAACACCGCCGCAAAAAACACCGGCAGCATGATATTCACGGCGCGGTGCCGAAGATATTGCAGAAAAATTTTCATGTTGCTCCTTTTAGCCGTCCTATCATAGTAAGCGCCGCGGCGGATTCGCTTTCGCCGAGGGCGATGCGCTTTGCGGCGTTTTCCCCGCTGAAATCCAGCGTGCCGCTGTTGAGGATGTTCGTGTTTCTCTCCCCGAGATAGATGTCGGCAGACGGGATAAGCTCGATGAACTCCGCGTCGGGAAACTTCGATTTATCCACCGCTTCGTTTCCTAGGTAGGATATTATGAACCTCCTGAGACCAATATCATACAGCGGCTTTACGGGAACATTGTCCGAGAGTCCGCCGTCGCGGTACAGCGTTCCGCCTATGTTTACCGGCGCGAATGCCGCAGGTATGGCGGTGCTGGCGGAAAGAAGATCGGTGACGGTTTCGGGGGTATACGCCCGCATATCAAAATACTCCGCTTCATTCCACGCGGTATTATGCAGGCAGGCAAAGCATGGAATGGGCGACTTTGTAACGGCGGTGTTTATGCCGTTGCTTTCTATAAGCTCTGTCAGTCCCTCCCGCGAAAATAACCCCGAATTCAACGCGCCGCCGAGCCGCGCGCCGTTTATCGTCCTGTCATCCGAGCGGGCGAAATTCACGATGGAGCCTATCACCTTTCCTGCGGCAGAAAACGGGTCGGCAATGTCCCGCTGGGATATCTTGCTCCATATCCGCTCCGCCTTATACACACTTACGGAACAGAACAACGCGGCATTCAGCGCCCCCACCGATGTCCCCGAAACCGCTGAAACAAATCTCGCCAGCCCGAACCTCTCCAGCGTTTTCCACACGCCTATCTGATATGCACCGCGGCCTCCGCCGCCGCAGAAAACCAATCCGTATTCCATGCTGCTACCTCCGAATGTTTCTGCGTTATTTTATGCGCATATTCCCGCGAAGTTACTTATCCGCGCGGCGCTTGGTAAAGATGGGTTCATTTTTGCGGCTGTTTTTGCGCTCCTTTGCGAGCTTTTCGAGTTCCTCGCGTTCGCGGCGCTGCTGCTCCCTTTCGGCGGCGATCCGGTCAAGCTTCGCCTTGCTGCGCTCCGCCATATCAAGGAGCATGAGCCTGTTGTTGAACGACGGCTTGTCAAGCACTATCTCAAACAGCGCGTTCATAAGCTCGTCCGCCTCCTGTTCGCTGCGGACAAGCCTGCGCTCGATAAGATCTCGCCTTGACACCGCAAGCTGAGATATATTATAGCACTCGCCGTTGTCGATTATTTCGTTGAGAGCGTTCAGCGCGGTGCGAAGCTTGCAGACTGACTCGGTTTCGCTGTCGGTCTTTTTCGCCCTGGCGTCGGCAATTTCGCACTGAAGAAGCTTGCGCAGGTCGTCTGCACCGAGGTCGTTGATAAGCCCCTTGAGCTGCTTGCGGTCCTCGGGGATATCCTCGTCGTGATGATAAACCAGCCAGCTAATCTCCTCAGACATATCGCGGTCGAATTCAAGCCTGCGCATAATTCCCTCCGCAAGCAGGCGGCCGCGCTCTCCGTGCCCCTTGAAGTGTCCCCTGCCCTTGCTGTCGAGATAGATGCAGTCGGGCTTGCCGAGGTCATGGAACAGCATTGTAAAGCGGATAACAGGGTCGGGCAGCGCATATCCGACCGACCGCGAAATATGCGTCCAGACATCGAAATCATGATAGGGCGAATGCTGCCTGCAGCCGACGCAGGGCGCAATTTCGGGGAGGACATACCGCAGGATATCGCTGTATTCCTCCAGCACCCGCGCCGCGAATTTGCCCATTACGATACGGGTCAGTTCCTCGCGTATCTCGGCCTTGTCGGCGTATTCAAAGCAGCTTACATTCTGCCGCATGGCATTGCGGGTCTGCTCCTCAATTTCATATTCGTCCTCTGCGCAGAAGCGTATCGCGCTCAGCAGCCTTATCGGCTTCGCCGTGAAGCAGCGCGACATATCATAATAGGTTTCCTGCGCGCTTTCGTTTTTCTTTCCGCCCTTTGAAACGTTCACCGTAACGTTCTCACCGACCGCAACGATGCGCTTCACCTCTCCGCCGAGGCAGCTCCTGCCGCCAAACGGGTCGATAAGCCCGCTGCGGGGGGAATACGCCATGGCGTTCATCGAAAATCCACGGCGGAAAAGGTCGGTTTCGAGATCCTCCGCATACATAACGCGGTTTCCCACCACCTCGCGGCGGTAGGGTGAGATCTGTATTATCATCCCGACGATGGTTACGAGTATCTCACCGCGCTGCATTCCCTCGTCGGAAATGCGATGTTCCCGGAAAGTATACAGAATGTCGTTTATGCCCGCGTTGGTGACGATATCGTAGTCCTGCGGGTTGTTTCCGATAATAAGCTCGCGCACGCAGGCGCCGACGATATACGCGTCGTATCCAGAATTTTCGAGCATCTCTATCGCTTTGTTGACCTGCTCGGGTAGGATTATCACGTCAGTGCGCCCCCTTTGTGTTTCGATATTCCAGCACCTCAAACGCTGTTTCGGTGGTAAAGCTGCCGTGCGTTCCGAAATAGGAATACAGCGCGGCGCTGTCCGCGGGAGATGTCTTGTAATAATACGGCGTCATCATAAAAAGCGCATTGAGCGTTTCCTGATCGTCTATCGTGATGACAGAGCGTATCTCCTTTTTACCGAGGAATTCAAGCCCGTCTATTTCGTAGGGCTTAACCTCGTTGTAATACGGCTCGCGGTAGAGAAGCTGTTTCAGTCCGTATAAATGCTCCCGTGCGGGTATCGCGGTTATGATATGTCCGCCGCCTTTCACAATGCGGGAAAGCTCCGGCAGGCAGAACGGCGCAAATATCACCGCGGCAATATCAGCGGAGCTATCGGGCAGAGGCATACGGAAGCAGCTTGCGGCGGCGGAATAAATCCGCCTGCCCGCGAACCTAGGTTTTGCCGCGGAGAGAACGTTCTTGCTGATGTCCACGGCGTAAATCTCGGGAGATTTTCCCGCCGAAGAAAGATGGTCATATATCCCCGAGGTGTAGTAACCCTCGCCGCAGCCGCAATCGGCGATGATCGGCGCGGAAATGCCCTCGGTGAGTTCTTCCGCTGCCTCGCACAGGGCTTTCAGAAGCGGCTCGTATGCGCCCGTATTGAGGAATGTTCGGCGCGCCGCCGCCATTTCCTTGCTGTCGCCCGGGTCCTTAACATGCTTGTGCGACGACAGCAGCAGATTAACATAGCCCTTTGACGATATATCGAAGCTGTGTCCGCGTGGGCACCTGAGCGAGCCGCCGACCTGCGCCAGCGGCTCCGCAGCGCCCTTTTCGGCGCAGACGGGGCAGATAAACTTTTCCAAGTTCTATTCTCCTTTAATATGATATATTTTTATTATATCTTTTTTCGGTGTCATAATCAACACCGTTTTCAAAGGATTGTTTGTGCAAAATCAACAAAAACACTTTCAAGCATTTTGTATATAAGCAAGCAATATTTTTAACAAAATCACTTGATTTTTGAGCAATATTACTATATAATATTAACAAGGTTTTTGTGCGCGGCCTGCCGTTTTCGGCTATAATGTACAATTTCCGCGCTGTTACACCGAAAACAGACTTATTGTCGTTTTAATTCTTATATTACGGAGGTAAAATTCATGAAAACATTTTCTGCTGAAAGCATCAGGAACGTTGTCCTTGCGGGCCACGGCGGAAGCGGAAAGACTGCCCTTGCGGAAGCTATGCTGTACAAATGCGGTCTTACAGACAGAATGGGCAACACTGCTGACGGAAGCACGGTCTGCGACTTCGACCCCGAAGAGATAAAGCGGAAGATCTCGATAAACGCCTCCGCTGCCAACGCCGTCTGGAACGGCACGAAAATAAACATCATCGACGCGCCCGGTCAGTTCGACTTCGCGGGCGGAATGTATGAGGGCGTCCGCGCGGCGGAAAGCGTCATCATCACCGTCAACGGCAAGGACGGTGTTTGCCCCGGCACATTAAAGGCTTACCGCCTTGCAAATTCGAAGGGAAAGGCGTGTATGCTCGCCGTTACCTGCATGGAGGTCGAAAACAGCGACTTCTACCGGGTTTTCACGCAGATGAAGACCGTATTCGGTCCGTCCGTGTGCCCCATCGTTGTTCCGTATGACAAGAACGGCCCCGTTGAGGCTTACATAAATCTGCTCACCATGAAAGCGTATAATTACGATAAAAAGGGCGTTCCCACCGAGGTTCCCATGCCCGCTTCCGAAAACCGCATTGCAGGTCTGCGGGCGGCGATGGCGGAAGCCGTTGCGGAAACCAACGAGGACTTTATGGATAAGTTCTTCAGCGGCGAGGAATTCACGCACGAGGAGCTTGTAAAGGGCATCCACGACGGCGTTGCGGCGGGCACGATAACCCCCGTTGTCTGCTGCGCGAACGATACCCTCTCTGGCGTGGATATGCTGCTGGACGCAGTCACCACCATGCTCCCCTCCCCCAACGAAAGAAAGCTTGAAAAGCTGGACGGCGAGATCGTTGACTACGACGAGAACAAGCCCCTCAAGGCTGTTGTTTTCAAAACCGTTGCCGATCCGTTCGTAGGAAAGATAAGCTACATTAAGGTGGTTCAGGGCAAACTTACGGCTAAGTCCGAGCCTGTTAATGCCAGCGGCGGCGCGCTCCGATTCGGAAAACTCGTCACCGTATGCGGTAAGAAGCAGGATGATGTTACCGAAGTTAACGCTGGCGATATCGCTGCGGTAACAAAACTTGATGCAAACACCGGCGACACCCTCTGCGACCCTGCGGACGTGCGCGCTCTCGAGGGAATCGACTTCCCGAAGCCCTGCTATTTCAGAGCCGTAAAGCTCACCAGCGGCGACGAGGGCAAGCTTTCCACCGCGATACGCAGGCTGCTGGAGGAGGACAGAACCCTCGAATACATCCACAACCACGAAACCCACGAGCGCATTATCGGCGGTCTGGGCGAAATGCACCTCGACATCGCGGCGGCTAAACTCAAGAGTAAGTTCGGCATGGACGTTACGCTCTCCGCGCCGAAGATAGCGTACCGCGAGGCGATAAGCAAGAAAGTCACCATCGAAAGCAAATATAAGAAGCAGTCCGGCGGACACGGTCAGTACGGTCATGTTAAGATAGAATTCGAGCCCTGCGACAGCGACAGCCTTGTTTTCGAGGAGAAGATATTCGGCGGTTCTGTTCCGAAGAACTTCTTCCCCGCGATAGAAAAGGGACTCGTTGAAGCGGCAGAAAAGGGCAGCATAGGCGGCTACCCCGTCGTAAGGGTAAAGGCTACGCTCATCGACGGCAGCTACCACCCCGTTGACAGCTCCGAAATGGCATTTAAAACCGCGGCTTCCATGGCGTTCCGCGACTGCCTTAAGGACGCGGCTCCGTACCTGCTGGAACCGCTTCAGAACATGACAATTCTTGTTCCCGACGACAAGCAGGGTGACGTTATGAGCGTGCTTTCAAAGCGCCGCGGCAGCGTCCTCGGAATGAACAGCACAGGCAACGGCATGACCGAGCTCACCGCCGAAGCCCCCGAGGCGGAAATGCAGGATTTCGCGCTGGTGCTCCGGCAGATAACACAGGGTCTTGGCGAATTCACCGCTGAATTCTCGAGATACGAAATGCTTCCCGCAGGCGCGGAGATCAAGGCATAAAATACAGGCGCCGCACGAAAAAACGTGCGGCGTTTTGCTGTACAATTTTCCCGTAACACAAAAAACTCCCGCCTGCATAGACGGGAGAAACTCTGTTGAAAAACGGGTTTGCCCGCGAAGCGGGCTTTTTAAATCGTTTTTTGCCACGGGTCCCCCGTGGCAAAAAACACTTCTATCCGCACAAGTGTGCGAATTGTCGGCAAAGCCGACAATGAGTGCGCGCAGTGCGGATGCAACCTGTCGGAAAAGTCGTAAGACTTTTTCGACAGACTAACTCCCGCCCATGCAGGCGGGAGAATTTCTTGTTATTTTATCCGAAAAGCGCTTCATTCAGCCATACGAACGCTGTGTCAAGCGATTCGTACAGACCCGTGAACTCGCCCTTTCTGCCCTTGGCAACATCCTCCATACTGCGAGGAATAAGCTGAACAAGGATCTTGTTGGGTATCTCGGTATCGTTCACGGTCTTGGTGTCCTTGATGGTGAGCTTTGCCGCAAACTTGTCGCCGCCGCTGCCGTAGAATATCGTGTCGCCGCTGCGGATAAGCGGATAACCTCTGTAATAAAATAAATTGTTGTCAGCCATTATAATACCTCCGTCCGAAGGGCATACCGCAAAAATGCGGTGGTGCCATGACCCTGTGCTGCTCTGTTACCGCGGCGGAGCACAGGCCCCCCGCCGCGGCTATGATTTACCAGTTAAGTTCGACGGTGCCGCCTTCGAGCACTGCCTGAATGTTGCTGAGAAGTCGTTCGGTGTATATCTCGCGAACCTTGAACAGTACCGAGCCGTTGACCTTGATGATGTTCTTGCGGTCATCGGACTGATAATATTCTAGCGTGTCGTGATCGGTGCCGTAGGAGTCGACATATTCGTCCCTGTACTTGAATGTTACGGAAGCGACAAGATCGCCCTCGGGTTCATCAAAATACAGTTCCTCGCCCACGGAAGCGATAAGATGCTGATACAGCTCGCGGAACTTCTGCCCGCTTATCTCATCGCCGTTGCAGTATATCGTATTCTCGGAGGCGTCGCCCTCGATCTTGAATACATACTCTGCGTCGGCGGTCTTTACCGTTACGGTGTCCACAGTGTAGATATACGGGGATACGGGTCTGCGAGACATCACGCTCTGAACCGTGAATGTGTACCACGGTGCGCTGTCCTTAGCGATGGAATAGATACCGCCCTCGCCCTCGAACATCGCGTAGTAACCTGTTACGGTTTTAAGCGACGGAGTATCGGCGCCGTCCGTTTCGGTTATTTCGATTATCTCGTTTCCGAGGAGAAGCACCCTGCGCTTGTTGCCGTACTTGAAAGTTATCCTTACGAACGGATCGTCAAGTCCCGTTGCGGCAAGGTTTTCCTCCGTCTGCTCGATGTATTCGCATGAAGCCATCGAAAGCCCGTACAGACCGTAGCAGAGCGTCTGACCCTTGGTGGAATCGACCTCGGCGGAAATAGGCGTGATAAACCTGTGGGAATTGAACGTGGTAATTATCGCGTCCTCATCCTCGGAGGCCTCCGCAACATCATACATATAGCGTATTTCGACGGGTTCATCCATGTCCTTGCGCTCAATTATAAGATAATCCAGTTCCAGCGGATCGTTCGCGTCGTACGCGTCGGTCATAACAAGGCTCACGAAGTCCCTGATGTCATAATATACGCTGCCGACGGTGTAGTAGCTTACAAGGTGAACATCGCTGCTGTCCTTGAAGCGGAAATACGCGGATGTTGTGCTCGCGGGGTTCTGTATGCCGAAGCAAAGCTCCGCCTTTGTGCCGTCGTCGAAGTTAACCTCAACGGATGCTTCGGGATCCTTTAACCCGTATTTTTCGAGATCCTCTGCATTTTCTTCAACAAGACTCTTGGTTTCGAACGCCGCCATGTTCTTGATGAACGCGTTGACGGTGGTGTCGTTCGGCGTAAGCCCCTTCATTTCCTCGCTGATCCAGTAATACTCGGAGGAAGAGGAAACGTTGCCGTCGTCATCCGTTGTGGAAACAACGCGCTCGTTGCGTGTGAATGTAAACTCTCCGCTCGCATTGTGAACGGTAACGGAAGTCACCTCGTCACGCTCGTGATCGGTAACGGTTATCGCCGTGGAAGCCTCGCCGGAGCTTTCCTCAGCGGAAGAAGTATCCTCACCTGCGGGCTTTGTGAGCATCAGCACCAGCAGCACTGCCCCGAGTATGAGCAGCACAGCCGCCGCGATGATAACAGTTTTTGTGGTTTTAGAAAGCTTTGCCATTTATCTGTGCCTCCTGCGCACCCAGATAACGATACCGAGCACGATAACAACAACGGGGATAACGATGCAGAGAACCACCGCGAGAACATTCGCGGTCTGCGCGTTCATATCAAACGTTACATTGGAGAAGGACTTGGTCTTGATGGTGATGGAGTCCTCCTTGCCCGTGATGTAGTTGAACATATTGATGAAGAAATCCTGGTTGTTCGCATTGCTCAGCGACATGAATGTGCTGCTGGAAAGCTGAGTGGAACCGAACACCGCCAGTCTGCTGACTGCCTGCGTATCGGAATGAACCTTGTATGAAACAACGGCGTCGTTGAATGTGCCGCTCTCCGCCTCGTCGTAGGAGAACTTCTTGTCATCGCCGAGGTCGAGGGGATAAAGGAACGCCTTGTCGTAGGTGGTCATGAGGACTTCTGTTTCAACGCTGCCGCGGCTTCCGCCGTCCCATATCTGAATTACGGGGCGAAGATCCGCACCGAAAGTATACAGCGTGCTGCCATAGGCTGTGCCCGCGTAGTCGGTTTCGGCTATCTGCTGAAGATGCGCGTAAGCGGTGTAGTTGCTTATAAGGTAGTTCTCATCGCTCTGTCCGATAACGGAGTAGCCGACGGAAAGTCCCCACTCGTTGAGGAAGCTGTCGATGTTCGGTGTTTTCGGTTGCTGCGCGGAAGCGAAGTACATAAGATTCTTTCCGAACTGCGCGCCGTTGTCAAGGAACTTGTCGAGCTTGGTGAGGTTCTCGTTGTCTACGTCCATGCTCGGGCCGTACATAACAACGATGTCTATTTCGGGGTCTACCTCGGAAATATTTACGAGGTTGATGGTTTCAACGGAATATCCGTTCTTGCTGAGCAGGTTCTGAAGCGCCGTGCTGTCCTCCTCGCCGTAGCCCTCGGTAAAGGCAACGCGGATGAGATCGTTGTTGGAAACGTACATCATCGCGGATACGGCTTCCTGCTCAATGTTGGAGCCCTCTACAACATAATAGTTGTAATACTGAAGGTACTGCTCGTTGAAGCTGAAATAATCATACGGGGAGATTATGCGGTGACGTCCCGTAACCTCGCTTTCTACAACGATGTAGTTCTCCTGAAGTGTTTCTCCGGTGAACTGCGAGGTGTAGTTCGGGTTCTGGTCAAGGTCGAGATATTTCAGCGTGATATGATCCGACGCCATGCCCATTTTCTTGAGTATTTCGTTGATCTGCTTGTAATTTTCGCCCTGCTCCTCAAACTCCTTTTCGGGCTTGAGAACGGTTATGGATACATCCCCGGCAAGCTGCTCGGTGACGTATTTTTCTGTGTTTTCCGAGAGGGAGTAAATCCCCGCGTCGGTAAGGTCTGCCGTGGTGTCAAAGCGCTCGGAAATAAGTCCGACGATAACGTTTACCACAACGACGGCAGCAATAAACACAATGGTGAATACCACCGCCATGGTGCCGTGCTTGAAAGAGCGCGCGTTGAATTTCTTCTTTGCCTTTGCAGGCTCGGGCGCATTTTCGGTGCTCTCCGCCTTGGTTGTTTCGGCGGTTTCTGCCGTTTCTTCGGCGGGGGTAAGGTTCTTGTTTTCTTCGTTATTCATTTCTGCTCCCCCTTTCTCAGCTCCAGCGGCGGCGTTCTGCCACGCGCATCGTCAGGAAGTTGAAAATGACGATAAGGCTAAGGAAGAACAGTATGTTTTTAAGGCTGAAAATGCCGTAGGTAAATTCCTGATACTTATAGAATACCGACAGCGAGTTGATAACGTTGCTGACAGATTCCACAGGAACGTAGTTCGAGATTATGTCGAAAAGGCACAGCACGATGTTCGCGCCGATGCTTCCGATGGCGGCTATCATCTGGTTTTCGGTAAGACCCGAGATGAATATTCCCGCGGAAATAAACACGCCGCCCATGAGCACTATACCCACGAAATTGCCCCAGAAAGATGCCCAGCCGAATTCATTTCCCGCATTCTGCACCGCCGCCGCGATGAATATCGCATATATTATCAGAACAACGCAGCCTATGAGGAAAATAAGGAATGCCGCAAGAAACTTTCCCATAACCAGCCCGAAAAGGCTGACGGGGGATGTAAGGGTAAGCTGGTCGGTTTTCTGCCGCTTATCGTCCGCCATGGTTCTCATGGTGAGTATCGGAATGAGTATCATCATGATAAAGAACATCCACAGGAACGTGCTGGACATACTTGCGCTGCCGGAAGAAAGGCAGGTAAGCCATAAAAACAGACCCGAAAAGCCGTAGAACACGGCAAGATACACATAGCCCAGCGGCGATGTGAAATAGGACGCAAATTCGCGCTTTAATATAGCAAGCATTATTTCGTCCCTCCATTATCAGTATTACCGTAGAAGTCGCCGGTGGTGAGCTTGAGGAATATTTCCTCAAGGGTAAGTTCGCTGCTGCGCATTAGAAGTATCGGATAGTTTCTCGATGCCATGCGCTTGAACACCTCGCGGCGGATATCCACGCCCTCTTTTGCGTTAAGCTCGTACTCGGTGACGGTCTTGTCAACGTTTCTGTTGACGTGCACCTCCACCATATCGGGTATAGTCTCGAGCAGCGACTTGACCTCCTTCGAGGGGCCTTCTATCTGCACGGTGAGCTTATGATCCGCAGAAAGGCTGCGGGAGAGGTTGTCCGCCGTATCGTTTGCGACAAGCTTCCCCTTGTCGATAACAACAACGCGGTCGCACACCGCCTGTACCTCGGACAGAATGTGCGAGGAAAGGATTACGGTGTGGTTCTTTCCGAGCTTCTTGATAAGCGCTCTTATCTCGATTATCTGCTTAGGATCAAGGCCGACCGTCGGCTCGTCGAGGATAAGCACCTTGGGATTGCCGACAAGCGCCTGTGCAAGTCCCACACGCTGGCGGTAGCCCTTGGAAAGGTTGCGGATAACGCGGTTCTGAACATCCGTTATCTTCACAAGCGAGCATATTTCGTTCAGGTGCGACTTCTTCGGAAGCTTGCACTTTTTCAGACCGTATACAAAGTTCAGATACTCGTTTACGGTCATATCAAGGTACAGCGGCGGCAGCTCGGGAAGATAGCCGATGTCCCTTTTCGCGGTGACGGGGTCCTCGAGAATATCCACGCCGTTTATCAGCGCCTGTCCCCCGGATGAGGAAAGGTATCCCGTGAGGATATTCATGGTGGTGGATTTTCCCGCGCCGTTGGGGCCGAGAAATCCCAGAATTTCGCTTTCGCCCGCAGTAAAGCTGATGTTGTCGACCGCCAGCTTGCTGCCGTAGCTCTTGCTAAGGTTTTTAACTTCTATCATTGATGTCCTCCGGGCAGAAAACGTTTTCTGCCGCACTTATGAGCAGCCGAATGCGGACTTCTCGCGCAGGACACGAAAAGCCCGCCTGTGTTTCGGCATTATTTACAATACAATTATAATTCTCCACAGTGATAATTGTGTGAATTATACATGAAATTTACACCTCTGCTTCAAGCTTTGCGATGCTCTTCTTAAGCCGTGCAAGGG
>CAKSPC010000051.1 GCA_934481445.1 uncultured Oscillospiraceae bacterium
AACTGTGGGGGAAAACTCTTGTTTTCCCCCACACCCCTTTAGCGCCTTGGAAGTCGGGTTAACGTGGCTGCTTTAAGCGTTCACTGCATGACATTTTAAAGGCGTGGGGTGTTTCGCCACTGCGGTGGCGACGAGGGCGCTGCCCTCGACCCGCAAGGGGTGCGACCCCTTGACCGCGTGTATGGGTGGCACAAAGACTTAATGTTTCCCCCAAAAAGCCGCCCGATACACAGGCGGCTTTTACATATTTATCAGCCGGAAACGATGTCGTCAAGATCCATCGGCGTCATCTTACCCTTGGCATTCAGACCGCGTACAAGGAAATCGTACTCCTTGCCGGGGTCGAGCTGTACGGTTATGCGGCAGCGCTGTCTTGTCGCGCCGATAAGCTCCCACTTATCGGAACCCTTTTCGCGCGCCATTACCTTGTATCTTACGGAAGTCGGAACGGAACTCCAGATCAGATAGTAGCTGCCGTTGCCCTTGGGGTTAACGCAGAGATAAGGCTTTATCGCGTCGTTCGGAACAACATAAACGATGTCGTCCTCGGTGTAGCTGCTCCACTTTTTGTTGGCGTACTGCGCGAGTACGATTATGCCTGTCCTTTCGCCGCCCTTAAGGCCCTTTACAGTCATGCTTGTGCCCTTGGTGTCGGAGCCGAACTGGCGTATCTTCTGCCCGGGTACAAAGGTGAATACGCGGTAATTTATCGCGCCGTCAACCGGCTCCCATGTTACTTCCGCGCCGCCGTAGGTGGGTTCTGCAGCGGGTGCGGGCTTTGCGGGGGCGCTTGCGGTGGAATAGTATTTGATTTCTGCGTAGTCGGGGATTGCGTTTTCTCCGAGGTATTTGTCAAGGTTGTCCTTATAGAAATCGGGGAGATAAACCTCTGTTAAACTCTCATTGCTATCAAAGGCGTGAGCGCCTATATACTTTGTTGTGGCGGGTATTTTTATAGATAAGAAACCTGTGCCGCCGAATGCGTTTTCTCCGATATATTCAAGACCCTCGGGCAAATCAATGGTTAGCATCCAGCAGCCTTTAAATGCGTTGTCCTCAATTGTTTTAAGGCTCTTCGGAAGGTTGACAGTTGCCACCCTGCAATCCGCTAATGCATAGCTGTCGATTTTGGTTATACCCTCGGATAATGTTATGCTTGAGAGATTTTCGCAGCCACTGAAGCAGTATTCTCCTATTTTTTCAACGCTTCCGGGGACAGTTATTTCGGTAATGTGGCCCTCGAAAACAGAACTGCCGATTTCTTTAAGCGAAGCGGGCAGCTTGACTTCCTTGAGGTCGCACAGCACGAATGCACCATCGCCGATAAATGTAACGGAATCGGGAATATCAATGCTTTCAAGACCAGTGTCGATGAATGCGTCTTCCCCGATATAGGTCAGCGACTGCGGCAGCGAAATTTCCTTGAGCGAACAGCAGTCTGCAAACATTCCGTCGGGGATATATGTAAGTCCCTTTGGCAGAGTGATATCGGTGAGCTTATCATTTCCGCGAATCGCATATTCTTTTATTTCTGTTACAGAATCGGGTATAACAAGCGAAGTAAAATCATTATAACCTAAAGCTTCGATTCCGATAGATGTCACCGAAACGGGTATCGTTAAAGACTGGAGGCCTGAAATACCGGATAATGCGTAGTCTTCAATAACCTTTACGCCGTTGGGTATAGCATAGGATTTAAGGGATAATCCTCTCGGGCACAAAACAAGCCTGGTCTTGTCCTTGCTGAAAAGAATGCCGTCGGATAACGTAAAGTTCTTATTGCTGCCGAGTTCAATGGTCGTAAGTTTGTAGTTGTATGAAATTCCCTCAAGATCAAGGGCGGTAAGTGCGGACGGAAGAGTATAAGATGTGTCAAGCTTGCCGCCCGGATATACGATCATCCTGGTCATATCTTTGGTATAAAGGATATTGTCCTGAGAAACAAAGTATTTGTTTCCTGCCGCAACGTTTAGCGTTGTAATATGGTTGTTTGGAAAAGGATTTGCCGCTATTTCCTTTACGCTTGCAGGTATGTTTACTTCTTTAAGGAGTTTATTATTTCCGAGAGCGTAGTAGCCAATGCTTTCAAGACCCTCTGATAATGCGAGGTTGGAGATTTGAATATTACCGAATGCACGGTCGCTTATGTATTTAACGCTGGACGGGATATGGAGCGTAACTTTCTTGCCTATTTTTCCGATTTCGCGTATTGCATATTCGGAAATGCCTGTAATTCCGTCACCGATCTCGATTGCCGAATATTCTTTTGCCCCCTTTGTTATTACAATAAAGTTGCTGGGGATAACGCCTGTGCCGTCAACTTTAAGAACGCCGTCGTCGGTTATTTCCCATGTAATGTTGCTTTTCGCGTCCTGCGTGCTGACAGCTTCGTATGTTTCCTCAAATGCGAGGTCGTCCGTGAATGTTTCTGCGCCTGCCGTGCCTGCGGCGGAAACACACATCACCGCCGCAGAAAAACCTGCAAGCAGTCTTTTGGTTGAGTTCTTCATATAATTCCTCCTGATATTTATGTGTATAAATTTGCCTATACTCCTATTATATATATATATATTGTCAAGAGGTTTGCGCAAAAAACAAGAAAAACCGTCCTGCATATCATTGCAGGACGGCTCAATATTTCAAATCATCACCACGGCTGAACCTGACCGACAAGCTCGGAAATGCTTCTTACGCCATTCTTATCCATGTACTCCGAAAGGCCGTCGATAACTTTCAGCGGGGAATACGGGTCGGTGAATATCGCGGTGCCCATCTGTATCGCCGAAGCGCCCGCAAGTATCATCTCAACTGCGTCCTCCCATGTGGAGATACCGCCCATGCCGATTATCGGGATATGCACCGCCTTGTAGCACTGCCATACCATTCTCACCGCAACGGGGAACACCGCAGGACCGCTGAGTCCGCCCATATTGTTGTGCAGTATCGGTCGGCGGGACTTGATATCAATTCTCATGCCGAGCAGGGTGTTTATCAGCGAAATACTGTCTGCGCCCTCCGCCTCGACAGCGCGGGCTATTTCGGTTATATCAGTTACGTTGGGGGTCAGCTTTACGATAAGCGGCTTCTTTGTCGCCTTGCGCACCGCGTGAGTTACCGCCGCGGCACCCTCCTTTGTAACGCCCCATGTCGCGCCGCCTGCCTTTACGTTGGGGCAGGAAATGTTCAGTTCTATCATGTCAACATCTGTGGCGTCGAGGACTTCCGCCGCCGCGATGTAATCATCAAGCACCGCGCCCGCAACGTTCGCGATGATTACGTTGCCCTCTTCCTTCAGCGTGGGCAGGTAGTATTCAACGAAGCCGTGCACGCCGATGTTCTGAAGCCCCACGGAATTTAATATTCCCGAGGGAGTTTCGGCGATACGCGGGGGGACGTTGCCCATTTTCGGTTCGATGGTCATGCCCTTGCAGGACACGCCGCCCAGCCTTGAGAGCGGATAAAGCTCGGTGTAGCATTCGCCGTTGCCATAGGTACCCGAAGCTGCGATCACAGGGTTCGGAAATTCCACCCCCGCTATTCTTACGGACAGATCAGCCATTGAACTTTACCTCCTCTGCATTGAATACGGGGCCGTCCTTGCAGACCCTTGAATAGTGCTCCTCGCCGTTCCTTACGGTAAGACATGAGCATACCACGCAGGCGCCCACGCCGCAGCCCATGCGCTGTTCGAGGGATACCTGACAGGGCACGTTATGCTCCTCGCAGACCTTTATGACAGCTTTCAGCATTGCCTCGGGACCGCAGGCGAACACCGCGTCGGTTTCGCCCTTTGCAAGCTCCTCTGCGAGGGGAACGGTGACGAAGCCCTTAATGCCGACGCTTCCGTCCTCGGTGCAGACGATGGTATTGCTGTCGTTCGCGCGGAATTCATCGTCGAGGATTATCTTGTCGTAGCTTCTGAACCCGAGTATCGCGGTGCAGAGCGCCCCCGTCTTTGCGGAAATGCCCAGCATGGGCGGAACTCCGATGCCGCCGCCGACGGCGATTATCTTCTTTCCCTCGGGAATGCGGAATCCGTTGCCGAGCGGCCCGAGTATATCCAGCGTGTCGCCCTCGTTTGCGCGGGCTATTTCAGCGGTGCCTTTGCCGCGCACCTCAAAAACGAAGCGCAGGGTGCCCCTGTCGCGGTCTATGCCGCATATCGAGATGGGGCGGCGCAGCGTGAAGCCGTTTGCGGCGATGTTTGCAAACTGACCTGCGTGCGCTTCGTGCGCGGCTTCGGGGCAGCTTACGGTGATGGAGTATATCTCTTTCGCGATGGTCTTTTTTTCAGTTATGACATATTTGTCGCAGTAGTAGCTCATGTGTCATTCCCCTTCCGTAGTATTTTTTGCGTCTGTTTTTTCCGGCGTTACCGCCATGACCTTTATAACTTTTTCGTCCGTGGGGGCGGCAGTAGCGCTCTCCCCGAGCCTGCCTATCCTGTGCAGGGTGAAGCGCCATATTATCAGCGCAATGAGTATATCGCAGATAAACTGTACGCTGAAATAAGATACCTCCTGCACCAGCATTGCCTGCTGCATATAGTACGAAATCTCTACCAGTGCCAGCAGAACGGGTATTCTTATAAGCGTTGCCGCGTCGGCGAGGATAACGTAATACCGCTGCGCGTTCTTTTTGTTAAGCGTGAGTTTCTTCGGCTCCCTGTGAGAAACGAACACGAATATCAGAGTCGCCGCGGTTGCCGCGAAAGCAAGTATCACGGGTATCAGCGCGAGATATTTGTATCTCTGCAGCGCTTCGAGCTGCTCGCTGTGCACGGCGGCAAGTTTGTATATCGAATCGCACTGGTCAAAGAATGAAATCGTCGTGCGGACAAGCACGAAAAGTATCAGCGCCGAAGCAACATCAGCTATAACGCGGGGTATCGAGTAGGTTTTTTTGACAGGATATCTGCCTATCTTCATGAGATGTTCCTTTCAGAATGAATGCGGGGGAGTTATAAAACGGATATCCCCCGCCGCCATGGGTGACGGGGGGTTCTCCATAATGATTTAATGCTTATATCTTTGTGATGTCTATAAGCTCGACGTCGTTTACGGTCTTGTTCATCTCGAGGGTATCGAGCAGGGCGTTTGCGGTGTCGATGGCGGTAAGGCACACGATGGAGCGCTCTACAGCCTTTCTTCTCATTCTTACGCTGTCGAGGGAGGGCTTTCTGCCTGTTTCGGAGGTGGAGATAACGTAGTTTATCGCGCCGCTTTCCAGCAGGGAGATAACATTCGGTTCCTTGTATTCGTGGATACGGTATACATGGTTTGCCGCGATCATGTTTCTGTTCAGAACGGAAGCCGTACCGCCGGTCGCGTAGATGGTGAAGCCGAGGGCTTCAAAGCGGCTGGCGATCTCGATAACGTCGTTCTTGTCGCCGTCCTTAACGGAGATGAGAACGCCGCCCTTGTCGTAGAACTTGTATCCCGCCGCAACAAGGCCCTTCAGCAGAGCCTCGCTGAATGTCTTTGCGATACCGAGGCACTCGCCGGTGGACTTCATCTCGGGGCCGAGCTGGTTGTCGACGTCGTGCAGCTTCTCGAACGAGAATACAGGAACCTTTACCGCAACGTAGTCTGCGGTGGGATAAAGTCCGCTCTTGTAACCCATGTCCTTTAGCTTCTTGCCGAGGATTATCTTGGTCGCGAGGTCTACCATGGGAACGCCCGTAACCTTGCTGATATACGGAACGGTTCTGGAAGAACGCGGGTTGACCTCTATTACATAAACCTCGTGGTTGTATACAACATACTGGATGTTTACAAGACCGATAACGTGCAGCGCCTTTGCGAGCTTCTCGGTGTAGTCGATGATAACGCGCTTGATATGCTCGGTGAGGTTCTGGCAGGGGTAGATGGAGATGGAGTCGCCGGAGTGGATACCTGCGCGCTCGACGTGCTCCATGATGCCGGGGATAACGAAATCCTCGCCGTCGCAGATGGCGTCGACTTCGACCTCGGTGCCCATCATGTACTTATCGATAAGCACGGGGTTTTCAAGCTGTGTCGCGGTGATGATGTCCATATACTCGGTAACGTCGCTGTCGCAGTGCGCGATGATCATATTCTGACCGCCGAGAACGTAGGACGGACGCAGCAGAACGGGGTAGCCGAGGTCCGCCGCAGCCTTGAGCGCCTGCTCGGTGGTGAATACGGTTTCTCCCTTGGGGCGGGGTATACCGCACTTTTCAAGCAGTTCGTCGAACAGCTCTCTGTCCTCCGCGGCGTCGATGTCCGCCGCCTGCGTGCCGAGTATGCGCACGCCGAGTTCGGTAAGGTGCTTGGTAAGCTTTATCGCGGTCTGTCCGCCGAACTGAACAACGCAGCCGTATGGCTTCTCGGTGGCGATGAGGGCTTCTACGTCCTCGCGGGTGAGCGGGTCGAAATAAAGTCTGTCGCCGGTGTCAAAGTCGGTGGAAACGGTTTCGGGGTTGTTGTTGCAGATTATCGCTTCGCAGCCCTCTTCTTTCAGCGTCCATACGCAGTGAACGGAGCAGTAGTCGAACTCGATACCCTGACCTATTCTGATAGGACCGGAACCGAAAACGATGACCTTTTTCTTGTCGGTGGGGTGCTGCTCAATGAATTCAGCGGCTTCGTTCTCGCGGTCAAAGGTGTTGTAGAAATAGGGGGTGTCCGCGGAGAACTCCGCAGCGCAGGTGTCGACCATCTTGTATACCGCAAGACGGTGCTCGGGGCACTTCTGACCCGAAATGCGCTCGATGGTGCTGTCGAGATAGCAGTACTTCTTAGCCATGTCATACTTTTCCTGAGTGAGTTCGCCCTCTGCGAGCCACTTTTCAAGTGCGACGAGGTTGTTCAGCTTGCTGATGAACCACTTGTCTATCTTGGTGATGTCATGGATAGTATCGACGGAAATGCCGCGCTTTAACGCTTCGAAAACGCAGAACGAGCGGTCGACATCGACATCCTCCAGCTTTTTCAGCACTTCTTCGTCGGTAAGCTTTGTGAACGCTTTCTTGGTCATGGTGTCCATGCCGAGCTCGATGGAGCGGACTGCTTTCATCATGCCAGCTTCGAAGCTCGGGGCGATCGCCATTATCTCGCCGGTTGCCTTCATCTGCGTGCCGAGGGTCTTTTTCGCATAAACGAACTTATCGAACGGCCATTTCGGGAACTTTACAACGAGGTAGTCCAGCGCGGGCTCGAAGCACGCGTAGGTCTTGCCTGTTACTTGATTGATGATTTCGTCGAGGGTATATCCCACCGCGATACGCGCAGCAACCTTTGCGATGGGGTATCCCGTCGCCTTGGAAGCAAGCGCGGAGGAACGCGAAACTCTCGGGTTTACCTCGATAACGGCGTAGTCGAAGCTGTCGGGCTTCAGGGCAAACTGGCAGTTGCAGCCGCCTTCGACTTTCAGCGCCTGAATGATGTTCAGAGCCGCGGTACGCAGCATCTGGTATTCCTTATCCGCAAGCGTTACGCAGGGAGCGACAACGATGGAATCGCCTGTATGAACGCCCACGGGGTCGAAGTTTTCCATGGAGCAGACGGTGATAACGTTGCCCTTGCTGTCGCGCATAACTTCGAACTCGATCTCTTTCCAGCCGGAAATGCACTTTTCAACGAGTATCTGTGTGATGGGGGAAAGGCGCAGACCGTTGGTTGCGATCTCGTGCAGCTCATCGGGAGTAGCCGCGATACCGCCGCCGGTGCCGCCGAGGGTGAACGCGGGGCGTACGATAACGGGATAGCTTATCTCATCCGCAAACGCCATGGCGTCCTCAACGGTTTCAACTACCTTGGAGGGAATGCAGGGCTGACCTATCTCCTCCATGGTGTCCTTGAACGCCTGCCTGTCCTCCGCCTTGTGGATGGTTTCGGGGTTGGAGCCGAGCAGCTTTACGTTGTGGCTCTCGAGGAAGCCTTCGGCTGCGAGCTGCATACAGAGGGTGAGGGCGGTCTGTCCGCCGAGGTTGGAGAGCACGCTGTCGGGCTTTTCTATCTCGATAACGCGCTTTACAACATCAAGGGTGAGCGGCTCGATGTAGATCTTGTCCGCCATGTGCTTGTCCGTCATTATGGTGGCGGGGTTGGAGTTGATGAGGACGACCTCAAGGCCCTCCTGCTTGAGGGCACGGCACGCCTGTGTGCCTGCATAGTCGAATTCGGCTGCCTGTCCGATAACGATAGGGCCCGAGCCGATGACGAGAACTTTCTTTATATCACTTCTTAACGGCATTACTTTCTATCCTCCATAAGCTTGATGAAACGGTCGAACAGGTAAGCGGTGTCCTTGGGGCCGCCGCACGCCTCGGGGTGGAACTGCACGGTGAACGCGGGGGCGTTGGTGTAGCGCACGCCCTCGCAGGTTCCGTCGTTTCCGTTTATGTGGCTGACCACGCCTGCTTCCGCGGGAACGCTGTCGCTTACGACCGCGTAGCCGTGGTTCTGCGAGGTGATGAATGTTCTGTCGATATCAAGGTCCTTAACGGGCTGGTTTCCGCCGCGGTGGCCGTATTTCAGCTTTTCCGTCCGTGCACCGTTGGCGAGGGCGAGAAGCTGGTGGCCGAGGCAGATTCCGAACGTGGGTATCTGCGCGGGGATAAGCTCGCGGAGGGTATTGATGGAAACAACGTTGTCGGCGGGGTCGCCGGGGCCGTTTGAGAGCATTATTCCGTCGGGATCGAGCGCCTTTATCTCCTCCGCGGTGGAGTTGTAGGGCATTACGGTGACGTTGCAGCCGCGCTTTACAAGCTCGCGGCGGATGTTGAACTTATAGCCGTAGTCCATCAGGACTACGTTGAACTTTGCGTTCTCTGCAGGATAGAATTCCTTTTCCTTAACGCTTACCTTGGGCACTACTTCGCCGACCTTGTACGCGCGTATCTCTTCGAGCAGAGCGTCCTTGTCGTATTCGCCGCAGACGATGGCGCCGTTCATAACGCCGCTTTCGCGGATTATCTTTGTAAGGTGGCGGGTGTCGATGTCATAGATACCGATTATGCCCATGCCCTTGAGGTAGCTGTCGAGGTCGCCCTCGCAGCGGAAGTTAGAGGGGTCCTCGCAGTGCTCGCGCACGATGTATCCGCTTACCACGCTGCCGTTGGATTCGGGGTCTATCTTGTTGACGCCGTAGTTTCCTATCAGCGGGAAAGTCTGCGTTACTATCTGACCGCAGTAGCTGGGGTCGGTGAGTGTTTCCTGGTAGCCCGTCATGGCGGTGGTGAAAACTATCTCGCCGATGACCCTGCCCTCCGCGCCGAAGCTTCTTCCTTCAAAGACAGTGCCGTCCGCAAGGATAAGGCTCGCTTTCTTGTTGTTCTCAAAAATCATTTTTCGTCCTCCGAAAATAATTTACGCTGTTTCCCTTATATGTTGTTTTTCTTTATCTTTCTTACTTGTTAAGGCTTATCCTGCCTACAACTGCCATGATGTCGTCCCTCATGCGGATGGCTTCGCGGCGGGCAGCCTCAGCGAATTCATGCTCGTCGCACTTTTCCTTCTGATATGCGCACATGATGCCGCGGGAGCTGTTTACTATTCCGCCCAGGCCGTTCTTGTCGAACGCGCCGGCAATGTCCTTTGCGCCCGCGCCCTGCGCGCCGTAGCCGGGAATAAGGAAGAATGTCGTCGGAAGCTTTGCGCGGAGTTCCGTCAGCATTGCGGGATAAGTCGCGCCGACAACCGCGCCGACGCCGCTGTAGCCGTAAACCCCGGAAAGTTCCTTGCCCCAGTTTTCGCACATATGACCCATAACTTCATAAATGGGCATACCGTCGATGAGCCTGTCCTGAAGCTCGCCGCTGGAGGGGTTGGAGGTCTTTACGAGCACGAAAATCCCCTTGTCGTTCTCGCGGCAGATGTTGAGCAGCGGCTTTATTCCGTCGCTGCCGAGGTATCCGTTGACCGTCAGCGCGTCGCCGAGGAACGGCTCGAATTCTTCCGAGCCTACGCGTACCTTGCCGAGGTGAGCGGCGGCGTACGCTTCCATGGTGGTGCCGATGTCGTTGCGCTTGCCGTCTGTGATGACATACATACCCTTGCTGCGGGCGTACTCCTGCGTTTTGTAGAGCGTCTTTACGCCTGCGGGACCGTACATTTCGTAGTAAGCCGCCTGCGGCTTTACCGCGGGCACGATGTCGTACAGCGCGTCGATAAGGCCCTTGTTGAATTCAAGAAGAGCCTTTGCGGCTCCCTTGAGGGTCTCGCCGTACTTTTCAAAGCACTTTTCCTTTATGTATTCGGGGACATAGTCAAGCTTGGGGTCAAGTCCCGCGACGGTGGGGTTCTGGGTCTGTTCGATCTTTTCGATAAGTCTGTCAAGTGACATGGTTTTTAATTCCTTTCCGTATCCTCATAAACGACGTTTCCGCCGACTATCGTGTATTTTACCCTGCCCTTGAGGGTCATGCCCTTGAAGCAGGTGTTCTTTGATTTTGAGTGGAGCTTTTCGGGGTCTACCACCCATTCCTCGTTCGGGTCGAATATCGTGATATCCGCAAGGCTGCCCTCGTTAAGGCTGCCGCCGTCAATTCCGAGTATCTTTCGCGGATTTACGCACATAAGGCTGACGATCCTTTTAAGGCTTACCTTTCCTGTATGGTACAGCGCCGTGAGCGTAGCCGCGAGGGAGGTTTCCAGTCCTACGACGCCGTTGGGCGCCTTTTCGAAGTCCGCCTTTTCCTCAGGGGCGTGGGGTGCGTGGTCGGTGACTATGCAGTCGATGGTGCCGTCGCAGATTCCTTCGGTTATCGCCTTGACGTCGTCCTCGGTGCGGAGCGGCGGGTTCATGCGGTAGTCCGCGTCGCGGGAGCGCAGCTTCTCGTCCGTCAGCATGAAGTAGTGCGGGCAGGTTTCGCTGGTGACCAGCACGCCGTATCTTGCGGCGATTCGGATGTTCTGCATACTTGTTAAGGTGGAAACGTGCGCGATGTGTATCGGCACCTCGAGGTCGGTGGCAAGGGTTATCTCGCGGGCGGTGCAGGTGTCCTCGGAGAGCCTGTGCATACCCTTTACGCCGAGTTCTGCGGAAACCTTTCCGCTGTTCATGATGCCGCCGTCGATGATGTCGAGATCTTCGCAGTGGGAAATTACTTTCAGCCCTGCGTAGTGCGCCCTCACCATTGCCTGCGCCATAATGCGGGCGTTCTTTACGGGTCTGCCGTCGTCCGAAACCGCGACGCAGCCTGCGGCCTTAAGCTCGCTGAAATCGCACAGCTCCCTGCCCTCAAGCCCTTTGGTAACACTGCCGATGGGGTAGACGCGTGTCTTGCTCTGCTTTGCCTTTTCGATGATGTATTTCACCGTTTCCGCGTTGTCGACAGTAGGGATGGTGTTAGGCATACAAGCCACTGCGGTGACACCGCCTGCTACGGCAGCGTCGCCGCCGGTGATGATGTCCTCCTTGTGGGTCTGGCCGGGGTCGCGGAAATGAACGTGCATATCGCATATTCCGGGGATTATCATTTTTCCGGTGCAGTCGATAACGCGGTCTGCGGCGTCGGTTATATTCGGGCGGCAGGCGATGATCTCGTCGTTTTCGACGAGGATATCCGCGCTGCCCTCGAAATTGTTGGCGCTGTCTATCACATAGCCGTTTTTAAGTAAAAGCTTCATTATTTCCTCCGCTTGTCATTCATTTGTCCCCTGTGGACATTCATATATAACTACCTTGTCCGCGCCGTCGAGCTCCTTTACCATGACTTTCACGGTTTCCTCGCAGGATGTGGGGAGGTTCTTTCCGATGTAGTCCGCGCGTATGGGGAGTTCCCTGTGCCCCCTGTCGATAAGCGCCGCGAGCTGTATCACCGTGGGTCTGCCTCTTGAAAGGAGGCCGTCGATGGCGGCGCGCGCCGTTCTTCCGGTAAATATAACGTCGTCAACGATGATAACGCGCCTGTCGGCGATGTCGAAGCCTATCTTGCTGAAATCCGCCTCGCCCGCGCGGCGCTCGTCGTCGCGGAACGGGGTTATGTCGAGAAGGCCTACGGGTATCTCGCGGTTTTCAAGCTCGTTTATTTTTGCGGCTATCCTCTGCGCCAGCACCGCGCCGCGCGAAAAAAGCCCGATAAGACAAAGCCCGTCCGTGCCCTTGTTCCGCTCGATGATCTCGAACGAAATACGGGTGACAGCCCTTGCCATCGCGCTTTCGTCAAGTATTTCCGCCTTTACGGAAAGTCCCTCCGTACTGCACATCGTAGCCGCACTCCTTTCTGAAAAATAAAAAAACCTGCCGCACAGCGACAGGTGATGAATACTATGATCTTCCCCTTTTATAATGGTACAGTTATACCGAAGGGGACGAAAACATTCAACCTTGTCGGCCTCGCTGTGCCGAATTAAAAGCCGCTGATTTTCGTTGCTGATATCAAATCTGTTTTATATTATATCGTATGCGGGTGGTTTTGTCAAGTGGAAACGGGGGATTATTTGCAATTTCGCGTGCATTTTCGGTCGTTTTTAACAAAGAGATATTGGGAAAGCTTTTTACTCTGTCGAAAAAGTCTAAACGGCTGTAAATTGCGACAGACTGTGGGGGGAAAACTCTTACGTTTTCGGAACAAACGTTCCGTTTGTACCTCCCACGCCCCCCTTTAGCGCCTTGGAAGTCGTAAAACCGCACTGCGTGCGGAGTGGCGGGGGCTCTGGTCTGTCGGTCAGCCCCTCTGTCACTTCGTGACACCTCCCCCATGGGGAGATCACCCCACAACCCCGCTTCCTTTTGTGTCCGCATTTTCATGGTTTTGCAAAGCAAAATCGCGGACGACTGTCCGCGAAATGAAAATGTGAGCGTTTTGCGTCAGCAAAACCCGAGGAAGCGAAAACCAGTACGCTGCGCGGCTAATATAAAAACGCGCTGTGAAGCCATAATATATGCCCCATGCGCATAAAAACATTTGACTTTTCCGACAGTATATGTTATCATAAAAACATGTTGAAAGGGGGCGGGAAAATGCCGACAGACCTCCGCGTTGTAAAGACAAAGCGCGTTATCCGCGGCGCGCTGATAGAGCTCATGTCCGAAAAGGGCATATCCGACATCACCGTATCCGAGCTTTCGGAGCGCGCGATGATAAACCGCAAGACATTCTACCGCCACTACCGCGAGATATCCGACGTCGTGACGGAGCTCGAAAACGAGATACTCGCCGATTTTGCGGAGATACTCCGCAAAAACAACGCCAGCGTGCTGGACGTGGGGGACATCTTCCGCGACATAAGCGCGCAGATAGAGCGCGACCGCGAGTTTTATGTAAAGATGATGAAACTCAACCCCGACCTTTTCAGCAACGGCAGGATAAAGGCCATGCTGTGCCGCGCGCTTTCCGTTTCGCTCAAGAACGACGGCGCCGTAACGGACGAGGTGACGCTCTCCGCTGTGTCGGAGTTCACGGTGTCGGGGGTGCTTTCGCTGTATTCGATGTGGTTCGACGGCGGGTGCACGTCTGATCTTTCGGCGCTGACCGAGGTGCTGGTAAAGATGGTGTCCGAGGGGCTGCGCGGGTTCGTTTCGGACGAGAAATTATCGGCAATTCGCTTAAAATAATTTTCGATTTAGGAAAACATTAGTGCAATATACGCTTGACTATCCATGCGGTTTTATTGTACAATATAGGTGCTTGCTTTTCGGACAGGCAAATAAATAAAAAAGGAAGTACAACATGAACGAAAAGAAAAAATCCGACCTTTTCTCGGTGAAAAGCATGGTTTTCATCGCGATTTTCGCAGCGCTGATCTGCGTGGCAGCTCCGTTCTCCATTCCCATGCCCGGCGCAGTGCCGATATCCCTTGCGACATTTGCAATATACCTCGCGGGCGGAATGCTCGGCGGTAAGCGTGCGACTATCGCGGTCGTTCTTTACATACTTATAGGTGCGGTGGGAATGCCCGTATTCTCCGGCTTTTCCGGCGGCTTCGCGAAGCTCCTCGGCGTTACCGGCGGCTACATCATCGGCTACATCCCGCTGGCGCTTATCACAGGCATTTTCTCCGATATGCCCACAAAGGCGCACTGGACTGCTCCTGTAGGAATGGCCATCGGTACAGTTGCTCTGTACGCTTTCGGCACGGTATGGTTCATGATCGCGACAGGCTCCGAGCTTGTTCCTGCGCTGATGAGCTGTGTTATCCCGTTCCTTATCGGCGACGCGCTGAAGATCGTATGCGCAAGCGCGCTGACGATGCCCCTCAAGAGCGCTCTGAACAACTATCTCTGCGACATTAAGGGCTGATACTTTCGGCAACAAGGTATAATAATATTTACCCGCGGCCGACCGAAATGCCGCGGGTAAATTGCGGCAAATTTTCGAGGTGATCTTATGGAATCGGCACTTGTTATAGCCTATCAGGCGGTAATAATGTTCATACTGCTGGCGGTGGGTTATTTCCTTTACAAAAAGAAGCTCGTCGGCGACGAAGCGACGAAGCAGTTTTCAAACATCGCGGTATCGCTGATAAACCCCATCGTAATATTCAATGCATATCAGACGGAGTTTGAACCGAAGCTGCTTCGGGGGCTGCTGTGGGCGGGCGGACTTGCGATAGCGGCGCATGTCGTGTTTATCATCGCGTCGATGGTATTTGTGCGCAAGGGTCGCGAGCACTGGCGCGTTGAACGTTTTTCGATGATATACTCCAACTGCGCGTTCATGGGCATACCGCTTATCGAAGCGACGTTCGGCAGTGAGGGCGTATTTTACCTCACGGGATTTATCACGATATTCAACCTGTTCATCTGGATACACGGCGTTATCCTGATGAGTGACGGCGGCAAGCGCAGCGCGGCGGAAACGGCGAAGTCGCTGATAAAGATAATACTTTCCCCTGCGATACTTGCGGTAGTGATAGGGCTTATCATGTTCTTCACGGGTCTGCGGCTGCCGTCCTTCCTCCAGACTCCGCTGGATTACCTCGGTTCCATGAACACACCGCTTGCTATGCTTGTTTCGGGCGCAACTATCGCGAAAGCGGGCATAATGGGCGGGCTCAGGTGCAAGAGGATATATTATGTGCAGGCGTTCAAGCTGCTGATAGTTCCTGTTCTGCTGGCAGCGGTATTTGTGCCGATGCGTGTGCTTGGCGCTGATCTGATGATAATAAACATTGTTCTTATCGCGGCGGCAGCTCCGACGGCTTCTTCCACGATAATGTTCGCCTACAAGTATGGTCAGGACGCGGAGTATGCTTCAAATCAGTTTGCGTTGTCCACCATCGTGAGCATAATTACCATGCCGCTGGTGCTGCTGGTTTCGGGGCTGCTCTCACAGATAATGACATTCTGACGGCTTTGTACAAAAACAACAATAATTTATGGTTAAATTTGTGCTGTTTTGTTGTTGCAAAATGGCGGCGGTCATGGTATAATTAAAGAGTAATAAATATTTGCAAGATAGTATAGCAGCATTTTTGGCTGACATACTTCTTAATATATTTTCCCCAATTATTTAAGCCGAGCAAAACCGTTTTTCCCCAAACGGTCGGCAGATTGTTTTAACTTACCGCAGACATCCCCTTGTCGGCGGTATTTTTTTGTCCTTTTTTGAAAATGTGAATGATTACGATGAGGCGTCCCGTCGGTGTTTTGGGCAGGATGGTAAATGTGGCTGGGTGTGGTGAGAGTATCTCGCATTTTTTTTCAACAAGCACTGGGTTATTGAATGGGTGGGAAACCATTAGATAAAAGGGGATTGTTCGTGCTTTTTCCCCAACAGTCCACCGGACTGTTGGGGAGGATAGGCGTTTGGAACTTTACAATGCACCTCGGGGGGGAAAACTCTTACGTTTTCTGGACAAACGTTCCGTTTGTCCACCCCTAACCCCGTACCCCCTTTAGCGCTTTTTTGTCGTTTAAGGTGAATTTAATTTGCTTCTGCTTTAACGAAATGTTTTCATTTCATAACTTGTGAGGGAAATTTCGCTGTCTGCGGACAGCGACTGGGGCAGCGCCCCAGTCCCTGCGAGGGGGTCGCCCCCTCGACCGCGTGTATTGTGCACCATAAAGACAATGTGCAAACAGCACGACTGAAATGTTTTTACCGCAAATTCACCCGAAACACAAAAATGCCCTCCCGAAAGGGGAGGGCATAACTGCCGTTTTATAACAAATTACAGGCTCTTAATATACTCATCCATAGCCTTAGCCGCGGTCTTGCCTGCGCCCATTGCGAGGATAACTGTAGCCGCGCCGGTAACGGCGTCGCCGCCGGCGAACACGCCCCTGCGGGATGTCTGACCGTTCTCATCTGCGATGAAGCAGCCGTGCTTGTTGGTATCAAGTCCCTTTGTGGTGTTGCGGATAAGCGGGTTCGGGGATGTGCCGATGGACATAACAACACAGTCAACGTCAAGCACGAACTCGCTGCCCGGCTTCTCGACGGGTCTGCGGCGTCCGCTTGCGTCGGGCTCGCCGAGCTCCATCTCGATGCACTTCATGCCTGTTACGAACTTGTGCTCGTTGCCGAGGATCTCAACGGGGTTGTTGAGGGTCTTGAAGATAATGCCCTCCTCCATTGCGTGCTCGACCTCTTCCTTACGGGCGGGCATTTCGTCCAGTCCGCGGCGGTATACTATGTACACGTTCTCCGCGCCAAGACGCTTTGCGCAGCGCGCTGCGTC